>DLLX01000054.1:6491-18927 GCA_002479145.1 Prevotella sp. UBA7551 | reverse complement strand
ACTGTTTCTTTCGGCATCTTGCTGCCGTAAGTGTTTCGCCATAGCCCGCTATGCCTTCAACACTTACGTTGTAACCTGCAAGAAATAAACAACAACCTGGGACGAAATCTAATGAACGATTTGGGTTAAAGCAAATCCTAATTGATTTGGGGTTAATGGACAACCATATAGAAATGGGTCATCGGAATATAATTCCAAATGACCCATACCAATTCGATTAGCTTTTTATTCTATTATTTGCCAGACCTTAGCTTCTCTATCATTGCCTTCACCATGGCTATCTTCTCCATTGCATCGGCCTGCTTCTTTCGCTCCTTTTCTACAACAGCAGCGGGCGCATGAGCAACGAAATTGTCGTTAGAGAGTTTTTTGGTAACACCTGCAAGGAATTTTTCCAAATGAGTAAGCTCCTTCTCTCCCTTCTCTAACTCTGCATCCACATCGATAAGGTTGCCTACTGGGACAGCCCATTCGGACTTATCAACCATAAACCCGGAAGCATCCGCAGACTTGTTGGCAACAATCTCTATCTTCGACAGATTGGCCATCTTCAGAATAGCGCTCTCATAGGAAGCCACTTCGTTGCCTCCAACAGCCTGAAGAACCAGCTGTTGTCGCGGAGCGATATTCTTTTGATTGCGCACCGAGCGCACACCCGTCACAACTTGTTTGACCACTTCAAACTCTTTGCAGAACTGAAGGTCATCAGCAGTCGGTGATTTCACATTAAGCTGCGCCACCATGATACTCTCACCATCCTTGCGTGGTGCGAGGTGCTGCCACAGTTCCTCGGTGATGAAAGGCATGAAAGGATGAAGCATTCGGAGCAACACATCAAAGAAATGAAGCGTTGCGTCATACGTCCCTTGATCTATAGGAAGCGCTTTTCCGTCCTTGTAGGCCGGCTTCACCATCTCCAAATACCAACTTGAGAACTCATCCCAGAATAGACGATAGACCGTCATCAGCGCATCAGAAATGCGATATTGAGCGAAATGACCGTTCATCTCTGCATTGGCCTCGCGGAGCTTTGCCTCAAACCAACGTACAGCGATGCGGTTTTCCTCGCTCTGCTCTACGGCAGGGCTAACCTCCCAGCCTTTGACAAGGCGGAAAGCATTCCAAATCTTATTATTGAAATTGCGCCCTTGCTCACAAAGCGACACATCAAAGAGGATATCATTGCCAGCAGGCGCACTGAGCATCATACCCATACGCACACCATCGGCACCATATCGGTCTATCAAGTCGATGGGGTCTGGAGAGTTACCAAGGCTCTTGGACATCTTGCGTCCCAGCTTGTCGCGCACGATTCCCGTGAAATACACATGCTTGAACGGTTTTTCATGACGGTATTCGTAGCTCGCCATAATCATACGAGCCACCCAAAAGAAGATGATATCCGGGCCTGTTACAAGATCTGAGGTTGGGAAGTAGTAATTAATCTCCTCATTATTGGGTTCGTTGATTCCATTGAAGAGCGAGATTGGCCACAACCATGAGGAGAACCAAGTATCGAGTGCATCATCATCTTGCTGGAAATCACTCTCAGAAAACTGTGCCCGTGGATATTTTTTGCGTGCCTGCTCCACCACTTTTTGGACTGACTCATCAACAAATATCTCGCCCACTTTCGGGAAAGTAGCGTCGATGTGTTGTTCTTGTGGTCGATAGTACCACGCAGGAATGCGATGTCCCCACCAGAGCTGACGTGAAATGCACCAGTCCTTAATGTTCTCAAGCCAATGGCGATATGTGTTTTTGTACTTCTTGGGATAGAACTCAATCTCGTCGTTCATCACCGGAGCAAGTGCTATATCTGCGAAGTGCTGCATCTTAAGGAACCATTGGGTGGAGAGTTTCGGTTCAATAGGCACATTTGTGCGCTCCGAGAAGCCAACTTTGTTTGTATAATCCTCTATTTTCTCCATCAGCCCAGACTCTTGGAGGTCCTGACTTATTTGCTTGCGCACGTCCATACGGTCAAGCCCAACATAGAGACCTGCCGCCTCGGAGATAGTACCGTCATCGTTGAATATGTCGATCGTCTCCAAATTGTGTTTCAAGCCGAGAGCATGGTCATTGATGTCGTGCGCAGGTGTTACCTTCAGACAACCCGTTCCAAACTCTATGTCAACATATCCGTCCTCTATAACAGGAACCACACGACCCACTTTAGGCACGACAACGTGCTTGCCTTTAAGCCAGGTGTTTTTCACATCATCGGGATTGATACACATAGCTGTGTCGCCCATGATGGTTTCGGGACGTGTCGTGGCAACGACCGCATACCAACCATGCTCGTCACGGTGCATTACATTGCCTTCTTCCTTGCGCTCCACACTCGCCTGCTCATCTTGCGCAACATAATATTTCAGGTAATAAAGCTTACTGTGCTCCTCTTTATAAATCACCTCCTCATCGGAAAGCGCCGTCTTGGCTTTTGGATCCCAATTAACCATGCGTGCACCACGGTAGATAAGGCCTTTTTTATAGAGGTCTACAAACACATGAATGACGCTCTTCGAGCGCACATCGTCCATCGTGAAAGCAGTCCTGTCCCAGTCGCATGACGCGCCAAGTTTACGCAGTTGCTTAAGAATTATGCCTCCATGTTCGTGTGTCCAGTCCCAGGCATGGCGAAGAAACTCCTCTCGGCTAAGGTCGCTCTTTTTTATTCCTTCCTCGGCAAGCCGTGCAACCACCTTAGCCTCGGTGGCAATGCTCGCATGGTCAGTACCTGGTACCCAGCAAGCGTTCTTCCCTTCCATGCGTGCACGACGCACAAGTATGTCCTGAATGGTATTGTTAAGCATGTGTCCCATGTGAAGCACGCCAGTCACATTGGGAGGCGGGATGACCACTATGTAAGGTTCTCGCCCATCGGGATGGCTACTGAACAGCTTATTGTCCAACCAGTACTGATACCATTTTGACTCCACTTCTCTGGGGTCATATTTCGTAGCTAATTCCATATTGCGTTGTCTGTATTTTAAAAGTATTTTGTTTGCTGCAAAGGTACGTATTTTTAACCAAAAAAGTGACGCAAGGCCCCTATAATTCTTTAGACTGATACACCAAACTCAAACAGATCTTTCAATAAAAGAAAGTATCATACGACCCTGCCAAAGCATCCAGAAGAAGAGGAGAAATCCGAGGATTATGCTTCCACCCGACAATATATGACCAATATGGAACGACTGTACTTTCAATGCAAGGCATAAATAAAGGCAAAAAGCCCGCTCCATAAACAGGAGACAGGCTTTTTGTGTTTGTTTGGAATAGAAATATTTGAGTTTAGGCGTCTGCGTTCACCTTAGTCTTGGCGGCATAAGCCTCCTCCGACAAAACATGAACCGTGCTCTTATTGAAACGGCCCTTCTTGAAAAAGACGATACCATCAGTGAGCGCATAGAGCGTGTCATCCTTGCCCTGACCAACATTCTCTCCGGGATAATGACGGTTGCCACGCTGACGAACAATGATGTTGCCTGCGGTGATTTTCTGGCCACCCCAGATTTTCACGCCAAGTCGCTTGCTGTGAGACTCACGACCGTTCTTAGAACTACCTACACCTTTTTTATGTGCCATTCTTTCGTCCTCCTACTTTAAGCGTTGATTGATTTTATTTCTACCTGGGTGTATTGCTGACGGTGTCCTTTCTTCTTACGATAGTCCTTACGGCGCTTCATCTTGAAGACAATCACCTTATCACCCTTTACCAGAGGCTTTACAACCTCTGCCACTACCTTTGCACCTTCTACGGTCGGTGCACCTACCTTCACGGTTCCCTCATTATCCAAGAGCAGAACCTTGTCAAACTCAACAGCCTGGCCCTCTTCCACATCATGCAAGCGGTTAACGAAGAGCTTCTTTCCAGCCTCAGCCTTGAACTGCTGGCCGTTGATTTCTACAATCGCGTACATCTTATTTATTATATGTAATACGTTCTTACCGCATGGCGTCCACTGATTGGCGGAACTTATTCGAGCCACAACGGCATAATTCTTTGCAAAGATACCACTTTTTTTTCTGGCTAATACTCTTCCCAACCAATTTTGACGAAGATTTAATACTAATTAACCGAGTTTCTGCATCAATTACCAACAATCACTTATTCCACACTAATCTTTATTGCTTTCTGCTGCTTCTGTTAGCGTGCAATATGGCTTTTTGATGCTGTTCTAAACAAAAAATCGGCAAAATCCGTTGGAATTCAACTCGTTTCGCCGATAATAGTTGCGGAGGCAGGACTCGAACGTGCGACCTCCAGGTTATGAGCCTGGCGAGCTACCAACTGCTCCACTCCGCGATATTAGTCACAATCCAAGGAATCAGCCATTGTCAGCAATTCCTAATTGCGGATGCAAAGGTACACAGTTGGCACGACTCTACCAAAGATTTGCGTGTCTTTTTTTTGATTTAACCAATAATTAACACTTGAAGCAGACCCTATTCATCAACTGAACGCCGCAAAAGACTATCCCGTCTGGGGCTACTGTCAACATGCTGAAGCCTTGCAATCTTCCTTAGCAGCATCTCTTCAAGGATAAGATGAAATTGTACTGTCTTTATTATTGAATTACAACCCGTGTTACTTCTTCATTTCAAACTATAAGTAGAGAGATTCCCTTCTCCTCTTGTCACTTTAGGAAGGTTAATATACGAAGCATAGGTATACCAAAATTGAAATTGTCACTACCTTTACTTCCTGCGAAGTTCACGGCAATCAAATTGCCATATTCGTCAACAATAGGCGATCCGCTTGATCCCTCCATGGCTGGAATACTATAGACTATCCTGTTGCCATCTGGGTTTTGTGTGACAGTCCCACTCGTAAACTGTGCGTTAATTCCAGTGTTTGTCTTAGCCAAAACGACACCATGGTTATAACCAATCATATAAAGTGTTTGGTTAACCTTGAGATTATCATCGGCGTTTTCATCATATTGGGTGTAATCAAATATGTATTTACCCGAAGGCGTTACCTTACTCTTCAGTTGCAACAAGGCAAGGTCAGAGTTTGCATCTTGAGATACCTGTAGCAACTCACAAGGATTCTTCATAAAATCGTCCCATGAGTTGACGTTACTTCCATCATAGGCAACTCCGAATTGAGAATGAAGTTTGATTGTGAAGTTGTAACCAAGTATATTACTTCTCACTTCCTCTTTTATATTTTCAGCCTGCGAATATTGCTCTTCCAAACTTTCAGCCTCCTGCCGAAGCATTTGAATCTCATCGTCATCCAATGTTGTATAGACATCCCCCATTGAATCTTGAAACAATGACTGCTGAGCATAGTCTTGAATAGCTTGGTAGCGCTGGCTCATGGAATCTTGTAAAGACTCAATGTATTCTGCATAACCTTCTATAATGGCATTAAGATTCTGCCGTACAGTTGCCTTATCTATTTCTGGTGCAACGACATGACGGTTGGTAAGGATGCGCCCTGTATTGTCAATGAAGAAACCTGTCCCATTGAGAATATTCGGATTCTTTTTAATTTCCGGCAAGTCAAAAGTAAGATTGAGGAAGTCCCCATCTGCATCAAGCCCGGAGAAATAGATATGACTGCCACTGGATAGGGCAATATCATAATAGAATTCATTACAAATGAGCACCACACCAGACTTCTGCTCATTGAAAATTTCCTGCGGATCTTTCTTACATCCACATAGCACAAACATTGTTACAAAGAACAATAAAATACTTTTTGTCTTCATAGGTTCTAACATTTTGACACATTTATGTTTTCAAAGGCACTCTTTATTCTACATTTTGCGCATCATCGGCACAGAAAGAAGTACTCGCTCAAGTCAGCTATGTCATGCAATGGGGAAGTGGCTACCCCATGCATCATGCACTGCTGTACAAAAGGACAGTTAATTGATTGAGAGTGCAAATTTACGTTTTTAGTTTATTTTAGAAGCCTCCATTGTGTTAATTAATACTAAACAAAGTCTGATGATAAACGAGATGATGTTTTTATCTATCATTTTTCACCTTTGCCCAACCAACATCTAAGTTGTCTTGGCGGGACTGAATAAAACCAACGGATAAATATAAAGGTTTTAGCCGCAAAACACGCTGTTCTGAATCGATTTACAAAAGGGCTGGTATTGCCTCGCCATACCAGCTAAATCATCGCATGATAAAGCCCCTATTAGAACGCTTTTTAGCCTATATTGCAAGGTCATTTAGGCCATATTTCAACACATTGATTTTCAATAGGTTACGAGACAACAAACCAAGCAGAAACTTATTTATTTGTTTTCTTCCGCAAGGTACATCCCAAACAAGACCCTACCCACCTACCACGAGGTCGTCATCTTCATCAGTATATGTTTTCAGCAGCCCTTCAACAACCACCTGCCAAAACTAACTGACGGATGGCCTCGGCAGCTTCCATGCGGCAACGGGAGAAACTGGGCCAATCGTTGAAGTCGATAAGCACAAAAGTTCCTTTAGAACTGACGATGGCATCGCCTCCATAAACTGGGCAACGAGCAGAAGAGGCAAGACGCTCTGCGGCAGACTGAAGTGCTGACACAGAGAAAGCGTAATGGTGTGGCATGCCATTGCGCGTCTCATCGCCAAACTTCGTTTGGCCATCATCACCAGGATAGAAGTAGCGGAAAAAGCCCGTGTCAAGCACCCCATAAAACTTTACGAGGTCACCAAGCTGATGCGCCTGAACAATATATTCGATAATGCCACGCGAATGAAATTCGGACAGGGCGCGGTCAAGCGCATCATGGTCAGCGCAAAACACCACGTCGTCTTTGCTTTGTGCAGCTGCGTCACCCCGCTTCAACCAATACCCCACGTCACCATCAGCGGGCGGAACGGGAACGGAGGCCGCCAGAGCGAGCCGCCGGAGCATGACGCGTGCGCAGCGACGCACACCCTCTGGTGGATTGATCACCCTCACACCATCTTGCACAGCAGTGTCCAAGCAGGATAATGCCCACGGCGTACGCGCCATCGAAAGCACCAAGGAGGCTCCGTCGAGCACATTGGGCAACGCTGCGTTTTCCTCCGACACAATTTTGCCACGCATCGGCTCGACAACGGCACGCAGGATGGCAAGGTCTTTTTCCACGCTGTTGGGCGAAAAGCGCAACGCTCGCTGCACGCCCACTACTCGCATGGCGTACACCCTTCAAGGAATTTCTCCGCCTTGGCGATGTCTGTGGCATGGTCTATGTCCAACACTTTGGAGAATCGCCATGCCTTCAGGCGGAGACCTTCGGCAACCATAGCACGCTGGAAGTTGCGCATCCTGCTGCTTCCTTGCTCCAAGCAGCGGTGGAGAACGGGAAGTGCACGTGGCGTCAGGCCATAAATACCGCCCGAGATGAGGCTCAGGCCATCGGCATAGGTGTCATAGAACCCCGTGATGATGTCGCCATCACCCACGCTGACATACAATGGGCGCTCATCATCAATGAAATCCGTCACACCCATCAGCCCATCATATCCCTGGGCTATGGCTGCTGAAAAGTCCTCTACATAGCGCACAAACTCCTCGGGGCGGAAGATGGTGTCGACTGTAGTGAGCACGAAAGGACCATCCTCAAGATGGGGCGCCAAGGCTGCAAAGCTGTGCATGGAGCTGGGTGTGGTCCGCACAATATAGTGCAAAGGGAGCTGACATCCATCCAAACCATGCCGCATAATCTGCTGTAGGTGCTCGGCCACTTCGGGACGGAGATCGTTGCAGACCACCCACAAAGCCGCGGCGCCGACAGACTGGAACACACCCAGCAGACGATCGATGAGCTTTTTTCCCGCCACCTCGACAAGCGGCTTGGGCGACAGGACGCCTTCCTTGGCTAAGCGAGAACCTTCGCCAGCAGCGATAATCGCAAATTTCATTCTCTCTTTCTTTTGCACCATAACCAAAAACAGTCCCGCAAAGGTAGCCATTTTCTGCAGAAAATCGGTATCTTTGCATCAAAAACGCCCCTATGCAGGGCAAAATAGCAAAGAAAACGATAGAGAAAGATGATTGTTTGCATCGCCGAGAAACCATCCGTGGGACGCGACATCGCGCGAATATTGGGAGCCACGCATTCGCACCAAGGCTACATGGAGGGCAATGGCTACCAAGTGACCTGGACCTTCGGACATCTTTGTGAGCTGAAAGAACCCGATGACTACTCGCCAATGTGGAAGCGTTGGAGTCTCGCCGCACTACCGATGGTGCCTCAAAGGTTTGGAATCAAGCTCATTGATGACGAGAGAACCAAGCAGCAATTTACCATTATCGAGAAATTGTATGCCCAAGCCGATGAGATTATCAACTGCGGTGATGCTGGCCAGGAAGGAGAACTGATTCAGAGATGGGTGATGCAAAAGGCTGGTGTGCACTGTCCCGTGAAACGGTTGTGGATTTCCTCGATGACCGACGAGGCCATCCGCGAGGGATTTCAGAACCTGAAGGAGCAGCAGCAGTATGAGACGCTGTACCTCGCTGGACTTTCCCGGGCCATTGGCGACTGGCTCTTGGGGATGAATGCCACCCGCCTGTACACTCTAAAGTATGGTCAAAACCGTCAAGTACTGTCCATCGGACGCGTACAGACTCCAACTCTCGCACTGATTGTGAGAAGGCAAAAGGAAATTGACGAATTTGTTCCAGTACCCTACTGGGTGCTCTCGACCCGCTATCGTGACACCCTCTTTCTTGCCACCAAGGGCAAGTTCATGAACAAAGAAGAGGGAGAGTCCGCATTCGCGTCGCTCGCCGGACTACCTTTCGAGATCACCAGTGTGCAGAAGAAAAAAGGTACGGAATCACCCCGGCAGCTCTATGACCTCACATCGCTACAGGTGGACTGTAACAAAAAGTTTGGTTTCTCTGCGGAGATGACACTCAACCTCATCCAATCGCTCTACGAACACAAGCTGACTACCTATCCCCGCGTCGACACACAATACCTTAGCGACGACATATACGCCCAGTGCCCACAGATACTAAATGGCGTTTTCCAAGTGAAAGTGGCTGGCAATGCCCCCTACGCCGAACTAATCAAACCACTTGGCCAGGCGAAACTCCGCAAATCTAAACGCGTATTCGACTCCTCAAAGGTGACCGACCACCATGCCATCATCCCCACAGGAGTCATCCCGCAGGGGCTTTCCGACAATGAGCGTCACGTCTATGACCTCATCGCACGCCGATTCATCAACGCTTTTTATCCCGACTGCCAATTTGCGGCAACAACCGTGATGGGCAAAGTAGGCAAGGTGGAGTTCAAAGCCACGGGAAAGGAAATTATCAATCCAGGCTGGCGCGTGGTCTATGCGCTCGACAATGATGTGGAAGAAGGTAAGGAAAAGAAAGAAAATGAGGAGAAGGTGCTTCCCACTTTCGTCAAAGGAGAGACTGGACCTCACGAGCCTACACTGACCGAGAAACAGACCACACCTCCTAAGTTTTACACAGAAGCCACACTCTTGCGCGCCATGGAGACAGCGGGAAAGTTTGTTGACGACGAGGAACTGAGGGCCGCAATGAAGGAAAATGGCATTGGTAGGCCATCGTCAAGGGCTGGTATCATCGAGACTTTGTTCAAACGGCACTATATCAGGCGGCAACGGAAGAATCTTATGGCCACTCCCACGGGCATTCAGCTGATAGAGACTATCCACGAGAAGCTGCTCACCAGCTGTGAACTGACGGGAATTTGGGAGAAGAAACTGCGCGACATAGAGCGGAAAAAGTATGATGCAGGGCAGTTTATCAACGAACTGAAACAACAAGTGGGACAGATTGTGCATGACGTGTTGGCCGACAACAGCAACCGCCACATTGCTGTCACGACCGATGAGGATGTGAAAAAAACGACCAGAAAAAAAGCCTCAGCCAAAGGAAAGGCAGCCGAAAAGAAAAATAAGGAAAGACCAAGCTCAAAAGAATCATCCGCCAAGACGAACCAAGGAGATGCCTCCCTCGTGGGACAACCTTGCCCATTGTGCGGAAAGGGAACCATCATCAAGGGAAAAACCGCCTATGGATGCTCCCGCTGGCGCGAGGGTTGCCGTTTCAGACGACCTTTTACCCAAGAGTAGCTTCCCTAAAACCGCCTTATTTAGCGGGACTGGGACGCCTTTGACGATTTACCTTTTTCCTGCACTCCACGCCATACACCATCCACAATGGAGTCGGCAAGTGATATGTTGGGCACAATGATGCTGTCGCTCCCTAATGACTCTGCCACCAAAAGGAATATCTCAGCAGCGGGAACAATCACATCAGCCCGATCCTCCTTGAGCTTGAACTGCTCCATCCGCTGCTCGACAGAGAGCGGGAGAAGGGCGGAATACAACTCTCGCAATCGCTCTACTGGCAACTCACGCAAACCATTCTTAATGTGCGCCAAGCGGAAAAGACGGTTGATGTTGCCACCAGAACCGATTATTTTTGTCCCAGGAAATTCAGCGGCATACTCTTCAAGCATACGTCGCATAGCTGCCTTTTCCTCAGCATTCACCCCCCTACCCAACGTTCGGAGTGTACCTATGTTAAATGAATGGCTCTCGGCAAGGATACCGTCGTGAAGGAGAGAAATCTCCGTGGAGCCGCCACCCACATCGACGTAGGCGAAGTTGCCCACCCCACTATCGGTATATTCCACAAGGTTGTTGCACAAAAGCCGAGCCTCTTCCGCTCCAGAAACGATCTCAAGCGGGATGTTGGCTTCCTTTTCAATGCGCTGCATGATTTTCTTTCCGTTCTCGGCATCGCGCATAGCCGATGTGGCACAGGCCCGAAAGTGCTCCACCTCATAGAGCAACATAAACTGACGGAAGCCCTTCATCATGTGAAGCATCATTCGCTGACGCTCCTTGGATATTTTCCCCAAGGTGAAAACGTCCTTTCCCAGACGCAACGGAATACGGATGAAAAGCCGCTTCCGAATGCGCGTTCCGCCCATCTCGTCGGTATCAAAGCTTTTGATGAGCAGACGGGCGGCATTTGATCCAATATCTATAGCTGCTATATTCATAATGTATAGGCTTTGTGAAGTTCCTCCTGCGAACGGAATGGGCGTTCTCCTTCCGGCACAGGCTGTATGTTGTCCGTACCCTTTCCATCGACAAGGCGGCCATTGGTGGTGTCGCGCAGACCATATTCCACCGTGCGGAGAAGGTCGCGCTTCATGCCATCATCATAAACTGGCGCCATGACTTCTATGCGATTGATTAAGTTTCGCGGCATCCAGTCAGCCGAACCAATGAAGTAACGTGGCCGTTCATTGTTGCAAAAGATAAGGATGCGAGAATGTTCCAAATATCGATCGATAATCCCCACCACATGAATATTTTCGCTCACTCCTGCCACCCCAGGTACAAGTGAACAGTTGCCACGCACAAGCGCATCGATTTTCACTCCCGCACGCGAGGCTGCATACATTTTATCAACAACGTCGGGGTCCGTTATATGGTTGATTTTCAGCTTAACCCATGCGGGTCGCCCTGCTTGAGCGTTTTTAATTTCGTTGTCAAACAAGCGAAGAACGCGGGTCTTCATGGAGTTGGGAGACACCATCAGCTCTCTGAAGCGTGGTGGGGTGAAGGGTCGGTTGATGAAGGCAAACACCTTCTCCACCTCTGAAACGATGCCCCGACGAGCGGTCATCATCAGATAATCGGTATACACACGCGCGTTGCCCTCATGGAAATTGCCTGTTCCAACACAAGCGATGTCACCCTTACTTGTTTTAATGTGCAAAAGTTTTGAGTGGACTTTCAATCCCTCAACGCCAAAGATGACATTCACACCTTCTTCCTGCATACGCTTACTCCACTTGATATTGCTCTCCTCATCAAACCGCGCCATCAGTTCAACTACTGCCGTAACCTTCTTGCCATTGCGTGCAGCGCAGATCAAAGCCTTCACAACTTTCGAGTCTTTGGCCAGACGATAGAGTGTGGTCTTGATTTCCTTCACGCTCGGACGCAACGCCGCCTCACGCAATAAGCGGATGTAAGCATCGAAGGAATGGTAAGGAACGTGAATGAAGAGGTCTTTCTTGCGAATCTGATCGAGAACTGACTCCTCGCCGAGAAACTCCGGACGCATCACTGGCGTCCATTTTTCGTAGCGCAAACTGGCCTCTCCACAGTCAGGGAATGACATAAGGTCGCGGTGATTCTGATAGCGGCCACCAGCCAACAGGGTATCCAGGTCACGCATATTCAACCGGTCGGAGACACGCTTCCTCATCTCGCGGGGCATATCTTTATCGTAAATGACACGGATGGGCGCACCACGCCGACGTGAATTTACGCCAAGCGCAATTCGTTCCATCGCGCCATAGTCCGCCTCATTGTCCACTTCCATTTCCGCATCCTTAGTGAACTTAAACGAATAGGCATCATAGACCGATGGTTTCGTACCAATAAAAATCAAAGGAAGGCAGAA
>DLLX01000054.1:0-6423 GCA_002479145.1 Prevotella sp. UBA7551 | reverse complement strand
AATCGGCCAAATGTGCGGTCGGGCACCTTAATGACGGCATACTTCACCTTGCCATCGTCGATATGCGCCTTCCTCACAACGAGATAAATCCGATTATCCTCAAACACATTGAGGTCTTCGACAGCCGAAAGCCACACAGGATTGGTAGAACCGTTGAGCTTATCATAATAGAAGCGCCGGAGATACTGTTTCTGTTCGTCATTCAACTGGGTCTCATCGAGTACTCTGATATGGTGTTTCTCCAACTCATCAAAAACGGTTAAGATGGTTTGGGCATACTCCGTCGCATACAACTCATTGAGTTGATTGATTGTTTTGATTATTTTCTTGATGGCCTTATGGCGTTTTTCTGGCACTTTATCGCTGTCGACCAGCCGATTGAGCGAGGCTACCCGCACACGAAAAAACTCGTCAAGGTTATTACTGTATATGCCAAGGAACGAGAGTCGCTCCAACAAAGGCACGCTTTCCTTCTCCGCCTCCCGAAGGATACGGTGATTGAAATACATCCAGCTCACGTCGCGATCTACATACAGCGTCTGCTTTTCTTTATTATTCATTGGGAGTTCATCATTCTTTCCAATTGCAAAACTACTACATCCGCACAACTATATAGTTGCAAAACGATGACAATCAAGTTACGTTTCGATTACAAAACAGAGCCTATTACCTTTCTTTCTTAATGTAACAGGATTGTCACACTATTAATGCCTGATTGCAACTTTCATTTACGAACTTCGCAATAGATTTTAGATAACGGGGCGTTCAAAAAGACTTTCAAGCCCCATAGTCGAGGTTCAAACTCACCGTAAAACCTCAATTCAAAAGAAGATGGTATGAAACAGCGCAACTTAATCCTGTTCTGCACCGCCCTTCTCTGCTTTCATGGCAGCGGTACATGGGCGCAAAATGCCGCATCAGATAGCAAGAAAAAGGACTTTACCGTGAACATTCATGGTACGATACGCTCAAAATATGAGTACCAAACGGAAGTAAAGGAAGGCCGCTTTGAGGTACGCAACGCTCGAGTCAGCGTAGACGGGCAACTTTCTCCTACCATATTATATAAGGCAGAGATAGATTTATGCGACGAGGGCAAGATAAAGATGCTCGATGCCTACACCCGTCTCAAACCAATCCGGGGACTACAGATTACATTGGGACAGATGCGCGTACCTTTTACTATCGACGCACACCGCTCTCCCCACCAGCAATACTTCGCCAACCGTTCCTTCATTGCCAAGCAAGTGGGTAATGTGCGCGATGTGGGTGGTGCTATTGGCTACTCCTTCAATGCGGGATTTCCCATCAAGGTAGAAGCCGGCATCTTCAATGGATCGGGACTTACCAACCAGAAAGACTTCTGGACCAACAGCATCAACTTCTCCGCCAAGGCGCAATTTTTCATGCCCCACGGTGTGAACCTCACACTTAGTGCACAGAAGATCAAGCCAGACAATGTGGATGTCATGATGTATGATGCGGGAATAAATTATCATGCGCATGGTCTGCACGCCGAAGCAGAGTACCTGTACAAGCATTATTCCCATGATTCCTTTCATCCCGTGCACGCCTTTAACTCCTTCATCAGCTACGAAATTCCCACGAGACATGGGCTGATACGATACATTTCCCCACTTGTTCGTTACGATTACATGAGTGACCACAGTGATGGAAAGCGATACCTTGACGGCAAAGAGAATGTGGCTGGAAGTCTTATCGTCAATGACTACCAACGTTCCCGGCTCACAGGAGGCGTGACACTCAGCTTGATAAAACCGTTCGTGAGTGACATAAGAATCAACTACGAGAAGTATTTCTACCGCAATGGCGGCATTGCGCACACTTCAGAAAAGGACAAGCTGGTCGTCGAACTGGTCACGAGATTCTGATTCTTGAGTCTAAATGAGCAAAAGTATCGACTAATGTCAACCAAAAGCCCCTTGGCTATTACGCCAAAGGGCTGTTCTTGACTTTCTGTTCATCTTCTCGGTTGACTCGGCCGCTACTTCCCAACGGCTGATTAATCCTCCATCAACTTGCGGTAACGCGTCTTTTTGATTTCCGTATTGCCGAGTCTACGCGCCTTGTTGATCTCATAGTCGGAGTAATCGCCCTCAAAAAACACTACCTCACCATTGCCTTCGAAGGCGAGGATATGGGTACAAATGCGGTCGAGAAACCATCGGTCATGGCTGATAACGACCGCACAACCGGCAAAACTATCGAGGCCTTCCTCCAAGGCACGGAGCGTATTGACATCAATGTCGTTGGTCGGCTCGTCGAGCAGGAGCACATTGCCCTCCTGCTTCAAGGCCAAAGCAAGTTGCAGACGGTTGCGCTCCCCGCCCGAAAGAACGCCACAGCGCTTCCCTTGATCAGTGCCAGAGAAGTTGAACCGCGACAAATAAGCACGCGCATTAACATCGCGTCCACCCATGCGAAGGGTCTCATTCCCCTGTGACACCACCTCATAGACTGTCTTTTGTGGATCGATGTCTTTGTGCTGCTGATCAACATAGGCCAGGCGCACGGTCTCTCCTACCTCAAACGTTCCACTGTCAGCCTGTTCCAATCCCATAATTAGGCGGAAGAGCGTAGTCTTACCTGCTCCGTTCGGACCAATGACACCGACGATACCGTTGGGAGGAAGATTGAAGTTGAGATCTTTGAAAAGCACTTTGTCTCCAAAAGCCTTGGCAACGTGCTTCGCCTCGATTACCTTATTGCCTAACCTCGGACCGTTGGGTATGTAGATTTCCAGTTTCTGTTCCCGTTCCTTCTGCTCTTCACCGAGCATCTTCTCGTAGGCGTTCAGACGCGCCTTGCCCTTTGCCTGCCGGGCCTTCGGAGCCATACGGACCCACTCCAATTCCCGTTCCAAGGTACGACGACGCTTAGACGCCGTCTTTTCCTCTTGTGCCATGCGCTTCGTTTTCTGCTCCAGCCAAGAAGAATAGTTACCCTTCCAAGGAATTCCCTCACCACGATCAAGCTCCAATATCCACTCACTCACGTCGTCGAGGAAATAGCGGTCATGGGTGACGGCAATGACAGTGCCCTCGTATTGCTGCAAATGCTGCTCCAACCAGTCGATGCTTTCTGCATCAAGGTGGTTGGTAGGCTCGTCCAAAAGAAGGACGTCGGGCTTGGTCAACAATAGCCGGCACAAGGCCACACGGCGGCGTTCGCCACCCGAAAGGTGTGTCACTGCGGCATCACCGGGCGGACAATGGAGAGCGTTCATCGCCCTTTCAAGACGTGAGTCCATATTCCAAGCATCTGTGGAATCGATAATATCCTGAAGCTCAGCTTGTCTTCCCATCAACTTTTCCATCTTGTCGGGGTCGCTGTAATACTCTTCCAAACCAAACTTCACGTTGATCTCGTCATACTCACGCAGCGCATCATAGACCTTGCTGACCCCCTCCCGGATGTTCTCCAGCACAGTCTTCGTCTCGTCGAGGGGCGGGTCCTGGGGCAAATACCCTACGGAATACCCTGGACTCCACACGACCTCACCTTGTGTCGGCTCTATAAGGCCAGCAATGATTTTCAGAAGTGTAGACTTTCCTGCACCGTTCAGACCAATGATACCTATCTTCGCACCATAGAAAAAAGAGAGATAGATGTTGTTGAGAATCCGTTTCTGGTTTTGGGGGATCACCTGTGATACTCCCACCATGGAGAAAATGACTTTCTTGTCGTCGGTAGTTGCCATATTTTGGTATTCTTGTTCGTGATGAATAATAGGTGCAAATTTACGAAATTATTTTGGTTTCTTGATGTCCCCACTCTTGGTTTTTAAGGGGTTCGTTCTCCATACTGTCCTCCTATAACAAAGAAAGCGGAGCTTTGCCCTCCTCCTCATCACATGGGAGGGAACGCAAAGCCCCGTTTTTATTGCTATCTGTCTGGACGGATTAATCTATATTCTTGAGAATGGCCAGCAGGTGATCCCACACCATCTGCACAGTTGGAATGAGAAGACGCTCGTCCGGCGTATGAACAAAGCGCAGTGTCGGGCCAAAGCTGATCATATCCAAGTCAGGGTACTTCTCGGAGAAGAGACCACACTCCAATCCTGCGTGGATTCCAAGCACCTTCGGCTCATGGCCAAAGAGTTTCTTGTACTCCTCGATGGCAATCTTCTGAAGTTCAGAGTGAGCCTTCATCTTCCAAGCGGGATAGCCGTCGTTCTGAATCACCTCTGCTCCAGCAAGTTCAAAGCAAGCCTTCACGGCATTGGCCATGTTGCGAAGATTACTCATCACGCTGGAACGCTGACTCGACACGATGGTCACCTCACCATCAGTGCTCTGCACACTGGCAAGATTGCTGGAGGTTTCGACGAGCCATGCAAGCTCCTCGTCCTGACAGTTGGTCAGCGGACCGTTGTCAACAGCCTGGATGGCAAGTATCAAATTGCGCGAAACAGTCTTCGGCATCACTTTCTGCGCATCGGCACTGGTGAGCGACCACACCATATTCGTATCCGTGACGTGGAACTCATCCTCCACATCGGCAGCAAAGTTGTTCCAGTCAGCCTTAACCTCCTCCTTCTTGTCTGCGGGCACACAGAACACAATCTTGCCGTCGCGGGGGATGGCGTTGTGCATCTTACCAGAGTTCCAGCTGACCAATCGGAGATCCATCTTGGCCTGTTCCATGTAGAGGAATCGTCCAAGGATCTTGATGGCGTTGGCGCGTTTCTTGTTGATGTCATCGCCAGAGTGTCCGCCAACCAAGCCTTTCAGACTACCTTCAAAGAAGAAATAGCCCTCAGGGGCATCCTCACGCGCAAACTCATACTTGGCGGCCGTGTTGATACCACCAGCACAGCTTACGAAAATCTGCCCCTCGTCCTCACTGTCAAGGTTGATGAGATACTTGCCACTCATAAAGCCGGACTTCATGCCAAACGCACCTGTAAGCCCAGTTTCCTCATCGACGGTGAACACACACTCAATGGGTCCATGCTCTATGTCATCGCTGTCGAGCAACGCCAACTCGATGGCACAGCCGATACCGTCATCGGCACCCAACGTAGTGCCCTTGGCCTTTAGCCATTCACCATCGACATAGGTCTGAATGGGATCGTTCTGAAAGTCTATATCGACATCCACGAGCTTGTCGCAGACCATGTCCATGTGACTCTGCAAGGTCACGCAGGGCTTGTTCTCCATGCCCGGAGTGGCAGGCTTGCGGATGATGACATTACCCGTTTCGTCCACCTTGGTCTCCAGTCCGTGCGCTGCACCAAATGCCTTCAGGTATTCAATCATCTTCCCCTCGTGCTTTGAAGGGCGTGGAATCGCATTAATCTTTGCGAACTGCTCGAACACGCGAGCAGGCTTTAATTCTACGTTTGCCATAATTTTAGATTGTTTTATTTTGGATTCTAATCGAATTGTCGTAACTTTGCGGTCGTTTAACCGACTGCAAAAGTAAGAAAAATGGTTGAGACAATTCTATATAGCGTGTTAATAATTGCTATTGCAGTGCTCTTGCTATGCGTCAGGGTGCTTTTTGTGAGGAATGGAAAGTTCAATTCCATGCACATACACGACAACGAATATTTGCGCAAAAAGGGCATCCACTGCGTTATAGACCAAGACAAGGAAGCACGCAAGGCGAACAAAGCCTTTTAGTCTCAGCCCCCCTTCGACAACAATAAAAACAAACACAAGGATATGAAGAAAGTTTTCAGTACACAAGCCCTGATGGCAATCGCCGCGATGGTGCTCATGTCATGCAACAACCAGCCAAAGCAAAACGACAGCACGGCTGACTCCACCGCACAAAGTGAGACCAAGGAGCAGGCCGGAGGACAGAAAATTGCCTACGTTGAGATTGACTCCATCATGAGCCAATATACCTATTGGAAAGAAGTGACGAAGACCATGAAGGCCAAGGAGGCCAATATCAGCAAGACACTAAACGCCAAACAGCAACAGTTGCAGCAGGCTGCAGCCAACTTCCAGCAGAACGTCCAGGCCAATAAATACACGCAGCAGCAGGCAGAGCAAATACAAGCCAGCATACAGAAGCAGGCACAGGATGCCGAAGCCTTACAACAACGCCTCGGAGCGGAGTATCAAAAGGAGGTGGCCAAGTATAACAAGGCCCTTGCCGACAGCGTGCACAACTATCTTGCAGTGTTTAATAAGGACAAGAAGTATGCTATGATTCTGGCCAAGAGCGGCGACAACATCCTCTATGCAGACAAGGCACTCAACATCACCAACGAGGTAGTCAAGGGGATGAATAAGGCTTATAAAGGGGGAAAGAAATAAAATTACTCACCAAAATCAACGGTAAAAGAAGCCCGCATACGCAGCAAGCTCTGTGTATGCGGGCTTTTTCTTTTACGCAAATCAGTCATTAGATTTCGTCCCAGGCTGCTGTTTATTTCGTGCAGGT
>DLLX01000013.1:225-3371 GCA_002479145.1 Prevotella sp. UBA7551 | reverse complement strand
AAAAAATCAAAAGACAATAAGGAGTAATACAAAAATTTCAAATACGGCCTAATGACCGATTTGGGATAAAGAAAATAAATCCAGGACAAAGGCGACAACCATAGGGAATAAATGTGTAACTTTGCAGCCACGAACTTCAACTATACTGTCTGTATTCTCTGCTGAATTTATGCACAAAGCACCTCTCGTGACGGTCATTACCGTGACGTTCAACGCCCGAGCCGCATTGGAACGCACCATAAGAAGCGTGGCAAAC
The DNA here is from genome assembly GCA_002479145.1 of Prevotella sp. UBA7551. Lineage (GTDB taxonomy): Bacteria > Bacteroidota > Bacteroidia > Bacteroidales > Bacteroidaceae > Prevotella. The sequence continues at coordinate 3,115 of DLLX01000013.1, read as the reverse complement.
CAGGATTACCCACGCCTGGAATACATCGTGATAGACGGTGGTTCCACCGACGGCACACTCGAAACGATAAAGGGAAACGAGGGAAGCATCACCCAATGGGTGAGCGAATCAGATCAAGGTATATATGATGCGATGAACAAAGGCGTGCGGATGGCGCACGGTGAATATTGTATTTTCATGAATGCCGGCGACACTTTCGTCACCCCGCACACGGTTTCCGACTTCTTCTCACAACTCAACGCACCAGCCGATGTGGCCTACGGCGACATCATTAAGAATGGAATACTGAAACCGGCTCTGCCGCCCCGCAACTGCCACAAGATGTATTACTGCCACCAGGCGGTGTTTACCCGCACCGATTGTCTGCACCAATATCCCTTCGACATGGCCCACCGCTACTCCGCCGACTTCAAACAATCAAAGCAACTGTTCCTTGCTGGGAAGAAGTTCGTACACATTCCGCTGCCTGTGGCCGACTTCGACACACACGGAGTGTCCAACGTTCACCGCTCGGCAGGGCTTTGGGACAATATCCGCGTGGTGTGCGAGACCGACCGATTCGCCGACCGATGCCGCTTTTTGCCTCACCTCCTGCTGCCCTGGATGATGTGTAAGTTGAGGGGAAAATAGGATTAGGGCACAACAGAATCGCCACAGCCAGCCCCACACAAGCCCCACTTGGCCACCCTTCTTAGCGTTGCAGACCTGAAATGTTGAGCAGTTTGTCTATCGTGTAAAGCACTATGCTCAGCCACCCGCCGCCATAAACGTCCGGAAACATCGCGCGAGCCTGCAGCTTCGTAGGCTCCATCGACCGCTTCCAGCGTTTCGCATACTTTCCCTTCACACACTGACGCTGATACCACCCAAGCCCCAACATGGCAATGGCATTGCTCACAACGGCGGCATTCTCCAGCAAAGCCTCATCCTGCCCAGTAGCGGAAACCTTTGCGGCATGCTGCCTAAAGTAGTTGAGAGGTTGGGGTATCTCGATCACCTTTCCCTGGTTGCACATCTCCAACCAAAACTGATAGTCGCCATTATGGCGGTATTTCTTGTATTCTGGCGTCACGCGGAGCGCGCAGTCCCTGCGAAAGACCACCATGCTCGCATTGTAAGGGGCATTGTAGAAAAGCATGCGCGTGGTGCAGAAGTAGCGGGAATCGTAGACACCTCCGTGGCTGAACGGCGACCGACCGTCCCAGACATTGGGCAAAATTTCCCGCCCTTCGCCATCGATGATGTGCGAATGCGAGAACGCAAGCACCGCATCGGGATGCCGCTCCAGACTGCCCACCAGCTCAGACAAGAACGTAGGGGCAGCCACGTCGTCGCTCTCGGCTATCCATACATACTTTCCCTTTGCCAGCCGAAGCCCCTTCTCCCACTGACAGAAGGTGTTTCCGGTGTTGACCTCGTTGAAAATCATGTGCGTGACGCGCTCCTCTGAACGGTAATGAGCCAATATTTCACGGCTATTGTCCGTGGAGGCGTCATCCAGCACGATCACTTCAAAGTGGGGATAGTCCTGCGCCAATATGCTTTCCATGCGCTCCTCAAGGTAAGGGGCATGGTTGTAGCTGGGCATTACGATGCTCACCAGCGGTATTTGAGTTTTGGTTGGTTCCATCATCGCCTAAAGGTCTGCAAGCACTTTCATGTAAGTCTGCTCCGTCTCCCTTGCCGTTTTCTCCCAAGCGAAGCCCTTCAGCCGCTCCGCCCCGCGCGCTGCCAGTAGGTGGCACAAGCTGCTGTCGGAGAGGAGCCGGCTGAAAACCTGCTCCAGTTCGTCTGCCGACTCAGGGTCGAAGTACACCGCTGCGTCGGCGGCTACTTCCTCAAAGCAGCTCGCTTGGCTCAACACCACGGGGCAACGCTGCGCAAAAGCCTCGAGGATGGGCACACCGAAGCCCTCGTAGAGCGACGGATAGACAAACAGACGGGCGTTGCGATACAGGCTGGCGAGCCGCCTATCGCTCACGTCACTCATCACTGTCACACGCCCGGCAATGCCCTTTTGTATGAACAGCTCCCGCTCCTCGGCCGACAGTGGCCGCCCCGTGAGCACTAAATGAAGCTCGGGGTTACTGCCAGCAAGCCTTGCGAAAGCCTCTGCCACGACCCCAAAGTTCTTGTATCCGCGCCGTTCGCCCACATAGAGCACATACTGCGACGGCACGCCCAAGGGCTTTTCCGACGACAGGGGCTGCGCGTTGAGTCCGTGATAGATCACGTCGATGCGCTCTTCCGGCACGTGCAGCAACTCCATCACGTCGCGCTTGGTGCACTCGCTGATGGCAATGATACGCGCGGCGCGTGCCGCCAGCAACCGTTTATAGTGCGGAGTGGGGTCATTGGGAGCAAAATATTGCGGGAAACGCTCGTGGGTCATGTCATGAATGGTGAGCACAAACGGCTTCCCGCCTAAACCTTCAAGAAAGTAAGGGTGATAATAAGTGGGGTGAAAGACGTCAAAATCGCCACGGCGGATGGCATGGAGCGAGTGGCTTCGGTTGATTTTCCGAAACACCCCCTCCATGATCTTAAACGCCCGTTTGGGCACGGGCGTGTAGCGGACAAGCTGCGTCCCGCGGATGTACTGGTTCATGGAGAAGCGGATGTCAATCGCCGCGTCCACACGACGCATGTTGCATGCCAGTTCGTAGAAGTAGCGCGAGATGCCTCCGAAACGCTGCATGTGAAATGCCTGATAATCATACAGCACGCGAATCTTGTCTTCCATAATGCCTATTTATAGCGGTCTGTTGGTGTTCAGCATGCAAAGTTACGCAATTATTCCTTACCCTTCGCTGTGCATGGGGGAATATTCTTCCCGTCCGCTCCTGCTGAACCATAATCTAACAGTGCAGCGCACACCACGAACAAAGAG
>DLLX01000013.1:0-193 GCA_002479145.1 Prevotella sp. UBA7551 | reverse complement strand
CTTGAATTGTACATACCGATGGGTCTTTAGCCCGAATCGGCCACGACATGGATGATTCTCCTGCTTTCCATCACTTCCGTCCGAAGCGCACATCAGCGGCTTGCTGACCTTACGGCCCACCCATCCCAATGGTTTCAGAAGCCGAAAGGGCAGTACACGTCACATCAATCGGCTGGAAAAGCAATAATTTTTA
>DLLX01000067.1:1957-9191 GCA_002479145.1 Prevotella sp. UBA7551 | reverse complement strand
CCCTGCGCTTCTGTCAGATTTCCTTCCTGCATAGCTTTTTCAAAGTCATCATATTTGTCTGAAGAACATGCTGTAAATGTACATGAAGATATTCTACTCAACACAATGTAGGCGACTATTACCCAGATAATTACATTCCATTTTGTACGCATAGTGAACCAATGTTTACCAAAGAACAGAGCAAGAGTCGACTTCCCCACCTTGCGCTCCAATCCCTCCTTGGTAGTGGAAATGCCCGTCGTGCGGGCGAACTTCTGCGGAGCCTGACAGATTCCCAAGGCTCTCTTCAAGTAAAAAAGAGCCTTGGGAATAGGGAGTTGATCGTATGCTACGACCCTTAAGCAGCAGTCTCTTACTTGTTTAAAGCATCAATGAGCTTGCTGCCAAACTGACGTGTGTTCCATTTCGGATCAACTTCGAAGCCAATCTTTTGAGCAATCTCCCTCAAGGCAGCCTTCTGATTGTCGTACTCACGGTAGCACTCGATAGCTCCAGAGTTAAGCACCTTCACATAGTAGTTGCCTACCTGGGCATAGCTGCCGTCGCCATACTGCTTGCAGAGCTTGGTTCCAAACTGGCGGGTAGTCCATTTCGGATCGTACTCAAAGCCTACGGTTTCTGCTGCCTCACGAAGAGAACCTTTCACATTGTCGAAAATTCTGTACACCTTAATAGAGTTGTCCTCCTGCTGGGAGATAACATACTCTCCACTGATTGCTGACTTTTCCATAATTATAATGTTTGATTATTTCTGTTTTCATCTGATTACAGCCTACTGCTCTGCGTCGTCTGTATCAAAGTCTATCTCCACTTCTGGCTCGTGCTTGATCATATCGGCAAAGAGCATGAGCACCATAGCGGTAGACATGCCTAAGGCTGTGCCCATAGTATGTATGAGCTCGGCTTCATCGAGTTTGAGTACACCATCACAGAGGATGATTTGCATAGCAGCCTCGAATATCATACCGATTTCTTTATCATCAACCTTTGAAGCACAATCGCTCAGATAACTGCTCAACTGATCCTCATCCATCGTCGTCACCTTGTCCACGGCATTGTTGACGGCGGAATTGAACATAATCTCGTTATACTCCAATGCTTCGGCAATCTCGGCTACCGTAATGCGCTCTGCCTCATCGTATTCTCCATCGGCGCTGATGGCACATGCTATCAGGCCGGCTACTGCTTGAATGTCTGTTTTCATTGTTCTTGAAATTTGATTTATTTTAAGAATAAGCGGGCAATACGGTTCCGCAGACTGCCTTTGGCGGCACGGGCCTTAGCCATACGGGCACAAGCTTCCTTCCCTGCTTTTGTGCGCTTGTCTAATTTACCAGATTTTGTTCTCATGACAGAAGTGCTGCTTCTCTTCACTTTCACTTTTCCACCCTTCTGTGCGGCACGGGCTTTGGCAAGGTTGGCGCACATATTCTTATACTCCCTTGTACGCTTGTCAACCTTTCCGCTTTGAGTTTTTTGTAAAGCCATAATTAGATGATTTAAATTGATTATTTGACGATAAATTCTGTTCTGCGATTCAGTTCTGGACGGATGGAGTCTATTGGCTCGCTGCTGCCCTTGCCTTCATAAGAAAGTTGGCTGGCATTCACGCCGAGTTCTACCAGGTAGTCAAAGGCAGCCTTAGCTCTTTCTTCACTGAGCTTCTGATTGTGCTCAGCATTTCCCTCGGCTGAAGCATGCCCAATAATGTTTACTTTCACTTGGCTATGTGACTTTAGCAAATCTGCCAAGTTGTTTAGGATGATTTTAGCACTGTCATTCAACTCTGCGTTATTAACACTAAACTGAGCAGCGTTGAAGTCTTTCTGGATTTTCTCCACTTGCTTGGTGATCGTCTTTTTCTTTGCAACCACCTTTGTAACTGGCTTAGCTATAGGCACAGTGTCGGATTTGCCATTGCATTTGAAGAAAACGAATCCCAAGATGCACAACAACAATACAGCAGCAAGAATCCATATCCATGCCTTTGATTTGCGTTTCGGCGCCTCAAACTCTGGTTCTGGTGTCCATCCATTAATATACTCCAATGTAAAGCCGCCTTTCCTGCCTATTCCTTTTTCCGCTTGTTCGAAGGAAGCAATCTCAATGCCGTACTTCGCAGCTTGGTTGACAAGACGTTCAAAACTCGTCTTTGTCCACATCTTAACAACAGCTACTGTCGTGCCATCCGCAAGATGAAGTACTTCGTCCTCGGCAGTGAAAAAACCATTCCAGTTCTCCGTATTAACAGAATCAACCTTCTTCATATCCACGAAATTGACCTTAACACCCGAATCGGGATTCAAACTGTCTGGGAAAGCCTGCTTCAAGTCTTCAAGTGTTGCTTTAGGAAAAAGAACGAGATAGGCGTTTACAATCCCTAAGGCTGTACGGTTCTGGGCTTTTCCGTGTACTCGAATTTTGTTTTGCATAGTTTTAAAGTTTGTAATTTTTATTAGAAGTATTCAAACAAACCGACGTTGCCTATCTTTCTCTCTTCAGAGAGGCTTTGGCCGACTCGATCTGGCGTTTCAAAGACTCAATTTGTCGGTCATGACTTGCAGCACGGTCTACCTTCGCCTTGCGATAGTACGCCTTCGAAGAAGTTGATGAACTACTCTTGACCAATGCGGCATAATGGGCATTGTCTTTCTTCTTTGCTTCGCGCTCCTTTGCTACACGAGCACGTAGGTCAATGATGAGTTTCTTGTAATATTCTTTGCTCATACCTTAAATGTATTAGTTTCTTTTAGTGCTGGCAAGCGAAAATAGATTGTAACAGTAGATGTAAAACCTCCATAGTTCGTCTGCTCTGCACCTTGAGGCACAAATTTTGCAATGCTGCAAGACGGGACGCAGCGAACTATGTTGTTTAAAGGAGGAAGAGCCGTCCCACCACTTTCAGCCATCAACGACAGCCGAATTGCAAATGTGGTGTAATCCCCCGACATAGCATGTTATCTTCTAACTACTATGTTTTGCAATCGCAAAATTAATAATTAATCTCATTACCCCCCCCGAAAAATGCTAATCTTTGTTAATGTTTATATTTTTAACACTTGCAGCAGTTTTAGAGACTCTTATTTGAACGATTTACTTTATAACTGATTTCGGTAAATCCTGTAAAAAGCACTTGTCTTTCCGGTCGTTTTCCGATGGGCTCGGATCTATTGTGCCAAGCAGGAAGGGCCGGGAAGCGACCGAAAAGACAAGTTCTTTCTATGCGTTGGGCACTCCATGGAGTGTCAGTCTGTGGCGTCTATAAAATCAGGAAAGCCACTCCTGCCACCGTCCAAATGCCGGGTTGCGGCACGTTGCCATAGTCGCGGTACTTTTTGTTCAGCAGGTTGTTGCTTTCCAAGTACGCGTTCCATCTTGTTTCCGACCATTGTAGTCGTGCGTCGAGCACCCCATAGGAGGCGTAGTGGTGCCGCTGGTTGCTGGTGTCGAGGTAGCTTCCCATGCGGTGTTGCAGTCGGTAGGCCAGACGGAGAGTAAGTTTCGGCATTATGCGTAGGTCGGTCTGTGCCGAGAACTTGTTCTTCAAGTACTCCAGGGCGTATTGGCTCACGATGCTTTCGGGCACCTCCTCGCGCTGGTTCAGCCAGGTGTAGCCCACCGATAGCCGCTCCACGACGCGCTGACCGGGCAGCAGCCGCAGCATGTTGGCTTGCAGGAAAAGCTGCAATCCGAGCGCATTGACGTGGCCGAAGTTCACGCTTTTCCACACCGTGCTACCCGTCTCGTCGGTCTCACCGTCGCTGATCCAGTCGATAAGGTTGCGGTGCCGGTTGTAGAATGCGCTTGCCTTGGCGTCGATGGCTTGCCCCGTGTAGCGCAGTCCAGCCTCGATGGCGCTCAGTTCCTCTGGTTTCAGGTGACTGTCGGCCTTGTGTCCGCCGACGGAGTAGTACAGTTCCGTGAACGAAGGCATGCGCAGCGAGGCGTTGTAGCTCGCCAATGCCTGCCAATGGCGGTTCAAGCGGACGCTCATGTCGACACCAGGATACACCTTCCAGTCCATGTCGGCTTGCGAGTTCTTCACTGCTGTAAGCCCTGCCGACACAAACAGCCTGCCGAGTGTGACATTATGTTCTAAAAAAAACTGTAGATTGGTGCGGTTCAGGCCGTTGGTGTAGAACCTGTCCGTTCCGTTGATGGCGTGTTTTCTCTCGAGAGGGTCGCCCAGGTTGGTGCTGATGATGTCCTCGTTGCGCGCTTCTGCCCCAAAAGCCGTGCGCCCCAGCGTCCAGTCGAAGTAGGCGTTGAGGTTGAGTCCGAACACCTCGGTGCGGTGATAGTTGTAGGGAACTTGGCTTTCGCTGCCGCGGACCAGCTCGAAACGGTCTTCTTGATGATTCCAGTAGATGGATGGGCGGAAGTGGACTGGCCCGCTCTGGTTCTCGCCTTGCAGCGAAAGAAAGGTCTTGAAGGTGTGCTCAAACTGATTATCGTATCGGGCACTGTAGTAAGTATTGGACCCATAGTCCTTCGATGTCAGCCCCGCTTGCCATCGCAAGGCCACGTTAGGGTCGTCATATCGTCCCTGGTAGAATGCTTTCCCCGTGCGGTAGTCGCTGTTGAGTGCTCCTTCCTTGCTTCGCAGGTATCCATCGCTGCACAGATACGACGCCGACAGCTGGTTGCCCCAACTCTCTGAGCTGACATTTCCGCGTGCGCTTGTGGCCATGTAGCCGTAGCTGCCGCCCTCGGCACGCACGGTGGCACTGCTTTTCTGCGGAATCCGTGTGACGATATTGATTGCGCCCAGCAGCGACGAGGTGCCATAGACGCGTGCCGCGGGCCCTTCGAGCACCTCTATGCGCTCAATCTCATCCACGCTCACGGGCAAATCCATCGCGTTGTGGCCCGTCTGGGGGTCGCAGATGTTGATGCCGTTGAGCAATATGGCGATTTGCTCACTGTTTCCGCCGCGGATGCTCACGTCGGTGAGTGCCCCCAGCGGGCCTTTCTGCCGCACATCGACTCCCGTGGCGTACTTCAACAGGTCGTTAACACTTTGTACCGGCGCAGCCGCTATGTCGCTGCGGCGCAGTACAGTTACCATTCTCGCTTGCTGGCGTGTGTCCAGCGGCGCCCTTGTTCCGGTAATGTTTACCTCATTCATCTCCACATTGCGCTGCCAAGTGGTGTCGGGCAGGGTGGTGGAGGACACGTTTTGCGCCACGGCATCGGCCGAACGGAGTGTCGCAACGCTCAGAACGCCGATGATGACCTCCTTTCCCAAGACGCTGAAAAGGGAGTATCCGCGGTTGTTGAACTGTGTAAACTTCAGTACACGGCGCTTGTTGTAAACTGGTGTGTACATAATCGGGGGACAAAGGTAGTACTTCTGCGCTGAAAAGGCGTGCATTCGTTGAAGGAAAACGGAAAAAAGAGCTGAAATGTTTTGTGCTTCTTCAAAATTCATTTACTTTTGCAAGAAAAGTAATTTGAAGCAATGACACGACCCAACAAAAGTACTTCGCGCGGGCGTCTGGTCTCCAAGGTGCTGCGCGTGGCGCTCGCTTTGGCTGCGATGGTGCTGCTATGCGGAGTGCTCCTCCACCTGATGAGCGACGATGACGGCGGCATGGCCGATCCGGGGATGGCGGATGAGGCGGCGCCGGGGCAGGCCAAGTCGGTCTATGATACGCTCGACGTGCTGGGAAACTACCTCTGGGGCGACGTGACCAAGAGCGAAAAGTCGGACTCTGCACTGCGTGCGAACCGCGATAAAGCCGAGAAGGCACGCGCGGAGCGGGCGAAAGAGCGCAAGGAACTGACGCCTTCGCCTGCCACGGGCAAGGATGTGGCGGCCGTAGAGGAGATGGGAGCGCAGCCTTCGCAGACTGTTCCCACGCCCACTTCGCCCCCACAGCCCTCCACTGCCGCTCCAAAGATTGACAAGGTGGCTGCTCCCAGGGTGGAAGCCATTGGGAATGAATGATGAAGAGGGGTGGCGGAGAGCCGGGATGTTATCCTTTCTTACGCACTTCCCCTCTATATATAATAATGAAAGGAACGAATATGAAACGATTATTGACTTTTGCAATCATGGTGTTTCTGCTTGCTTCATGTGGTACGATGACGGTTTTCGACTCCGAAGGTCGCCAACTCGACAAGCAGGAGCAGCAGCGTGTGACGGCAAATGTCGTGCGCCAGCGGCTTGAACAGCGCAAATACCGCATCTTCGCCGACTATATGTATCCGCAACGTGCGCCTGGTGTGCGGCTCAATGAGGACTGGGGAATAGAGATTGGACGCGATTCCATCGGATTTTTCCTGCCCTATTTCGGTCAGGTTTACATGCCTGACCCCGGCAAAGGACCGGGAATGTTCTTCATCGCACCCTTGGACAGCTACCAGCAGACCCTTGCAAAGGACGGACATGTGCGCATCAAGGCGACTTGCCGTTACCGTCTCGACTCCTATGAAGTCGATATTGACGTGTTCGACAACGGGGAAGCAGGCTTTTCGGTACTCTCTTCCAGCCGTGATGCCATCCGGTATGCGGGCGATATGGATTTGCAGGGCGTGTTTTTCCCATCCAAAGCGGCGGCAATGAAGTGGAAGTCGCGGCGTTGAGCTTGTGGCCTTTGGAGCGTGAAAAGCCGCTTTAGGCGTTGTAGTAAAAGCAAAACATAACAGAAGTGGACAGTCGTTGCAGACTGTCCACTTCTGTTTTTATGGCCCGTTTGTGCCGGCAGGGTAGGCTTATGGTCTGCCAGGGACGATGCTAAGCATAGGTTTCCAGAAACTTCACCTTCCCTTTGACCATCACTTCCTTGGCCGTAGCTGGAATCAGGATGCTCTCTCCGGCAGCCAAAGAGGTAGTCTCGCCGCCGTCCACCTGCACCGTTCCCTCACCTTCGGTGGCGATAAGGATGACAAAACTGTCGAGGTCGGTGTAGTCAATGAGCATCGGCTCGTCGATGTCATAGACCGAGGTGGTGAAGTATTGACAGTGAATCACCTCCACACCCTGGTTCTTTGCCGCCTTGTAGTGTGTGCGGTAATCGTCCTGCACGGTGTAGTCGATGCACGATGCGGCCTCCTTGGTGTGCAACTGGCGGTAGTTGCCATCCTTATCCTTGCGCTTGAAGTCGTAGATACGGTAGGTTACGTCGCTCGTCTCCTGGATTTCTGCCAAGAAACAACCCGCTCCGATGCTGTGAATGCGGCCGGCAGGAAGGAAGAAAACGTCGCCCTCCTTGACCGGATACTCCGCCAA
>DLLX01000067.1:239-1886 GCA_002479145.1 Prevotella sp. UBA7551 | reverse complement strand
TTCAAACCACTGCGGAGCGATGCCTTCGGGTCACTCTTCATCACATACCACATCTCGGTTTTCCCCCTTGGGAAACCCTTTTCCCGCGCCTGCTCGTCGTTGGGGTGTACCTGAATGGACAGTTGTTGGCGCGCGTCGATAAACTTGATGAGCAAGGGGAAGAGGTTTCCGTACCGCTCGTAGTTGTCTTTTCCGACAAGACGCTCCTTCTGTTCTGCCAGTACGTCGTTGAGCTTCCAGCCCTTATACTCGCCGTTGGCGACGATGGTCTCGCTGCCTTCCACTCCAGACACTTCCCAGCTCTCGCCCACTTGGTCGATGTGCTCGTTGAGATGCTTGAACGGGATAATCTTGTCACCGCCCCAGATGGTTGGCTTCAGCAGCGGCTCAAACTTCAAAAATTCCATGATGGCTATTGTTATTGATGATTTTCTGTTGTAGCAGATAATGCTATTCAGCGCAATGAGCACTTCTTCTCAGATTGCCGAGTGCAGCTTATCTTATGCAAAGATAATGCAAACGAGCGCAATGAGAGCTTGCTCTCTGATTGCCGAGTGCAGCTTATCTTATGCAAAGATAAAGGATTTCTGCTGTCCTGACAAATCTTGGGCGGCTTTTCTGTTGCCGTCACAGGCCAGAGAAGAAGGGGACAGCCACCGGGGTGGAAAGCTCAAAGGGGGCATAGGCAGGACGAGTGTACCCGGAGTGCTGCCAGAAGCTTTTGGCCTGCGGTTGGCAAAACACAAAAATCTGGTTGTGGCATAATTTTGTCGGACAGAAAATCTTAGGATTTTTATTTTGCAGTGTCTGCATTTTACAGTAATTTTGCAGTTGTTATGATGTATGAAAAATGAAACGAGAGATTAAGGATTTTATCGTTGGCTGGGGTCATCGCTCCTCAAGCCGGTTGGAAAAACCTTTAGATTTCGAGCGATTGTCTAAGCGGTTGGAGGCCATGAGCATACATCTTGCCCCCCGTTCCCTCCACAGAGTATGGAAATGGGTGTCCTCCACAAGGATGGAGAGACCCTCGGAACGCACCCTCAACCGCCTTGCGCTTTTCGCAGGGTTCCAGAATTGGAAGGACTTACAGAAGGCGCTGCACGGCACCAACGACGCTACGCTTAACTACAAAGACTGACGCGGTGCTCCGCACATGGTCAACACGCAGTCTGTCTGAATTCGTTGACAGTGGCTTCGGGGATGCCCTCTCGGCATCAACCCCGCTCCTTCGTTTCCTCTCTGTGACAAGAAAAGGCTCGCCCTCTCCCGAGAACGAGCCTTTCTTTTTTTCTTTCTGCTTGCGCACCGTGCGCGCTTTGGCCAGGATTACTTGGCAACGGCAGTGCGCTTCTCCTTGATGCGGGCGGCCTTACCCGTGAGCTTGCGCAGGTAGTACAGCTTGGCACGACGCACCTTGCCGCGCTTGTTCACCTCGATGGAGTCGATATTCGGCGACTCGAGAGGGAAAATACGCTCCACGCCAATCGTTCCAGACATCTTGCGAACGGTAAAACGTCTCTTCTCGCCATGGCCTGAAATCTTAATGACCACGCCACGGTAGAGCTGAATACGCTGCTTGTTGCCCTCGATGATCTTGTAAGCGACGGTCACTGTGTCGCCGGCACGGAACTCTGGGAACTGATT
>DLLX01000067.1:0-181 GCA_002479145.1 Prevotella sp. UBA7551 | reverse complement strand
GCAACTTTAATTAAATCCATTTCTTTGTATACCTTTTTGTTGTTTTAGCCCCAACGCAACGTGGCTCGCGACTCTTCCACGGCCAGCGGTTACGCCAGATAGCGGCTGCAAAGGTACGCAAAAAATCACGAATAATGAGTAGGCTGGACGAGAAATTATGGCATTTAACATATATTGCTTC
>DLLX01000077.1:10600-10752 GCA_002479145.1 Prevotella sp. UBA7551 | reverse complement strand
CGCATTTATCTTGAAACGGGAAAGGTTCTCCCTATAATTCCCTCTTGCTGCCCTGCTTTGCCGACTGCTTACTCCAAAGTGGACTCTGTCGTTACGCCTTGTGTAACCTTTTGATTAGTAACGTGTTACATAATCTACGGTTTCCTCGGCTG
>DLLX01000077.1:3431-10542 GCA_002479145.1 Prevotella sp. UBA7551 | reverse complement strand
TTATTTTTCTCCAATTTTTAATTTAAAAATTTCGAGTTTTTAAATTAAAAATCTGTCCGATTCCACCTCTTTCCCTTAGGCTTTGTACTGGGAAAGGGTGGCAAAGTCATTGCTTTCGGTTCGCCATATTGCGTTGCCTTCCGTCCGTTGTGTACCATTGGGGTGGGTGAGCGACGGCGCAGAAGAGCACAATGACAACTTGTTGGGTGCGTCTTCTGTTCCGTTTTCTCTCCCCATCCTGCTGCAAAATTCAGGCGGTAGAAGCACAGGTCAAGTCATTTTCTGAGGGTTCGGCTGGCTGAGTGGGGTCAAATTATTGGACAAAACATTTGCTCATTCATTTGAAAATAAGTAAATTTGCACCCCGTTAGCGGAACGAGGCCATCCAAGAGGGTTCTTCAGTGGGTTCATATTGGTGGATGGCGGGCATTCCGCAGGATAATAATTCGATTCACAATACATTGAAGACATTTGAAGAACTGGGCGTTTCTGAACCTATCAGAAAGGCCATTGAGGAATTGGGCTTCGTAAATCCTATGCCCGTTCAGGAAGAAGTAATCCCCTATCTTTTAGGCAATCGCAACGATGTCATTGCCCTTGCGCAGACCGGCACGGGCAAGACGGCCGCCTTCGGCATCCCCTTGCTCCAGCGCATCGACCCCGACAACAAGGAGACCCAGGCCATCGTGCTCTCGCCTACGCGCGAGCTTTGCCTGCAGATAGCCGATGATCTCAACGCCTTTGCGCGCTACATGCCTCACATTCACATCGTGCCCGTCTATGGTGGTGCGAGCATAGAGGGGCAGATACGGTCGCTCCGCCATGGCGCGCAAATCATCGTCGCCACACCGGGCCGGCTGATCGACTTGATGCACCGGGGCAAGGCGCAGTTGGACAACGCCCACAACGTGGTGTTCGACGAGGCCGACGAGATGCTCAACATGGGTTTTCAGGACTCCATTACCGAGATACTCGAGGGCATTCCCGAGGACCGCAACACGCTGCTTTTCTCGGCAACGATGAGCCGGGAGATAGAGCGCGTGGCCAAAGGCTACCTCCACGACTACAAGGAAATAGTGGTGGGCAGCCGCAATGAGGGCGCGGAGAACGTCAATCACGTCTATTACATGGTCAATGCCAAGGACAAGTACCTTGCCTTGAAGCGCATCGTGGACTACTACCCGAAGATTTACGCCATCGTGTTCTGCCGCACCAAGCGCGAGACACAGGAGATAGCGGACAAGCTGATACGCGATGGCTACAACGCAGAGTCGCTCCATGGCGACCTCTCGCAGCAGCAGCGCGACCTGACGATGCAGAAGTTTCGCAGCCACCTCACCCAGATTCTCGTGGCGACCGACGTGGCCGCGCGTGGATTGGACGTGGACGACCTGACCCATGTCATCAACTATGGGCTGCCCGACGACATAGAAAGCTACACCCACCGGAGCGGACGCACGGGGCGTGCGGGCAAGAAAGGCACGAGTATCTCCATCATCCACTCGCGCGAACGCTCCAAGATACGCGCCATCGAGAAGGAAATCGGCAAGGAGTTTGTCGACGGAGACCTGCCCACGCCGGAGGAAATCTGCAAGAAGCAGCTCTATAAGCAGATGGACGACATACTCAAAACTGATGTGGACGACGAGCTGATAGCCCCCTATATGGAGGACATCAAGCGCCAGTTTATGTACATCGACAAGGAAGATATCATCAAAAAGATGGTCACCGTGACCTTCGGACGCTTCCTCGACTACTATAAGGATGCCCCGGAGATAGAGAAGCCCAGCTTGAAGGGCGCACGCAAGGAGCGCGACAGCCAAGGCAAGGGCAAGCGCAACAGGAGCGGAAAGCCCGAGGCAGGATATGTGCGGCTGTTTATCAATCTCGGTAAGATGGACGGATTCTATCCCGGCGAGGTGATGCAGTTTGTCAATAAGCACGTCCATGGCCGTCAGGAAGTGGGCCACATCGACCTGCTGGCGCGCCAGAGCTACATCGAAGTGCCGCAGGAGGATGCCGCCATGGTGATGCGTGCCCTCGATGGGACGGTCTATAAAGGGCGCAAGGTGCGCTGCAACGATGCCAACGAGAGCCGCCCGCCGCGCGAGGACCGCAAGGATTCCGGGCGTCGTTCGTCGCGCCAGGGCAAGGCTTTGCGGGGCGATCGCGACGGCAAAGGCCGCCGTGGGGGCAAGGTTGACCGCGAGCGGGCGTCGCGTCGTGCCGCAAGTGTGCCGATGTACAACGACCAGCCGGCGGAACGCCACTTCAAGAAAGACGACTGGAAGCGGCTCATGAGCGGCAATGCCGACACCCAGCTGCGTGGCGAGGAGCCCGACTTCAGCGAGGAAGGATGGGCGCGGCGCTTCCCTAAGAAGAAGTAAGCACCACAGAAGGCATAAAAAACGGCCATGAGGCAACCCTAAGGAGGGTGGTCTCATGGCCGTTTTGCGTGGAGTCGGAGGTCAGTTCTTTCCCCCGAGCAGCTTTCTTAGGACGAACCAGGCGTGCATGGCCATCGTGCTGACGAGGCCGTAGTGGCGGCACATGACCCGGAATCGCTCGCGGAGCGAGGCCTTGTGGTGCAGGGTGGTCTGCCCTTCCTCCATGTATAGGGTCGTGACCGCGGGGATGCGGACGAGCGGAAGGTGCTGCTCGGCCGCCAATTTCATGATTCGGATGCACCAATCCACATCGGCAGAGTAGCGAAAATGGGTATCGTAGGGGGTCTGTCGGGCCAAGTCGAGGCGGGCGTAGAACGACTGATGGCAGACGAGCATGCCGTGGCGGAACGACCGCCAAGTCAGTTGGCCTGACGGGTGCAGCCGCCTGTGGCGCAGAAAACGCCCCCCGCCATCGACGATGTCGGTGTCGCCGTAGAGCACGGCGGGCATCTTGCCGTCCTGGACGGTCTCCGCTGCCTGTGCGGCCAGCTCCAGAGTGCGGGCATCGGCAAAGGTATCGCCCGCATTCATGTATACAATGTAGTCGCCGGTGGCCAGCCGAAGCCCTTTGTTCATCGCGTCATAGAGTCCCTTGTCCGGCTCGGACTGGATGCGGACGTGGTGACCCTTCCCTGCCTTGTCCGACGCTTGTTGGTATTTTTCAGCCATGGCGACCGTGTCATCTTTCGACGCCCCGTCGACAATGATGTGCTCCACGTCCTTGTAGGTCTGCCGGGCGACGCTGTCAAGGGTGCGCTGCAATACGCCGGCGGCGTTGTATGTGATGGTAATGACGGAGAAAACGATGCTCATAATCCATACTTTTTATAGGTCAAAGCCTGGTTGTACACTTCTATATAGCGCGAGGCGACCGACTGTTGGGAGTAGTCGCGGCGCACCTTCTCGACGGCAGCGTCGGACAGGGCGGCGTAGTCGGCCTCGGCAAGTACCCACCAGATGCCCTTGGCCAGGTCGTCCGCGTCGCGGTATTGGGCCACATAGCCGTTGCGCTGGTGCTCTATCATCTCGGGAATGCCCCCGACATGGAAGCCCACGCACGGCACTCCGCAGGCCATTGACTCCATAATGGTGTTGGGAAGGTTCTCGTCGAGCGACGGAATCACGAAGACGTCGGCTGCATTGTAGACTTCCACAATCTGCCGTTCGTCGCTTACGTAGCCCAAAGGGTAGGAGTTGAGGGGCAAAAGGCTGGCCATCTCTTCGGCATGCCCGCCCAGAATGGCCACCACAGTGTCCTCCCGCATCGACGGATGCTGCGCCGTCAGCTTGCCGATGGCCTCGGAAAAGTAGGCGATACCTTTGCGTTGGAGCGTGACTCGCTGCGAAACGAAGAGTATGACGCGCTTGTCGGTGGGCAGACCACACCGCTTCCGTGCCTCGTGCTTGTCCATCCTATTATATATATGGGTGTCGATGGGGTTGGGAATGCACGCTACGTTCATCCCATAGAGCAGCCCACTCTGCCTGGCTTGGGCTGCGAGCCACTTGCTGCAGGCCACAAACAGGATGTTGCTGCCGTGGTAAAGTGCTTTCTTGCGGTTGAAAATGCGTGTCGCCACGTCTTTCTTGCCGTGGTGGTGGGGCAGGTACTTGCAGTGATGGCAGCCTTCGAGGTAGGCTTTACAGCCGAGAGTGACATGGCAAATGCCCGTGGCGGGCCACAGATCGTGCATTGTCCATACGACCGGCTTGCCGCTGTGGAGTATCTTTCGTATCGATCCGAGCGAGAGCATTCCTTGGTTTATCCATTCCAGATGGATGATATCCGCCTCCCGAAACTCCGGGAGCGAGGTGATGTCCGTGCCCGCATTGGCCATGTCCAGCTCGAAAAGGTGGTCGCGATGGAAGTGTAAGTGGCAAAAGATGCACCACCGTTCCCACAGGAAATGGATGCGCTGGCGTATCTTCCCGGGCATTTCCACCACCGTGATGTCGCCCGATTCCTTGTGCGCGACAAGCATTTTGGCCTTCACTCCGTTGTTGTTCAGCGCGTCTTTCAGCCGCCGTGAGGCCACTGCCGCGCCTCCAGTGCGCTCGCTTGTGTTGATAATCAGTACTTTCATAAGTCCCTCTGATTTTGGGGAACAAAGTTAATGGAAAAGAATTAAATAACCAAGTACGAGCGTATAAAAATAAATGTTTGCGCGCACACAGCCTTGATACAGGTCAATTAATTGCATATTACGCGATTTTTCTTGCTCGTTTTGTTGGCGGAAGCAACTGAAGGCAGTACCTTTGCAGTGTCAAAAGGTTAATAGATTGTTTAGGTTAGTAGTAATAGATTTAGGTTTTTAGTTATTTTATTAAGGTAAAGGTTTAACAGATTCGGTAAGGATGACAATGGAACTCTGCGAGGAGTCCTTGTAATCGAAGGATTTTTAGTTAAACATACGTTACTTAGTATACGCCAGGGCTTGCGAAAGTCTTGGCGTTTTACTTTTCTATTTCCTTGTCTTTTTGTGACTTTGGCCAGTCCGTAGCTTTTCTATTCCCTTGTCTTTTTGTGACTTTGGCCAGCCCATTGCTTTTCTTTTCCCTTGCTTTTTCCTGAATTTTGCCAGCCCATTCCTCAAGATAGGGTGGGCGTTAGGTGCTCTGTGCGTGAGTGTCTTGACTTGCTTGAGGTGACAAACGTGGCGTTGTCGCAGGGACGAAAAGGGACGTAGACCAACGAAACCGGCCCGGTTGGCTTGCTTTGCCAATCGGGCCGGTGGTTGTTTTGACGCACGCTGACCTTTTGGGAAGGGCATACTGACCTCCTTTCAGCGTCAGGTCAGGGTGCGGGATGGTCGATTACTTCACGGCAACCTTCTGCACTTTGCTGCCCTGCTTGACGATATAGACGCCTGCGGGGAGTGATGCGGTGCTGTTACCGACGCGCGTTCCTGCGGTGGTATAGACCTCAATGGCGCCATTTGCGGCCTCAATCGCAGCGGCATCGATGCCAGTGGGATCAGCCGAAACGGTGTTGGAAGGCGCAGAGTTCACGCCAATGCGGTAGCAGGCGACCACGTTATACCTGTCGGTCTCGGTGCCCTCTGCGTCCGTGTAAGCCGTAGTGGTGACTTGATTGCTGCTTGCCACCAGCGCATTGTTGCGATAGACGTTGTAGCCCACCACCTCAAGCGGCGCGCTTTCGAAGCTGATGTCGTCCACCAGGATGGCTGAAGGATCATATCCTGTGGGGTTCGACGGTACGGTTGTCGTATGGACAATGGCGAAGTACTTGGCTCCTTCGGGCAGGGAAACGGTCACTTTCTTCCAGTTGATGTTGTCGTTGAACTGGTCACTGAGCACCTTTGTGAAGTGGTTAGGCTCCGTATCCGTGGTGGAGTAGGCCACATAGAAGTCCTCAGCACCATAGTTCAGGTTGTCACACTGAGGTGCTTTGCCGTAGAAAGTCACCGTCTGTGCCTTGCCAGAAAGCTCCGGTGAGATGATCCAGTCGTTGTTTCCGGTAGACACATCGCCCGCATTGCCGAAGCTCATCATGCTCTGATCGCTGCCGTTATGGCCGGCGAAACGCTGCTTGAAGCGCTCCAACGTGGCATCATCCATGCCGTGTGTGGTGCCGTCGCAGTTGAATACGGTGTAGGCATAGGCCGTTCCGTTGCCTGGGAAGGTGATACCGCCGAACGTATTGGTGCGGCATTGGTCGCCGTCATAGAGAATCCAAGGCTCAATACCTTCGGTAAGGAATGCCGTGTAGGTCTCGAAGCCTTCCGTGATGACCTGGTTCTCCAGCGCGGGGGTACTCCAGGAGAGTGCGATACCGTCTGATTCCTTCGCTGCCTTGAGGTCTTTCACGCCGGGATAGGGGGAGACCACGACCTTGACCGTCTTCTTTTCGGTCACGTTGTTCTCCGGATATTCATCGTCAGCCCAGTCGGCTTCTGCCCAGAGTTGGAACTCCTTGTCGTTGAAAGGCGTCGTGTAAGCCAGCTCATAGTCCTTGGTTTCACCCGGCGCAATGGTGCCACTCTCGGTAGATACCGTTGTGCCGTTGCTTGTGTGCAGCTTCACGGTGAAGTCCTTGGCATCCTCCAGTCCGATATTGCGGACGCTGATGGTAGCCTTTGCCGGCTCTCCGCCCTGTGCATGGAGCGGCGCGGTCATGCTGGTCACTACGTTATAGTCGATGGCATCGTTGACTTTGAAGTCGTCGAGCATGATGTTCTCACCGTCAGAGATGGCGTGAATGTAGATTCTTCCGTAGCCATTCTCCTTCTTAAACTCCTCATCGGCGCAGTCAACGTTCACCGTTCGCCATCCCGGCTTGCCCTCGAGGGTGCTGTAATCCACCTCAGCGGCGAGCTTCATCTTCTGTCCGTTCACGTCAAGATAGACCTGAATCTTGCTCTGGCTGCCCGGATAAGCGTAGTATTGGAATGAGATGCGCGGGTTGGTGGCGCGGCCCATGGCCATCTTCGGACCCACAATCGAAGCCTGGTCGCCCCCCTTTGCCGGGGTGAACATCAGGGATCCTTCGTCATCGTCGGCTGAGGTGGACGATAATTTGAAGTGCGTCTTCGTGTCATTGTAGCTTGCCGACCACGGACCATTCTCCCATTTGCCGTACGGCCAAGACTCATGGAACGGGAAAGTGTACGGCTCGCCGTAGAAGAAAGGCTCTGCAAAGGCCG
>DLLX01000077.1:914-3393 GCA_002479145.1 Prevotella sp. UBA7551 | reverse complement strand
GCCGATGTGCTCCTCATCGAAGTAAGCCACCACCTGATAGTACTTGTAGCCTTGGCTGCCCGTGAGAGGAATGTCGGTGAAGGTATATTCCAAGTCGGTGAGGTTGTCAACGATAGCCTCTTGATACACACCCTCGAAGATAGCGTACTTCACTTTGGATGCATTGATGTAGCCTCCGTTGGCACCTGTGGTCACGGCATTCCACTTCAGGGTGATGGTTCCGTCGAGATGGTCGTACACTTCCACCTTGTCGGAAACGCCGGGAGTATCTTCTCCGCCCACATAGACGCTGGCTTCGGCCTTCTCCGAGCGCAAATCGCCAACCGTGGAGTAGACAGCGTAGGTGTGATTGCCCTGTTCCACGTTCTCGTCCGTCCACTCCAGCTTCTGTCCCGGGGTAGGATTGGAGATGGTGTGTACTGGGAGGGTGCTGTCGTCGCGGTAGATGGTGCAGCTCGTCAGGGACGTAAGGTCACGTCCGGTGATGTCCTTGGTCGGCGCGGTAAACGCTACGGTCACCTTTTCCTCGGCATTCTCGCCGGCGGTCAGGGTGAGATCGCTGATTTTCACGGGTGTTCCGGCCGTGGCGGCGGTCACGCTTACGCGGACGGAAGAGAGCAGAAGGTAGCCCGGCTGCTCACTGATGGCGTGGAAACCGATGCGGTAGTTGCCCGTTGTGGTGGGTGTGAAGACGCCCTTCACCGGCGTGGCGCCCGTAGAAAGGGTGTAGCCTGTGATGGCCATAGGGGCTACCACCTGGGTGTAGGTCGTCGGGTCGTCGCCCTCGCCAAACGCCACTTCGAGGCGTTGTGCGCTTCCACTGAATACACCACAGAACCCACCGGTCTCCAAGGTGTATGCCGTGCCGGCGGTGAGGTGGAGGGGAGGCGACACCAACCAGTCGTCGGCGGTAGATGTTGCCGATGCTCCGTTATAGGCAGGAGTACCCGTTCCGAGGTCCTCCCAGGTGTACTTGTCGTTGTTCTTGTCCTCGACGGTCCACACCTTGGTGGTGAGAAGTCCGCTCACGCCACCCCAGTTCTCCGTATAAGGAGAGTTTTCGGTGATGGTGATGGGGTCGCTCGACGACGCGGTCTGTGCCGTTGCCGTCAGCGGAAGGCCCACCGTGGCGATGAAACCACCGAGAAGCCATGCTTGAATTTTTTTGTTCATAGGAAAAAATATCAGTTGTTTGGGATATTAATAAATGCTTACTTGTCACACCGTTCCCCCTGAGTGGCAACACCATGTGGGGGGAACGGCGTGCTGATGTCTCACCCGTCAGAGGGGTGATTACTTGTTCACGCGCTTTGCGCCGTTCTGGATGACGATGCCTTTGTAGTCCTTACCGACCTGCTGTCCGGCGGTATTGTACATCGGTGCGTCCTCGTCGACTGTCGTTTCGCCCTTGGCGTCCTTGATTCCCGTGGCATCTCCCTGGATGATGGTGATGGGCTGGTTGGAGGTTACGCCCTTTCCGTGGATCAGAACGTCGCAGCCACGTCCGGCCACCCCCTCGGGAAGCGGGTCGCAGATGAAGGAGATGACGGTCAGACCGGCATATTTATAGCTCTCGTCATCGACTTTGTAGCTCTTCACCCAAGGCTCCATGCCAGAGAGCGAGTACTGCTCATTGCCCTTGTCGTCATACCAGTCGCCGTTGATTTGCACCACCGCGCCCTCGAAAGTGAGGTTGGGATTGGCGATGGTCGTGCCCTTGCGGCCGTCGTTGTCTATCTGTACGATGCCGTAGTTGTAGTTGTTGTCGCCCTCGGTGGAGTAGTCAACGTAGCCGTTGGCGTAGTCAAACTTGGCGCTCAACGACACGCCCAGCGCGATGCGATTGTCGGAATAGATGTTGGCAGAACCCACAACGCCGCCCACGGAGAGGATGGAGTTGGCTGGTTGCATTACCTTATTATAATAGGGTATCTCACTTCCCGTGAAGCCAACGTCGACACCTTCCTGCTCCAGGCCGGTGATGACGATGGCAAACTCGTCGTCGACGAGGAAGCCGCCGTCCTCACTCTTGAACACGCAGGCGTTCATGTAGTACTTCTGTCCGGTCTCGTCGTCGGTGAGTGTGCCCTGCTCTTCGAGGTCTGCCAGTGTGCAGTAGAGCTCGGCAATCACCTCGATGCCCGGCAGCTTCAGTCCGTCGTCGCCCTCTTTCACGTTGGTGACGGTCATCTTCAGCTGCTTGTCGGCAGGGATGGGCACGTTGGTCTTGGAGAGAGCCGGGAGGAAAATGTCCTCCACCCACAGCGGAGCGACCGGCTTTTCGATCACCTGCTGCACGCCATACGCCTGATAATTGTTCTCCGTCACGGTGCCCGAGCCCAGCAAGTAGCCGTTGTTCATCCCGCCAAGGTAGTAGGTGTTCACCTTGTCATCGACGAATTGCAGCGGCCGGATGTACTTTTCGCGCTCGTCAAGCGTCCCGCTCTTCAGCTGCGGATACCAGTACATCACGGCGGGG
>DLLX01000077.1:0-868 GCA_002479145.1 Prevotella sp. UBA7551 | reverse complement strand
CCCGAAAGGGTGAAGCTGTCCGTGCCGCAGACGATGGTCGGCAGCGCGTTGGCGGAGTTCATGCGGCACTTCAGGTAGAAGTTGCCGTCGTTGTCGCTGGAGTAAAGGAAGCTCTCCTTGCCCGTGCGGTCGTAGGAAGTGCATGTGCCGTACATGTCGTAGAGGTTCTGGTGCCAGAAGATTTCGCCGCCCTGCGGGGCCACCGGCTCAAACTTGACCTCGTAGTAGCCCGGTACATAGAGGTAGGTCGTGCCGGTAATGTTGCCGTTCTTGGCCGTAGCCTCGAAGGGAACGCCCGCCGGCTTGAGGTAATAGACCGACTTTTGTGCGGCCTTGTTGGCCTGCTGGCTGGGGCGGATGGCCTTTCCCTGAGGGAATGCGGCCGAGGCGACAGCTGCAATGGCAGCAGTAAGGAGTAATTTTTTTACCATACGTGTTGACTTTTCGTTTTCTAAATTATGGATTTTACGATTAATATTCGTTGGCAAAATTAGCCTTTTTTAGGACTATAATGTGAATACGCTTGCTTTTTGGATTGCGAAAACGCGTAATACAGTAACTATTTCCCGTAATTTGGGCGAACAAAAAGTAAGATGAGTGTGCCGCCACGCTATCTTTCTGCCACCTGATTCCCGCACAAGGTCGTTCCGGACGGCCATTTTTTTACCCCTAACTGGTCATTAAGTATGTCTTGGAATGATGGCGGCAATTGGACATTAACATTTCTAAAACAGGCGCGTTGGCCAAGGGATAGGATTGCTCTTGTGCGGCGATAGCCACCCCGTCGTGTAGCCATCCCATTGGAAAGAGAAAAATTTTTAAATTAAAAACTCGGAATTTTTAATTTATTTTTCTATAATTTTTAAAC
>DLLX01000084.1:38573-38710 GCA_002479145.1 Prevotella sp. UBA7551 | reverse complement strand
ATGAGACCAATTTATTTGAAAGAAAAGAACCTTTTCTTTTCTTAAACCAAATTATGCTGCCAGTAAAATTTCGTTCTCCAAATATCTCATCGCAAAGCAATTTCAGCTGCGCCTGCTCATTATCATCAATCGAAATA
>DLLX01000084.1:15138-38517 GCA_002479145.1 Prevotella sp. UBA7551 | reverse complement strand
GTTCATAAACGACAGCCATTTAGAATGACGGTAGCCATCCTCTCGGTCAACGAAAGAATCGTTATAGACAAAATCTTTGTTGCCTGTGTTATACGGCGGATCAATATAAATCACATCGATTTTTCCAGCATGGGTATAACTGAGGGCGGTAAGGGCTTCGAGGTTATCTCCCTCTATAAGGATATGGTTAGGGGCGGCGGCTTCGTCGCTAATGATGGCACGTTCTTTTACTTCCTCGAGCACAGGCAACTCGTCTTGCAGCCGCATCTCAATCTCTTCAGGCTTATCCTCCCACACAAGCCCATACTTCTTCTGTGTGTGAAGCAGCTTCAGTAGCTCCGACTTCTCCTCGTTGGTCAATCCTTTCAGTTCACTTATCTTCTTTGCAAGGTCGTATTTGTTCATAAATATTAGTAATGGGTCGGACACGCTTACACGGAAAAATGCTGAATCAGAAATTCGTCATTACAACCATTAGGCGTTCAGACTTCCGCTCCCCCCTAAGAAGCAGACAAAGTAATATGAATGGATTGGTACGTATTCTAAAAGAAATTGGCGTAGGGGTTCTGCTCCTTGAATGTCCTTGAAAACTGAGGTCTTAGGAAACCCATAACACCAAGGACAGAAGCAAGAGACACGCCTACGCCAACGCCGTATATATGTATGAAACACAAGGCACTCCCTTTCTAAACGAAAGGGTGCACTTGTGTCGTGCATAGATACACACGTATAGTAGACGTCCACCGCCATCTACATCTGAGTGTTACTTGAAAGTTCCTAAGTTTCAGTTTATCAGAAGCAAACGTTAGCAAACGTCATTTCATAAGAATAGTCACCTCCCCGGATTATGGCCGGCATCGCATTGCCCGCCATCCAAGGTATGACCCTACAAAAGTAGCAATAAGATTTGGAATATCCTACGAATTCCCCCTATTTATTCCAGAAAAAAGATTAACGAGCTGTCCATACCGTGGGTATAACAAGCAGCTGTCTACCCAGGAAGTCATTCGCAACTAAGGAACGCACCATCAGAAAGCGGTTATTTTGCTATGCCAGTGCAAGGACGCGTTGCAAAATAGGCCCTTTCACGGTGTAATTTGGGCTGAATCATTAAGCCAAACGGCCTCTATTGCGTTGCAATAGAGGCCGTTTGGCAATGCGATTCAGCCTGTTTCGCATCGCCTCAACGAGGGATAAAACAAAATGTGCGGCAAGATGTATATGCAACTACATCCTACCGCACATTATTTCATTAGAGGTATTGCTGATTACTTCTTGAGCTTGCTGTAGCGGTTCATGAAGCGATCAACACGACCCGCAGTGTCAACGAGCTTGTTCTTACCGGTGTAGAATGGGTGGGAGCTGCTCGAAATTTCGACTTTTACCACCGGATAAGTTTCGCCTTCAAACTCCACTGTATCTGTTGTCTTGCAGGTGGACTTTGTAAGGAACATATCGCCGTTGGACATATCTTTGAATACGACGGGGCGATAGTTTTCGGGATGAATACCTTTTTTCATTTCTTTTAAATTGTTATTTTTTCGTTTTTAAGCCCGTAATGTGTCTCTGCCCTCATCAGCAGGGTGCACAATACAGATTGCAAAGTTACAAATTTTCAGCCTTCCCACCAAATCTTTTCTATTTTTATCTTAGCTTTTTTTCTGTTTTTCCACCCTTCTTCCAAAAAAAATACCGATATTTGCACCATAATTTTTGCTCAACATCCCTCCGCAACATACACTGATGTAAGGATGACAGCACAGTCCAACCGCCCTATGCCCACCGATGTCGTGTCTTGCAAGCACCCGACAGCAGGGGCACTAATTGCTACGCCCGCATGAAAGAAAGAGAAATAGAAACCCATCCGTTCGAGCCATTTATGCCTAAAAATGCCCAGCTGCTGATGCTCGGCACCTTTCCCCCTTCGCCAAAGCGATGGTGCATGCCATGGTATTATCCCAATTTCATGAATGACATGTGGCGAATCTTCGGACTCATCTACTTTGGCGACAAACAACATTTCGTCTGCCAAGCGCAAAAGACCTACCGCCTTGAAGAGCTGAAAAGTTTTCTTGCCGAGACGGGTATTGCCCTGTTTGACACCTGCCTGCGCATCCGACGCACCACAGGGACTGCGTCTGACAAAGACCTGGAGGTGATAGAAAGCACTGACCTCGACGGAATGCTCCGCGCGTTGCCTTGCTGTCAAGCCGTGGTGACAGCCGGACAGTTGGCCACAACGCTCTTCACGCGCCATTATGGCATTGACACCAAGGGCATGCGCATGGGCGAATACCGCGAGTTCTGCTTCGAGCAGCGCACGCTTCGGCTTTACCGCATGCCCAGCAGCAGCCGTGCCTATCCCATGGCGACGGAGAAAAAGGCAGAATACTATGACAGAATGCTCATTGACGTGGGCCTCAAACCCCAAAAAGTCTTAACCCCATAGACGGGCATTTCACCTTCTCACATTTTTGTCTTTTCGCCATTTATGCTGCTGGAAACGACCACCCAGCAGAGTGATTAGTAAAAACAGAACGTTACAACAATGACCATCACCACGTCCACACACCAACCACTGACCGTTTATAAGGCTTCGGCAGGTTCTGGAAAGACCTTTACCCTTGCCGTAGAATACATATCCCTCCTGGTAAGCAACCCTGAAAACTACCGGCACATCCTTGCTGTGACCTTTACCAACAAGGCCACGCAGGAAATGAAACTCCGCATTCTTTCACAGCTCTATGGCATTGCCCACAGCCTGTCCAGCTCTGAAGGCTATATGAAGAAGGTGCTCGAAAACACTGGATTGTCTGAGCAGGCAGTGAGAGCCAATGCACGCACTGCCCTTTCTCTGCTCACCCACCATTACAATTTCTTTCGCGTGCAGACCATCGATGCGTTTTTCCAAAGTGTTCTCCGCAACCTGGCGCACGAACTCGACCTGACGGCCAATCTTAGGGTGGACCTGAACGACAAAGAAGTGGAGAGCAAGGCCGTCGATGAGATGATAGAAAACTTGGGCAATCAGCCTGAGGTGCTTGGCTGGGTACGCGACTATATCAATCAGAACATTGAGGAAGACCAAAGTTGGAATGTCATCGGAGCAATCAAGAAGTTTGGTCTGAATATCTTCAAGGATTTCTACAAAGAGCACGAACAGGAGCTCAATGACCTTCTTGCTTCGGAAAACGGACGCCTTTTCCCACGCTACACTGCTCTCCTTCGTGAGAAGCGCAATCAGCTCCGCAAACAGATGATTGACCCGGCTCAAGAGTTGTCGGCCATGATCCGCCAACACCACGTTGACAACACTTCACTTTTTCGGCGTGGCCTCTATACCTACATCATCAAGAGGAGTAAAGGCGGACTGGACAACCTGCCTACTCCCGCCAGCGTGAAGAAAGCCCTGGAGGGTGAAGATGGTTGGACAGCCTCCAAATGCAGCCAAGCAGACAAAAATGTCATCAAGGACATGGCGGCCAATGGTGGGCTGAAGCTGCTTCAGCAAATGGAAAAGCAGCGGGAGGAAAACTGGCACGAGTACAACTCATGTGTGCAGACGCTGTCGCACTTGAGCGAACTGCGACTGCTCAATGCCATTGCCAAGGCTGTGGAGGAGAGCAACAGAAACGCCAATCGCTTCATGCTCAGCGACACTCAGGGATTACTCCACGGGATGATCAGCGGTTCGGACACCCCTTTTATATACGAAAAATTGGGTGTGCAACTGCGGCATATCATGATTGACGAGTTTCAAGACACCAGCCAAATACAATGGCGCAACTTCAAGGTGCTGCTGGACAACTGTATGGCCCAGGAGGGGGCGCACAACCTCATCGTCGGTGACGTGAAGCAGAGCATATACCGATGGAGGCAAGGCGACTGGAGGCTGCTCAGCAACCTTTCGAAATCCTTTGGACAAAATGCGGTATGTGAAAAGGCACTGGACACGAATTACCGCTCATGGGAACGCATCATCCAGTTTAACAATGCCATTTTTACCCGACTCGTTGAGGAAACCGTAGAGGAGCTTAAAGCAGACCAATGTCCACAAGCCTCCCAGTTGGTTCAGGCCTATGATGACGTTCGGCAGAAAAGTGCTAAGGGAAGTGGGAAGGGATATGTTGAGGTGTCCCTGCTCCCATCGAAGGACTATCGGGCAAACATCCTCTCACAACTGGCCGATACCATTAGCCGCTTGCTCAAAAATGGTGTGCAACAGAAAGACATAGCCATTCTGGTGCGCAGCAAGTCGCCCGTGCAACTTATTGCCGACTACTTTGTTGAAAGGTTTGGCCAAACAGTACGAATCGTCTCCGACGAGGCTTTCCGTCTCGACGCCTCCCTTGCCGTCAATGTGTTGGTGATGTCCTTGCGCCTACTTGCCCACCCAGAGGACAACTTGACACGTGCTGCTCTGGTAAAGAATTACCGCAATGACGTGCTTGGAGAGGCGTCTCCTCTGAGTAGTCTACTCATCCCTGATGAAGAATGCGGTGCTGCAGCTACAGACAACAAGGGTAAAGTGCACATAAATGATGAGAACACCCGAAAATGGCTTGACCATCTGCTACCCGAACAGTACGTGAAAAATGCCATGACATTGCGCAATCTCCCGCTGATTGACCTTGTCAACTCTCTCTATGCCCTTTTCCAGCTTGACTTGCTCAAGGACCAAAGTGCTTATGTGTGCCTTTTCTATGACAAGCTGAACGACTATCTGCGTGACCGCCCGGCCGACATCGATGATTTTCTGGAAGAATGGGACAATGCGATTGCGCAGCAAACTATCCAGAGCGATGAGGTGGATGGTGTGCGGATCATGACCATTCATAAGAGTAAAGGACTGGAGTTTGACAATGTTATCATCCCGTTTTGCGACTGGGCATTGGAGAAAGGATACACGCTGTGGTGTGAGAAGGGCAAACGTCAAAAGCCCTTTGACGTGCTTCCCATCACGCCTGTCAATTTCGGCAGGAGCAATTTGCTCGATACCGTTTACGAGGAGGACTACCGAGAGGAGCACTTTCAGAACATCGTCGATAACCTGAACCTCCTCTATGTGGCTTTTACCCGTGCTGGGAAACGGCTTTTCGTCACGGGAAAACGAATGTCAGACAGTCAAAAGAAAAAATTTACAGGATTGACCAGCAACCGAAGTCAAGGAATAGAACAGTGTCTTAGCAAAGTAGCAACCGACCTTGGAGCAGGGTGTACAATTCTTGGAGAAGACGACACAAAGGCACCTTTGCAGCTGATTTACGGAAAGCTGGAAAGCGAAGAGAGCAAGCAGGAAAAGAAAGATCATCATCATGAAAATCCTTTTGAGGCAGCCTCTAAGACGTTGGCAGTCAAAATTGATAGTTACAAGACACCAGTAAGTTTCCGACAAAGCAACAAAAGTGAGGAATTTGTTAAAGGAGAGGAGTCGGACAGTGCTACATCCTATATCAAGATGGGCACCATCCTCCATCAACTCTTTTCCACCATTCGCACCAAGGAGGATATTATTCCCCACCTCAAGCAGTTGGAAACGGACGGAATCATTACCGACAAGAAGCTAATTGCCCAACTTCAACGCCAGGTGGAGACTTCCCTTGCTAATCCTACCATAGCCGAGTGGTTTCGCCCTGGCTGGAAATTATACAACGAATGTTCCATCCTCAAATACAATCCCATCAACGATGTAACAGAGGAGCTGCGACCAGACCGGGTCATGAGCGATGGGAAGCGAACCATCATCGTCGATTATAAGTTTGCAAAACCTCGCCCAGAGCACATCTTGCAAGTGAGAAACTATATGAAGCTACTTCAAAATTTGGGTCATCAAAATGTCATGGGGTATCTATGGTATGTGCTTCGCAACGAGATTGTCAAGGTAGAATGGCAGGAACGAGGCGAGGGCTAATTGTCCCCTTTCCTCACGGATGTCTGCCTAAAGAGACCTTTAGATGGCCAGAAACGCCATTTAAGCATGGCTATACCAGTCATAGAGCCGGCTGATACCGTCAGCAATGTCCACCCGGTGATGCCATCCAAGACGATGAAGTTTAGAGACATCGGTTAATTTTCGCGGAGTGCCATTTGGCTTCTGCGTGTCCCAGACTATCTTTCCCTTATATCCCAAGGTGCTGGCCACCAGCTCTGACAAGGCGCAGATGGTCAGCTCCTTGCCCGTTCCGATGTTGATATGGCAGTTGCGAATCTCCCCTAACTCAGGAATGGCGCCTCCCCTACCCTCGGAGTTATTACGATTGATTGCTCCATCCGCATGCACCCCATAGAAGACGCTGGAGTACTTGTCTATTCCTATGATATCCTTGAAATCAACATTCAGCAGAATATGGACACTCGCATCGGCCATGTCCTCACTCCATAGAAATTCGCGGAGTGGACTGCCGTCACCCCACAAGGTAACTTTGTCTTGCTCTATGCCAAAGAAAAGGAGGGTTTGAAGGATACGTTCTTCGGTGTCATGTCCATCGACATTGCCCTCACCTACCCGACGGGCTAACGCCGTGGGCGGATTAACTGGCCGCTTCTCCAAATCATGACGAACTGCTCCCCAATCGTTCTCGGACAAACACTTGGCCAAATAGATTTTGCGCATCATCGCCGGAAGTACATGGCTGTTCTCCAAATGGAAATTGTCGTTGGGTCCATAGAGATTGGTGGGCATCACGGCTATGTAATTGGTTCCATACTGGAGATTATAACTCTCACACATCTTCAGGCCCGCAATCTTTGCAATGGCATACTCCTCATTGGTGTATTCAAGCGGTGAGGTGAGCAATGCCTCCTCCTTGATAGGCTGAGGTGCATCCTTTGGGTAGATGCAAGTGGAGCCGAGGAAAAGCAATTTCCGCACTTTGTGGCGGTAGGCATTGTCAATGACGTTGCATTGAATCTTCAGGTTTTGCATGATGAAATCGGCACGATAGAGCGAATTGGCCATAATGCCACCAACAAATGCCGCTGCCAACACGACCGCATCTGGTCTTTCGGCATCGAAGAACGCTGCCACGGCATTCTGGTCGGTGAGGTCAAGTTCCGCATGGGAGCGCCCAACGAGGTTGCAATAGCCACGCTTCTCGAGGTTATGCCAAATGGCAGAACCTACCAATCCATGGTGGCCGGCAATATATATTTTTGCTTGCTTATCCAACATAAAGCTTTCGTGACAGATGATTCAACAATGAGAAGAATCTATTCAGGCATTTGCGCCTTTAGATATAGTTTGCGGACAAAGCGCATATCATGCTCCACCATGATGCGTACGAGTGCATCGAACGATGTCTTATGGGGATCCCAGCCCAACTGTGTCTTGGCTTTAGTGGGGTCTCCGAGCAATTGTTCGACCTCTGCAGGTCGGAAATACTTGGGATCAACCTCTACCAACACACGGCCTGTCGACTTGTCAATGCCTTTCTCATCTATACCACTGCCTTCCCATCTGAGTTCTATACCCGCATGATGAAACGCCAATGTGGTGAAATTGCGTACTGTATGGTACTCGCCTGTTGCTATAACAAAATCATCGGGATGCTCTTGTTGTAGCATCAGCCACATACACTCTATGTAATCCTTGGCATAGCCCCAATCGCGAAGGGCATTGAGATTGCCTAAATAGAGCTTGTCCTGAAGGCCTTGGACAATGCGACTGGCAGCCAAAGTAATCTTGCGGGTTACGAAATTCTCTCCGCGCCGCTCACTTTCATGATTAAAAAGAATGCCATTGCAACAAAACATCCCATAGGCTTCTCGGTAATTTTTCATAATCCAGAAGCCATAAAGCTTGGCTACGCCATAGGGACTGCGGGGGTAGAAGGGCGTAGTTTCGCACTGTGGCACCTCCTGCACCTTACCGAATAGTTCGGACGTGGAAGCCTGATAGATGCGGCAGCTCTTCTCAAGTCCACAAATACGGACAGCCTCAAGCAGACGCAAGACGCCAACGGCATCGGTCTCGGCCGTGTATTCGGGCACATCGAAACTTACCTTGACATGGCTTTGTGCAGCAAGATTGTAAATCTCCGTGGGGTTGGTTTCGCGAATGATTCGAATAAGGGAGGAAGAATCGGTCATGTCTGCCCAATGAAGGTTGACGAGCCGCTTTTGTTTCATGTCGCGTACCCACTCATCCAAATAGAGATGTTCGATACGCCCTGTGTTGAAAGAGGAGCTGCGACGCAATAGACCATGCACCTCGTAGCCCTTCTCTATCAAGAATTCTGCAAGAAACGAACCATCTTGACCTGTGATGCCCGTGATAAGAGCTACTCTCTGTTTCATTTCATCAATGTATTGAGTTCAACAAAAACGCCCTACCCTTTTTATCCTTGAGCAGAGTACGTCGTGAATATTACAATTTTTCGGAGAATTGGCGGATGCGCTGTTCCTCTGAAAGTTTGCAAATGAGAAGTGAGTCATTGTCCTCAGCTACAATGTAACCATCGAGTCCTTCTATCACCACACGTTTTTCCTCCAAGGTATGAACGATACAGTTATGGCTTTCATAAAGTTGAATATTCTGCCCTATGGTCGCATTTCCGTAAACATCCTTAGGGGTCTGCATGAGTAAGCTGCCCCATGTGCCCAGGTCGCTCCAACCAAAATCTGATGGACAGACAAAGATTTCGTCCGCCTTTTCCATGATTGCGTAGTCAACGGAAATGTTTTCACACTGGGGGTAAATCTCGTCTATGATGCGTTGCTCATCCTTCGTGCCGAGCATCGGACGTATACGGTCAAAGACCTTGGCTATATTGGGTTGGTATACACGGAAAGCATTGACGATAGTTGCCACGTTCCAGATAAATATTCCAGCGTTCCAGAAGTAGTTTTTCTCTTTCAAATACACCTCAGCTTGTTCCAACTTAGGCTTCTCATGGAACTGATCAACACGATATATCTCGCGGTTGCGAGGTGAGGGAAGAGAGAGGTCAGCCTGAATGTAGCCATATCCCGTTTCTGGACGTGTGGCCTTCATGCCTAAAGTGACAATGGCATCGGTTCCTGAAGTGAAATCAAGGCAGTTGGACACGACTCGCTTGAACTCACCCGTATCAACCACAAGATGGTCGCTGGGGGCCACAACTATGTTGGCTTTAGGGGATTCTTTCTTAATACGCCAACTGACATAAGCGATGCAGGGGGCCGTATTGCGGCGACAAGGCTCACAGAGAATGTGACTTTCTGGTATATCCGGAAGCTGTTGGAGCACTTGTTCGCGATAGCACTTGTTGGTGACAACCCACATGTTCTGGCTTTCTACCACCCCTTTGAAACGGTCGAAGACCATCTGAATCATTGTCCTCCCCGTACCCAAAATATCAATAAACTGCTTAGGACGCTCAACGGTGCTCATAGGCCAGAATCGGCTTCCCACTCCTCCGGCCATAATTACAAGGTGATTGTTGCTTCTTTCCATATAGACTTGCGCTCGATTTCTCAATTTGTAAAATGCAAATTTACAAATAAAGATTGATAATAGCAACCTGAAAACAACCTTTTAATTTGAAAAACTTGTCGAAAGTGAAAGATTTAATGTTAAGCTTTCCATTTCATCCTTACCTCAAAAAAAGAAATATACTCTATTCAAAAGCCAAATGCTCCAAACGGGACTTGAGTCCTTCCGCTAAACTCTGACGAATGGAACAAACAACTTCGCAGTCATTGTCAAAGGTTTGACTAATGATTCTCGCACCTGTATCCTTTATTACACGCATAACGGCGTTTATCATCGGATAAGTAAATCGATAAGTTATGCGTTCTTCTATAAACTTCTCTTCGATTGTGGACTTTTCCAGTGCATCCTCAGCTGCAGTCTTATAAGCCACTATCAGTCCACTGGTTCCCAGTTTAACCCCACCAAAGTAACGGATGACGACAATAAGAATATCTGTCAATTCCAATCTGTTGATTTGTCCAAGAATGGGTTTCCCGGCTGTAGAGGAAGGCTCTCCATCGTCATTGGCTCGGAATTCTGAACGATCTGCCCCCAACATATAGGCGTAGCAACAATGGCGTGCATCATAATACTTCTTTCGATATTCCTTCACAATGGCCATGGCCTCATCCACAGAATCCACATGGTGAACAAAAGCGAGGAATTTACTCCGCTTTTCGGAATAAAATCCCTCGCTTATATGTTTTGAAACTGTTTTGTACGTATCTGACATTCAGATAAAACCTTGACAGTTATTCAAGCTGTCCTTACTCAAATTAGAGAAATAGGGACAGCGCACTAATATTTATTCTTCAGTCTCCAGCTTGTGAATGATGAGGCCAGAACGGAGTTTCGGCTCAAACCAAGTGGCTTTTGGCGGCATGATATTACCACTGTCGGCAATATCCATAATCTGTTTCATGGAAACAGGATAGAGTGCCAAGGCCCATCGCATCTCACCGCTATCAACACGACGCTTCAACTCACCAAGACCACGAAGCCCGCCAACAAAGTCGATGCGCTTGTCAGAACGGAGGTCCTTGATACCCATCAACTCATCGAGAATCAGTCGGCTTGAAATGTCGACATCAAGCACACCGATTGGATCGCTGTCGTCATAAGTCCCCTTCTTGGCATTGAGTGCATACCAATGTCCGTCAAGATAGAGTGAAAACTCATGGAGATGGCTTGGCTTATAAATCTCTGTACCTTTGTCCTCTACCGTGAAATTAACCTGCAATGCGGTAAGGAACTCCTCGGGAGTCATGCCATTGAGGTTGCGGACAACACGGTTGTAGTCGAGTATGGTGAGCTGGCTTGCAGGGAAGCAGACCGCCATGAAATAGTTATATTCCTCTTTGCCTGTGTGGTGGGGATTCTGCTTGGCCTTTTCTGCACCGACAAGAGCAGCTGCGGCAGAACGATGATGACCATCGGCAATATAGAGAGCGGGCATCTTGGCGAACTCATTCGTAATCGTCTCGATGTCCTTTTTGTCGCTGATCACCCAGAACTGATGACGGAAGCCATCAATCGGAGCAATGAAGTCATACTCCGGCTTCGTCTTGGCATAGCGATTACAAAGGTCGATGAGAGTCTGGTCGTCACGATAAGCGAAGAATACCGGCTCTATGTTGGCATCGTTCACACGAACGTGCTTCATACGATCTTCTTCTTTGTCACGGCGTGTAAGCTCATGCTTCTTAATTACTCCATTGAGGTAGTCTCCCACATAAGCTCCTACAACAAGGCCATACTGCGTGTGGCCGTTCATAGTCTGTGCATAAATGTAATAGTGATCCTCCTTGTCTTGAACGAGCCATCCTTTCTCCTGGAACATCTTGAAATGTTCCTTTGCACTCTCATAAACGCGGGGATCATACTCTGAAGTGCCCTTCGGGAAGTTGATTTCCGGCTTGATGATGTGATAGAGACTCATCTCATTATCACCAGCCTCCTCACGAGCCTCATCAGAGTTAAGAACATCGTAGGGGCGAGACTCAACACGCTCTACGTACTCTTTCGGTGGGCGAACGCCCTTAAATGGTTTTACTATTGCCATAATGCAAAAATAAAAAATCCCTCGCCCCACTTAGCAAGTGTGGCAAGGGGGTATTATAAAAAAGTTTACTTGTTTACCTGAAACTTTGTGCAGCCATCCTTAAAGAAAGCATTAATCTGCTTTGCGGCAGCAATACCTGCATTAATGTTGGCTTCAGCTGTCTGCGCACCCATTTTCTTCGGTGTGGCGAAATAGCGTGTACCAAACTTCTGGAATTCCTCGTCCAAGTCTGGCTTGATGTCAGCAATGAAACGAAGATCCTCGCGCTCATTCATCAGTTTGAGCAAGCCTTCCTCATCAATCACTTCCTTGCGTGCTGCATTGACAAGAATACCACCTTTAGGCATCAAATTCACCATGTCGTAGTTGATACTTTTGATTGTCTCTGGCGTTGCAGGGATATGAAGTGAAAGGACATCGCTGGTCTCAAAGAGTTCTTTCTGATCTTTGCAAGCGTGTACGCCCTCTTTCTCAATAGCCTCGGCAGGGACGAAAGCGTCAAAAGCAGACACCTCCATGTCAAAGCCTTTGGCGATACGGGCTACATTGCGACCGACATTACCAAAAGCAAGAAGGCCAAGACGACGACCCTTCAGTTCATGTCCAGACTTTCCATTGAAGTGATTACGGGCGACATAAACGAGCATACCCATAACCAATTCAGCAACGGCGTTGGCATTTTGCCCAGGAGTGTTTTCGACTACCACATTCTTTTCCTTGGCATATTGGCAGTCAATGGAATCAAAGCCAGCGCCAGCACGAACGATAATCTTCAACTTTTTGGCTGCGTCGATTACCTCAGGAGTGATCTTGTCCGAACGGACAATCATCGCGTCTACATCTTTCACTGCCTCAAGAAGCTGTTCTTTGGTCTCATATTTCTCAAAGAGAACGACCTCGTTGCCAGCACCTTCCAATTCTTTCTTTATGCCCTCAACTGCCTCTGCTGCGAAAGGCTTTGCGGTTGCTATTAAAACTTTCATCGATTTGTTTTGCTATAATAATGTAAGCGAGACTTGAGACGGTGGTCTCAAGCCTCACATAGTTTCTCGATTAATGCTGAGCCTCGAACTCTTTCATGGCCTGCACAAGTGCCTGAACACCCTCAAGAGACATGGCGTTGTAGCAAGAAGCGCGGAAGCCACCCACAGAACGATGACCCTTGATTCCCACCATGCCACGCTCAGTTGCAAAGTCAAAGAACGGCTTCTCCAACTCCTTGTACTCGTCGTTCATGACGAAGCAGATGTTCATGCGAGAACGATCTTCCTCTGCGACAGTGCCACGGAACAGCTTATTGCGGTCAATCTCACCATAGAGCAGGTCAGCACGCTCAATAGCACGACGCTCCATTTCTTTCACACCGCCCTGAGCTTTCACCCAGCGCATGGTCTCAAGCAAAGAATAGATAGGAACAACTGGAGGAGTGTTGAACATAGAGCCCTTATCAACATGAGTGCGATAATCAATCATCGTCGGCAACTCGCGCGGAGCTTTGCCAAGCTCGTCTGTCTTCACAATTACGAAGGTCACACCAGCCATGGACATATTCTTCTGTGCACCGCCATAAATGGCTTTATACTTGGACACGTCAACAGGACGGCTCATTATGTCAGAAGACATATCAGCAATCATCGGCACGTTTACGTCAAGGTCTTTGTGAAGCTCAGTACCGTAGATGGTATTGTTAGTTGTCACGTGCAGATAATCCACATCAGCAGGAATATCGTAGTTCTTGGGAATGTAGCTGTAGTTGTCAGCAGCTGAAGAAGCGACCTCGACCACCTCACCGAAATGTTTAGCTTCCTTCATTGCCTTCTTTGCCCATACGCCAGTATTGACATAAGCAGCCTTTTTGATCAAGAAGTTGGCTGGAATCTGCATAAACTGCAGGGAAGCACCACCTCCAAGGAAGAGCACCGAATAGCCCTCAGGAATGTCAAGCAGCTCCTTGATGAGCGCAACGGCCTCGTCCATAACGGCCTGGAAACCAGCCGAACGATGGCTGACACACATCAGTGAGATACCACTGCCATTGAAATCCAGAATCTGTTTTGCAGTATTCTCCACAGCCTCGCGCGGCAGAAGCGACGGGCCTGCATAGAAATTGTACTTCTTCATTATTACTTTTTATTAAAATTGATTGATGTTTCGACTGCGAATTTACAGCTTTATTTCCGCTTGACCAAATATTTTAGTGTTTTTTATCATTCAAATGTATAGCAGTAAGATGGGAATATTGCCTTACTCCACTATTTTTGCTTACACTACGTCAGCGAAATTACCTTATCATCTCAACTACTGTTCGTATTCCTTTGATTTTTTCCCCACAAGTTCTTTGGAGCACCATGGCAAGTTCGCGATTTGAAACTGCCGCATACGCATAGCGTTCCATCACATCTATACGCCCAATATCGGTTGCCTTGAGCCCTCCTTTCTTGCAAAGAAACCCAACAATGTCACCCTTCGAAAGTTTATCTTTTTTTCCTTTACCTATGTATAATGTTGCCATTTTCGCTTTGGGCACGGGATGTCGTACGCTGTCAAGTATAAACTCACTGACATCCTCATCCACATAGTCTGGCAAATTCTCTGTAGGACCCAGCAATAAAAAAGTTACCCCTTGATTGTCCCATCGTGCTGTGCGCCCCGTCCGGTGGATGTACACTTCCTTGGTTTCCGGCAAGTGGTAGTGAATGATATGGTTGATGTCGGGAATGTCTAATCCACGAGAAGCAAGGTCTGTACTCACCAATACATTGGCACTGCCATTGGTAAAGCGGTAAACTGCTTGCTCGCGTGCCTTCTGATCCAGCCCGCCATGCAGACTGCTCACGTCAAAACCAGCCTCAGTGAGGAAATCTGCCACACGTGCGACCGCATCACGATAATTGAGGAATACCACACTCTTACCGTCACCTAATTGGCAAAGAAGGTGGAGCAGGGTGGGAAGTTTGTCGCACTGTTGAGTTACTACTTTCTTGACAAGCACACGTTCTGGAACAATTTCCTCATGAAGTGGAAGGAAATCAACCACATCAGGTGTGCCTCGCATGGCATCACGCATAAACACTGGTACTTTCTCTGCACGTGTGGCAGACAACAAGACCTTTCGGCAAGTATTTGGCAAGCTGCCGACGAGGGTGCTCATCTCGTTATGGAAGCCCATCTCGAGACATTTGTCATACTCGTCAATGACCAACATCTTCACACATTCTACATCAATATTGCCTTTCTCTATGTGATCATTGAGTCGCCCGGGTGTTCCAAAGACGACCTGAGGCTTCACCAGTTTCATTTTCTGGTGCTCTTTCATGGTTGCATGGCCTCCATAAACTGCCATAGACCGCAATTCCGTATGCATCGCCTCCAGCACTTGTTGCGACTGTAGAGCCAGTTCCCTTCCCGGTACAACGACAACAGCCTGCACCTCTTGTCGTTCAGTTTCAATCATTGCTGCCAAGGGAAGAAGGTAAGCGTAAGTCTTACCCGACCCTGTAGGCGAAAGGACCACTATATTTCGATCAGAATGGAGCAAGCAGTCTGCCACTCTCTCCTGCATAGGAGTAAGGGAAACACCTATTTGCTTCGCCATTTGTTGTACTTTTTCCATATCTGTTATACTGTGTCTAACTTTTGTTCTAAAAATACGATAGTTGCTTTTCTTGAGGAAATCAAATGCCAAGGCATAAGCTACAACGAGACAATATGGGAAGCACGCTATATGGTGCCTGGTGGTTTGATACTACATCCATGGGAAAACGACCTCAAAGACGGGTTTATCATATACTGTCATTCGTCGAGATGACTTGGGCTTCCCATATTACCTCCCATTGATTTCGTCAAACTCCTTTCCCATATTCAAGTTCAGATAAATTGTATAAAGGGGTTGCAGCCATCTTTCTCTCTTATCTGGTTCCAATGCTCGGTATCGTTCCAAGTATGGGAGAGCCTTTCTGTAAAGTGCGATGATTTCTTTTCGTTTGGCAAGATGACGTTGCTCAACGATGTCAAAGGCGATGGCCTGATTAAAATAAGACAAGCCTATATAATAATAAGCATCCGCAAGGGAGTTGTTTTGTTCCAACAGCTTTTCGCAGAGAGCAATGCAGTCGTCATATCGTCCCAGATTTAGGAGAATTGAACACTTGGTAAGCTGGAAGAGCACGCTTGTAGAGTCAACCTCAAGAGCCCTGTTGGTCACAACCAGCGAAGAGTCATGCAGCCCATTGTGCTCATAATACGCAATAAGGCGTGGATAGAAAAATGAAAAATTGGGATACCTTCGGAAGCCATCCCTGAGCGCATTAACATACCGCACAGTATCTTTTTGGAGCAAGAAAGCCTCAGCTTGATACTGACGGACAAAGTTGAGCATACTTGTATCACGCTCCGCCAGCCGCTGATAGCGGATAATACGCTCTGCGGAACCCGACTTGTACCCACAATACATCGTCCAATAAGCAGCATGAGGAAGGAGTGGGTCTTTTTCAGAGTAGTCATAGCCTGTGAAAATTGGCCATGCAGCACTCTGGATATATGTTTCATAAAAGCGGTAGGCCACCTCGTACTGCTGCTTGCGAGTGTAGAACACTCCTCCGTTAAATAGATTTGGACGGATGGAATGGAGAAAAGCCGCATTCCGCTCCCGATGTTCCGCGAACTTGCGACCTTTAGAAAGTGGTTGTGACTCTATGCTGTCATAGGCAGACAATGTCTCATAAAGCCGCATTGTCAGCGAGAATAGCGCGGTCGTATCAGCTCCCTGTTTCAAGTAAAGCCGCTCGTTATCCTGCTCATATTGAGCCTTCAATGCATCACATAGCACCATCCAGATGCGGGGATTGTGACGATTGGCTGAGTCGTTCAGCAGCCCTTGCATTGAAGAAATCGCCTTCCCAAGTTCCTTTCCAGATTTCACTTGGTCACGAGCTGCCTGTATCTGCTTCTTCTGCGCGCATAAAGACCACGGTAAAAGAAACGCCAGCAAGAGAAAAAACAGCCTGTATCGTAATTTCATTTTTCAAATTCTTATTCCATCCAACATCAGTAAAGAATGTATGCAAAATTACAATTTTCTTTTGAAATTTACTAAACTGGCCAACAAAAATTGATTATCAAAGTCAACAAGTCCACCTCTCTTATCCAATTTTAACCCCATTTACACCGTGTGAAAAAGAGAAGTACGACAAGGAAGTCTTCCGAATATTTTTTGACATTCCCAAACAACTGGAATATAAGTTTGCCGTCGCACTGCCATTCAGCCCCTATTGCACCGCATTTCTGCCTCTTTCGCAGCACAATTCAGCCCGTATTGCAATGCAATACGGGCTGAATCGCAAGAACACACACTGACAGATAGAAATCACTCAATGCATTGTGCATCTGTAAGTTATGAACATCAACTGACAAAACACATGCAGCTGTCTGTCAAGTCGTGGCATCTCCAGTCGCACTTGCATCAATCAACGCCAATGCAAGATGCAGATTAGGTCTGAGTGGGAAGGGTTATCAAAGCTATACTTTCTCATGACTTGTTTGGATGGAAAGGGGACATGCAACGCCTTGGCTTTAATTCAAATTGCTCATTAGAGCGAAAGCAACATAAAACTTTTCGTTTTTTGCCGATTTCAGTTTTTTGCCGATTAGGGGTTAATCCGTTGGCTGAATTATTGTAGTTCATACTTAATTCAGCCAACGGAATTGTTGATTCATAAATTGTCAGCAAGTTTATTTCATAAACAATTTCTTTCCGTCCCTAATATATACTCCTTTCGACAGGACATTGCCCATCCGTATTCCCGAAAGCGTATATATTAATTCACCAGTAGTGGGAGTATCAAACGCAACACCACTAACGGCCAGAGCTGGATTATTCTCGATTCGGATATTGTCAACCCGGATCACATCGCCCTGCTTGGCTATCTGACAAAGAAAAACAAGCTGCACATAGGGGGCTGATTTGAACTGAGAAAGATTCACCACAGCCCGCTTCCAACCTGAAGGTGCACCTTCCTTGCTAAAATCAATCACCTTCACAGCTGTCGTATCGACATAAGAACGATTTATGTCTGTGATGAGCACATTCTTAGTGCCTGGCTCTCCGTAATAATCAAAGGTGAGTACAGGGGCTTCACAATTATTCAATGCTATCTTACCCGAGCAGAATGCAGCGATTGCATCGTCCTCGGCAGCTTCAAAAGCTACACAAGCACCATCATTGTCGGAAGCTATCTTGTCGTCGACCTCAAAGCCATTGGATCCTGTAGCCTGGCTGTACCACACATCATAGGCGAGGTGTCCATTGGCAAAGGACTCGGCAAACGGTAACGAATAGGCATCGCCCATCACTACGGAGTTAGAAGGCATTATGTCGCTCTCACCCTCATTATTGGATGCCGAGGCACCAAAACGTTCCAAACGCTGTTCACCCGTATTGTCAAGATCAGCCAAACTAACTTCTGTGCCTTTGATGTTCTCTTTATAAAGGTTGGCATAGCCCTCATCGTCGACGGTATAAGCCGTGTAGGAAAGCTGTGACGGGTTAATGAATCCACCGTTTTTCCCCTTTTCGGGAGCATTCCAGGTCATCTTCAGTGTACCGTCCTCGTTTCCACTCACAGTGATATTGCGTGGAGCTGAAGGGACATCTGTTCCGATGAAAGCCGTTACTTTTGCACGTTGTCCTATTCCATGCTCGTTGTAAGCTACAATGTAATAAGCATTAATACCCTTCGCGGCATTCTCGTCCTTACAGGACAACCGCTCTCCTGGTGCAGGAATTTCAAATGCTTTGATGACGTTTCCTTTTGTGTCGGTCACTTCCACCTTCTCTAAAGCAGAGAGCTTCTGACCGTTGATGGCCTTCTGGGGTGCGTTGAAGCTGATGGTCACAGGATTCATACCATACTCAGCAGCACTTGCCTCCACTTGAGTGGCAGCTGCGGGAGCTGTTGACTCTGGCTCTACGTCTACGCTCATGTCGTCGATATAGAGCAGTCCCTGATTGGCATCGCTGCAAGCGTGGAAGCCAAAGTGGTAATTTCCATCAGAGGAAGGAGAGACATAAACTGCCTGAGACACGAATTCAGCGTTGGTATATGTGGTTTTTGGCATGACTTCTACATAGATGTTGGGATCAAGCCCTTCACCAAACTTAATCTCCAACTTCTCAGGATATCTCGACAACGTAACATGCTCGAGGAACGACAGCTTATACTTTCTGCCTGCCTTCATGGCAATTGGCGGTGTGATGAGCCAATCGTCAGCAGCATTCTCACTGTTATAGGTATAAATTACAGCCTTGGTCTTGAATCTTGACCATGACCATGAGGACCCATCTTGATTGACATCAACTACTGTAAACATATTCAGAGAAGAAGCATTGTTAAAGTTTTCTGTCCAAGGTACATCATAACCCGTTCCATACATCACGGCATTAGAGGTCGCAGCCTTTCCCTTGCGGGCGTGATTCACCGCCGCCACATCGTAGGAGTACATCATTGCCTTGGAGGGTGTGAGTGCATCGTCGAACGAAGTGCCACTCACATCATTGAACTCCTTTTCGTCTGGATGACGTAATATGTTGTAAGTCAAGTTTTGTACATCCACATAGCCCTCGTTTTCGCCCAAGTTTGCGGGCGCTTCCCAAGAGAGATGTGCCTTGTTGGCATTCTCATCAATAACTAATTCCACATTCTTCGGAGCCAATGGTTTATCATAGCCAGTGTATTTACTGACTGTCGCCTCTGGAGAAACGCCCTTGTCATTGTTCGTT
Organism: Prevotella sp. UBA7551; assembly: GCA_002479145.1. Classification (GTDB taxonomy): domain Bacteria; phylum Bacteroidota; class Bacteroidia; order Bacteroidales; family Bacteroidaceae; genus Prevotella. Next base: position 19,227 of record DLLX01000084.1, on the reverse strand, counting down.
GTCACCGCAAACTCATGCAAGCCGGTATTTGTCGTGACACTCACCGACACCGTCTCCCCGGCACTTCCTTTACCCGAAGCAGCCTTTTCTCCATCTATCGTCACCTGATAACTTAACTCTCCGCTTAGTTGCTTTCCAGCAAATGTCTCGGTAGGCATCGTAAACGTAAACGTTCCCGTAGTCGAAGCCTTATTGAAAAGTGTCTTCAAATCTGTCGCAGGTGCTGGTGCCTCGTCCTTAGCTTTTGGAGCAAGAACACGAAGTGCAGAGAACTCGTTGAGGTCGGGATAGTCTGCGAGCTTCGTAGCCTGGGCGGTTGCAAGGTCAACCTCATAGAGAGCCGCAGCGTCATTGCCTTTTTCGTCCTTAAAAACTGCTGCCCAATACATCTTGTTAGTATATTGATCGACTGCTGCGGCCTGCATCACACTGGGCTTTACACCCGTGTTGCCCACTTCGGTGAGCATACCATCCTCCTTATCAACCTTGACCAACTTCCCCGATTGAGTTACGGCGTACAACTGACCTGCACTGTCACAGCATAGTGCGTAGAGTGACTGGCTGATAGTAGCGATGGTCGTGCGCGTACCATTGGGGTAGTCGACAATGCCAAGCTGGCGACTTGTCATGCTTTCCGAATCCCAAAAGATGCCATACACATTGCCTGTCGTTGGATCGACTGCCGTTCCTGCAGCCGTGGCCATAAGATCATTGGAGCAGACTCCCAAGTTCTCACGCTTTCCGGTAGTAAGATTCAGCCTTTCCCTTTGGCAAAGCGTCATCTGACCTGTTGGGTCACGCTGCTTCCAAATGAACCAAAAGTCGTTACCAATGAATGCTCCGCCCCCATTGGAATAGACCGCACTGTTGATAAGAAAAGGCTTCACCTCGTAACCTTCTGACTGATTCATTTGGTAGATCCCCATCGGAGTCAACTCTCCCTCTCCCAGATTGTTCCACGAATTGGCGAAGATGCACGCACCTTGAACTGCCACCTCATAATGAGAAGCGTTCATGGTATGCGCCTGCTTCGTCTTTTGCGCCCAAAGAGGCCAACACATACAGGACAGCAATAAAGTCAGTCCCACATAAATCTTGTTAAATTTCATCTTAGTTTTATCACTTTATATTCTATACGTTGAACAGCAGAGAAAGGGAACGGGCCAATGAACTAAAACCTTCGGAAAAGACTACCTGCCCTACCCCCTCTCTACTTCCATTTAAAAGAAAACCATTCGCTCTACTTATTTCACAACAATCTTCTTCAACTCTGTACCATTGGCTGTATTGACTCGCACAATATAGCAACCTTTCTGCAACGATTGGGTTGACAGTCGGTTTCCAGCAACCTTAGCGACAAGCGATCCGTCAAGAGCATAAAGTCTGATTTCAGTAGCACCAGATGCCGTGATGGCATTGTTGCTCCAAAGGATGCCCTTGCCAAGCATGGTCATGCTGACAGAACTTACAGGGCCTGCCATAGTTATTTCGAAACTGTTCTTATCAGACGGAGAGATATATTCACCATCATCGGTGTAAAGACAAAGTTCGTAAGTCTGGCCTTCTTCCACCTTGGTCAACTCTCCTTGCAGCACCACGTATTTTCCTTCACAGTCGCCAGGCACATTGATGGTGTCGCTCATGAATGAGTCTTTGAAATCCCAATCATCCCATGTAGTAGCCTCCACCATAATGGGGGCATTATATTCTGCTCCTTCATTCTCAAAGTTTACACCCAGTCGGATGTCATTCATCGGAACTTGCCCATCCACTTCGCTCAGAACATCCACGTCATCAAGTATATACAGTGAGGCCGGCTTGTCTGCCCCATCGACCGCAACCTTGACGTTGGCTGCCTTGTTCTTATCTGTATAGCCATCCTCGTCCAGAGTATAGTAATAGAACTGCAACACATAATTGCTTTCTGTCACCATCTCTTCTGGAATATTCTCGTTGAAACGCAACGTCACGGTACTATCTGCCGGAATAGAGACTATCCGTTGCGGACTGTTGAAACTGGGATATATATTCTTTTTGCCGTCCACATAAAGGAAGAAATTGAAATCACCCACAAAGTCCTCTCCAGTATTCCTGAAGGTCACATCAATGTCACAGGCCTGTCCAGCCTTTAGTGTGTCAGGCGTTACACTTTCAATAGACAGTCTCACACCGCTTGCGGTAGATACAGACACGTCATCTCCCTCCACATGCACCTTATAATATTGGTTGCTGTTGGCCTTGACCTTAGCACGATAGATGGTCGTGTAATCATCTTCAGACTGTGTAAACTCTAAACGCATGGTATAGTCTCCATCCGCAATCTCCTGGGGAATGACAAAAGAGGTATTCTCCTTTTCAAAGCCATAGTTGAGCGCCAGCGTATCGTTCTTGACAAAATGCTGATAAACCAACGTTCCATCGGCTTTGTACAAGTCCCAATAGAGCTTGCACTTCAATGTGTCATCTGTACTCGAAGTATTATAACCATCATAAATTGTCGCCCTTATCTCCTCGCCTTTGGCGTATGAGTCATCTATTTCAGAAAGGTTATCTACCAAGAATCCCCAACCTTTCCGTGATTGCTCCTGTGGCTTTTGGATGCCAGAAATATAGACTTGATGGTATTTATACGATGTGTAAGTAGAAGTCGATCCGCCCACTCCCTGCTCGTCTGGTTCAAGGGAAGAAATAAGGAAATAACCGTCAGACAGTCCTCCCCATCCCCAATTTACGTGGTAATAACCGTCCTCGTTAATGCCATCGAGCACGAAGAAATGGCCTGAATTTTTCTTTGTCACGCCGCCATAAGCCACAGGACGTCCCGACTCGATTTCATTGATTAGCCCCTGCTCGTAGTCGGCAACGGGCGTATAGTCACGCGGGACATAGCGTGCGCCTGCATCATAACCGAAATATTTTACCAAGGCTGGCACTACAGAGATGTCATAGGCTCCTGTCCCAGATGGTGTATAATCACTTTCCAGGGCTGCTCCAATGTTGAACATCAGTTTAGCTACCTCTGCTTTTTGCTCTGCGGTAGCCTCCACCCCACCATAAGTGGGGAGCATCAAACTCCAGTTGTATGTTGCATTCAGGTCAGCCGTAATCTCCTGTTCCAAAGAGACTGTGGTGTAGGAGACGTTTCCATGGCTCTCAAGCGGCCACTGATGATACCGCATAATTTGTGCCAAGGCCGTTGCAACGCAACCAGTAGGAGCTGTTCCACTAATGGTCTCCTCCTCATACTCATCGTAATAGGACATATAAGGACAGTTGCCATTATACGGACTTTCCTGATTCCACGTGATATCACCGAGCAATGGTGCCACAACTTGCGATGTCTTACGCGCTGGGGTGAGTCGCATCTGTGGATTATCCATAAGATATTGTACCTGTTGGGCATACTGATCTACCCACCATCGCATATTCTCTGGCATGCGTTTAAGGTCAAAAGAGCCACTGTCAGCATAACCCAAGACTTGCGGAGCATGGTCGTCTCCTGATACAACAACAAAGCCATTAGCTGCACCACGGTCGAATACATAAAGCAGATGAGTGCCTCTCTTTTTACCGTGTGCTTTGTAAGCAAGGGTCAACTTTGCACCAGACGGAGCCATACGCATCTGTTTCTTGGCTACAGCATCCTTGCAAAACTGTGCTGCTATTTGCCGTGCCTTGGTTAAATCGATGGGGTTGGCCAATACATTCGCTGCACCAATGAGCATCATTGCCCCTAAAAAGTACAATCGGTTTTTCTTCATAATACAATTGTTAGTTAATATTTAATTTAAGCCCTTCGGCGATGCAAAAGTAGGAAAAGAGTCAAATTGTGAGCGCACAAAGGCTTTGTGCAGCTGTTTCAATACATGAATCAGCACCCAAAAAGCAAGGAATCTTACAAAATAGCACTAATTTTGTAAGAATTACTTTCCCTAAGAAAAAGAAGAAGAACAGTAAATGTGTCAATAACTACCAGATTTTCTCCACATTTACGTTGAGCAGATTTGTATGGATTAGCAGATGAAAAATACTTCTCTTTACACTCAAGCTATTTTCTACTGGAAATCATAATCATTGAATAGATATAGA
>DLLX01000084.1:10199-15130 GCA_002479145.1 Prevotella sp. UBA7551 | reverse complement strand
AGACTCTTGTCTTCATCTGGTTTTGATGGAATTTTCAAAGCATCGGCCTTGCCGAATTTCATTTCCATCAAAAGTTTTCCTGATTTAGTTTTGCGATTCAAACAATATGTTCCACGCTTGGGCTTATTGAGCGCAGCCCCATTGCCTTTACTGTAACGGGATAAAAAGGAACGCACATGGCGATGTATCACAACAAGGTCGGCTACCTCAAAGAGTTCGTTAACCGCATTATAAACATGGCGCGATATTTTTTTACTCGTCAGACCATTACTGCCTGCTTCAAGTAATACACCTACTATTAAGCGGTCATAATTCGTCATGCTCATAAAAATTGCAGTAATAGAATCTTATTAAGTATATACACAACAAAAGGGAGTCTGTCTTGCAAATGCATATAAACTCCCTTTATATCTTTAAACAATATCCTCTTATGCTAAGAGTACTTTGTTGTCTTTTTGACCCTCAACTTTTCCTTCTTTAAAGAGCCAGCCTAAACCAACCAGCACCTCATTGACATTAATATTGGCAGCTTTGGCAATCTCTTCTATACTCAACGCCTTATCGAAAGCAGCGAGTGCGTTGTACACATCACCTGCCTTGAATCCGATGTTCTGGGCGTTGACTGCCACATCTAAAGTCTTGCGGGCTGTCGTTTTTCTAACAGCCGATTTTTTTGACGACGCAGTTTTCGTGGCCGTTGTCTTTGTTGTTACCTTCTTTGTTTCCATTGTTCCTTGTTTACACTTAAATGAATCTCTCTGTAATTTTGATATAACCTATTGACTAATATCGATTACAAAGTTACTGTTTAATTCCCTAAATGCAAAGCTCCAAAGGCTAAAAGACAGTTACCAACAACCTCTGAAAAGAGACAAAAGCAATTTCTTGACTTGCATCAAAGAGATTTACGACTTACGCTCTATCTTAATTTGAAGCTCATCCAACTGCTTAGGATCAAGCTCTGAAGGAGCATCAAGCATCACATCGCGTCCGCTATTGTTTTTCGGGAATGCAATGCAATCGCGGATTGAATCAAGCCCTGCCAAAATGCTGACGAAGCGATCAAGACCGAAAGCCAACCCAGCATGAGGTGGAGCTCCATATTTGAATGCATTCATCAAGAAGCCAAATTGAGCCTCAGCACGCTCTTGTGTGAAGCCAAGCACTTCGAACATCTTTTCTTGCAACTGGGTGTCATGAATACGGAGAGAACCGCCACCAACTTCGATTCCGTTACAAACGAAGTCGTATGCTTTAGCTCGTACCTGCTCAGGATGTTCATCCAATAATGGGAGGTCGTCAGGATTTGGCATAGTGAAAGGATGGTGAGTGGCCATTAACCTTTGCTCCTCATCACTCCACTCAAAGAGGGGGAAATCGATAATCCATAAACACTTAAAGACATTCTTGTCGCGCAAACCAAGTCGATTCCCCATCTCTAAACGAAGGGAACAAAGCTGGATTCGTGTTTTATTGGCATCATCACCCGACAATATAAGTACCAAATCACCATTCTTCGCACCTGTCGTTTCTTTAATCCTGTCAAATTGCTCGGAGGAATAGAATTTGTCGATGCTGCTCTTCACGGTGCCATCAGCATTGTACTTGATGAACACAAGACCTTTTGCACCTATTTGTGGACGCTTAACAAAGTCAGTAAGCTCGTTCAACTGCTTGCGACTATAATCCGCACACCCTGGAACAACAATGCCACCGATGTATGCCGCCTCATTAAACACAGAGAAGGTGCCTGTTCCCTTGAGACAGTCCATCAACTCTACAAACTCCATACCAAAGCGAAGGTCAGGCTTATCACTTCCAAATCGGCGCATTGCCTCATGCCAAGTCATTCGCTGGAGCTTTGGAAGCTCCACACCACGAATCTCCCGGAAAATCATGCGAGCCATTTCCTCAAACAAGTTGAGGACATCCTCCTGATCAACAAAGGACATCTCACAGTCTACCTGAGTAAATTCGGGTTGTCGGTCAGCGCGCAAGTCTTCATCGCGGAAGCACTTTGCTATTTGGAAATAACGATCGAAGCCAGCCACCATGAGCAACTGTTTCAGCGTCTGAGGGCTTTGTGGAAGAGCATAAAACTGTCCTGGATTCATACGCGAAGGTACCACGAAGTCGCGTGCACCCTCCGGGGTTGATCCAATGAGGACAGGAGTCTCTACCTCGATAAAATTCTGCTGGTCGAGGAAATTCCGAATCAAGATAGTCATGCGGTGACGCAATTCTAAGTTTTTGCGCACCACGGCACGCCTTAGATCAAGATAGCGATACTTCATTCGTAGGTCATCGCCGCCATCTGTATTATCCTCAATGGTAAAAGGAGGAGTCTTTGAAGGACTAAGTATATTGAGTTCCTCCACTATGATTTCGATATCGCCAGTAGGAATTTTCGGGTTCTTACTCTGTCGTTCGTCTACGACACCCTTTACCTGTATGCAAAACTCACGCCCCAACTTATTAGCCTCTTCGCAAAGTGGCGCATTGACCGCTTCATTAAATGCCAACTGAGTAATACCATAGCGGTCACGCAAGTCAATAAACGTCATACCTCCCATCTTGCGCACACGCTGTACCCATCCAGCAAGTGTCACGTGGCTGCCTTTGTCTTCAAGGCGAAGCTCTCCACATGTATTTGTTCTATACATTATATAATATAGATATAATTAAATTCTATTTGCAAAGTTAGCGTTTTCTGCCCAAAGCTCCAAAGTTTTTCTTTCATTTCAGTTACTTGACACGGTGGTCCAACCACATCCATCATTTGAAAGAAGGAACAACGGCAAAGTAGAGCGCATCATGGTCTGTACGGTTCTCAAAACTATGCGTGTGTCCTTCTGGACAATAATGCACCTGGCCCACACGGCACACTTCTTCCTTTCCATCATAACAGAAGGTAAGCTCTCCACTTAACACATAAATAACCTCAAACGAACCATCATGGCGATGTTCGCCCGCCTTGGCTCCAGGACGCAGTGTGGAATACATAATCTTAGCACGATCGTCAACATAGTTGCGGGTGTCCAGCTTACCCTCACCCCCCTTGAAGCCTTCGATATGAGCTTCAGCAATCTTCTCAAAATCTATAATCATAATGCTTTATTTTTTAAGAGCCCTCAAAATCAAAAAGACCGTGATGGCCAAATGTTTATTCTCTTATCCATTACATGACAGTTCTTGCACAACCTCATAATAAAATTACTTGGTTCTTTAGACAAGATGCAGCTTGGACATGATGCCCTGCCGTGCTAAAGGTTTCCTTTTTGTTTCTTTCAACCAACATGCCTACGGACTATTTGCGCCATTACAACAGCCATAAGTCCAGCTGTCTCTGTGCGAAGGCGGCTTTTGCCAAGGCTCACACTCTCATAGCCATTGTCCAGTGCATACCGCACCTCATCCACAGAGAAATCACCTTCTGGTCCGATGAGCACAGTAATGTCGTCTACATTTGTGTCGGATAATCCGCAGGTGCAAGATTGCGGTTGGCGGGATATTTCTTCAAAGAAATCCTTTCTGACGATTTCGTTGTAGCAATGACAAATAAATCGTCTGCCTTCCGTATGACTATCTATAAAGCGTTTGAATGGAGTCATCCCACCTACAAGCGGCTTCCATGCCTTTCTACTTTGCTTCATAGCTGCCACAACTATTTTGTCAATACGGTCTGTGCGTATAGTTTTCCGCTCTGAAAATTGTGTTGCAAGGAAAGTTATCTCGTCAAAGCCCACCTCTGTGGCCTTCTCTGCCATCCATTCCATACGCCCCATGTCCTTTGTCGGAGCAATGGCAAGGTGCAGATGCCCATCCCATGTGCGTTGTTGACGCTCCGTCTCCTCAATGCGGTACACACAACGATGAGAAGAAGCCAACGTAATCACACAACGGTAAAAGCTGCCCATGCCATCGATAAGGAATATCTCGTCTCCCTCCGCCAAACGCAAAACACGCACAGCGTGACGGGCCTCGTCCTCTGGGAGTTCACTTTGTCTTTCTGCATGGGGCAGATAGAAATATCTGGCTTCCTTCATTTTGCACTATCCTCTATGTTAACAGACCCATTGCTTCTCTGTTCAATTTCGTGCTTTACAATAGCAGCTCGCTCGTAGTCTTCTTCTGCCACAGCTTTTTCGAGCATTTTGTGAAGCATTTCAATATTCAACGTATTCAACGGCAAAGCCATCTTTCTGCTTTCAGCGTCAAATGGAACGCTTTGCTGTCCAAAAAGAACAGAATCTATATAGATACAGAGCTTGGCCACTTGTGCCAAAAGAATGGCATCTGATATTCTAATAGGAATCCTGCGCTGCCCTTGTCGCTCTGCAAGAAACGCCAAATATTTTCCTTCCTTTACTCCATAGATGTATATATAAAAATTATCTTTACACAACTCAGGGAATAGAGAGCACAAAACTTCAGGCAGCCGATCTTGTGTTATGGCCTCTCCCGACCTATGAAGCATCAATTCCTTTTCTGTCAACTTATCGACAATTATAGAAATCTGTCGCTTCCCTTCATTATCAGTTAGTACCAACAAGGCTATGTCGCAACCCCCCATCAACTCTGTCGCCCCTTGAAAGACCAATTCTATGCTGTCCTCCAACCGTTCTATGCCCTGATGCGGGTTCTCTAAATGGTCATTCATGTTCCTTTATTTTTCTCAATGGAGATAATATTACTATTTAGCTTGACTGCTTATAGGGCATCGCCACTATTGTACAATCCGACACCCTCCGTGATTATCATGTGTTTTAGTATCACCATAACATATACGTAAGCCTCAGACAAGCAATCGCTCATCAGACAAGAATGCCCACCTTGTGGTAATCCCATGAATGCCGTTACAGTCCTTCACCCTCTCAACGCAATATACCCTTGATTGCAAAGATAATGCCAACGAGCGCAATGAGAGCTTG
>DLLX01000084.1:9915-10099 GCA_002479145.1 Prevotella sp. UBA7551 | reverse complement strand
TTATGCAAAGATAGCAAAAAGCATTGAACCAACAAAAAGTATATCTGCATTTTTATTAGACTCTACAGATGCTATTTTCTCACATAATCTACAAAGGCAAAGGCATACGGATGGGCTTCGTCCGTCTCATGGCGCTCCTCCGCCACTTTTCTCCAACCGTCGTAGGGCGGAAAGAAAGCGTCAG
>DLLX01000084.1:0-9893 GCA_002479145.1 Prevotella sp. UBA7551 | reverse complement strand
TGTGGGTGTGTCAACTATTTCGGTCATGCAAAGACGATTGGCCAACGAGAGTGTCTGCTCATAAATGGCCTGTCCGCCGATGACAAACACTTGCTCGTCAGAGGAACAATGACATAAGGCATCGTCAAGGGAGGCATACACATCGCAACCTTCGAGGTAACGTAAAGTGTTGCTAAGCACTATGTTTCTTCGGTTAGGCAACGCACCCTTTGGAAGTGACTCAAACGTGTGGCGACCCATCAGGACAGTGTGCCCCGTGGTGAGCAACTTGAATCGGTGCAAGTCTTCCCGAATGTGGTAAATCAGATGGTTTTCAAAACCGATAGCACGGTTTTGTGCCACAGCGGCAATCAATGTGATGTACAATGTAAGGTGGAATTACTGAACAGTAAGGACTAATATGTTTATACCTTGGTGGGTGGAGTTATTTCATCGGTCGTGAATAGCATCGAGAGGAAGGACAAACTGCTCATCAGGCAGATGTGTACTGCGGATGCGCCACTCCTGAGGATAGAGGTTGTTTGCCCTTGTTCCGAGGTTCTTGGCAAACCCTAAGGCAAACCCTTGATAACAAACCGTGACGATACCCTTTGGCACAGACGATGGCAGCGAGATGGATTCGCGACGAAGATAGGCTATGGCCTCCTCGTAGCTCACGTCTATTCGTGGATAGCTGTTCTCTGCTTTGTTGATGGCCAACGCCTGGGAAATATCTGGAATGACTTTCTTTCCTTTTACCGTCGGCGGCTTGATGCCATCACTCAGCATACGCAGCATCCGCAGTTGCGTGCTTTTTGCTTTCATCTCAGTGGGGCTGTCCGTATCCGATGGCATCTTCGGCTTACGCAATAGTGCCACCGTCAGCCCTTCTCCCTGCGTCATTCCTGGGATAAAGCGGCAGATGGGGTACTTTCCCGTCAGTTCTTTGACCACTCCCCATTCCTCTTTTATAGGTATGGGAAGCACCTCTGCGCCCAACCGATGGACAGCAAACGCAACGTTCTCCTCATTCTCCTGTGCGTTGAACGTACAAGTGGAATAGATAAGTAGGCCGCCTGGCAGCAGACAAGGCCAAATATCAGTGAGGATTTCCCGCTGCAAGGCGGCACATTTCTTCACATTGGCGGTGCTCCACTCGCCGATGCTGTCAGGTGTTTTACGAAACATTCCCTCGCCAGAACATGGCATATCCGTGAGTATCAAGCCAAATCGAAGTCCCGCCCGCTGATAGTCGATGGCGTAGTTGTTGGTCACTACGACCTTAGGATGACCAAATTTGATGACGTTCTCTGCCAATACCTGCGCCCGTTTGGCATTCGGCTCATTACTGTACAGACAGCTCTCCTCGGGCAGCGCTGCCCTCAGACACGTCGTTTTGCCCCCAGGAGCGGCACAAAGGTCAAGTGCTGTGACTGGGTCATGGACAAACTGCCTGACAATATAGTCAACAAACATGGATGAGGCTTCCTGCACATAGTATGCTCCCGCATGGAGCAATGGGTCGAATGTGAAGGCTGGACGTCCATTCAAGTAATAGCCGTTGGGACACCATGCCACTTGTTCGCCCCATTCTCCGCCCGATGTCTTCTTGACAGCCTTGAATGGGTTTACCCGTATCGACACTGGAGCAGGCTGTTCCAGCGCATTGAGAAAGCGCGAAAATCGTTCCTCGCCCATCAAGAGGCGGGTATAGTGTATAAATTCCTCTGGAAGTGTCATGCGTCTTTATTCTATCAAGATGAGGTCTTCATCATCATCCCCACTCTTTTCTGTCTGGGGTTGGGGCTTTACTTTGAGATTTCCCTTCTCGTCAAACATTCCATAGGTGGTACGAAGGACGATAAACTCTGTGCGGCGATTGATTTGATTGCAAATTGCTTGCTTCTCCTTGTCCAATTTCTTGATGAAATCTTCTGTCAGCACGTCACCTTCTTTGAGCCATGGGTAGCGCTCAGTCATTTTCTTTCTCACCGTCTTCGGCTTCTCTTTTCCATACCCTACTGGGGTAAGACGGTCACGGGCAATGCCATGCTCGGTGAGATACTCCACGACCGCCTCTGCTCTGCGTTGCGAAAGCCGCTTGTTATACTCTGCCGATCCCTTGTAATCGGTATGTGCAGAAAGCTCTATCGTGACGTTGGGATTCTCGTTGAGCAACTTGACCAAATCGTCCAATGCGGTCTTCGACTCGGGACGGAGCGTCGCCTTATCGAAATCATAGAAAATATTGTCTATCAGTACGGGCACGCGGATGGAAGGAAGAGGAAACTGCAGTGTATATTCCTCCGACTGTGCAACGGAATCCACACGCAGTTCTTCCTTATGGTTAAGATAACCCTTGCAGGTGGCGAGGATGATATAGCTGACGTCTGGGTGGATAACTTGCTCAAATGATCCATCGCCCTTAACCGACAACTTCAGGTTCGTGCCGTCATCGCCCACCATAAAGACTTCAGCGGCGGGCAGCTCATACCCATCCATTTCATAGACCCATCCCTTAACGGTTTGAACCACTTCCGGCAGCTCGAAACTATAGATGTGATCCCATCCGCGACCGTCGCCACGATTGGATGAAAAAAATCCTCTGTTGTGCTGTCCCTCAAAGGTCATGCCAAAATCATCACCCTGTGAGTTGAGCGGGAAGCCTGGATGCTCCAGATGATAGCGGCGATCCTTGCCCACCTTGGCGATAAATATGTCAAGACCTCCCAATCCTGGATGACCATTGGAAGAAAAATACAAATCGCCGTTGGGCCGAAAAGTTGGGAACATCTCGTCTCCTGGTGTGTTGATAGGCTCTCCGAGGTTCTCCACGCCACCAAGTCCACCTCCCGTGATGCGTACACGCCAGATGTCCAGACCGCCCTTTCCTCCTGGCATATCACTGACAAAATAGAGCCAGTTGCCGTCGGGCGACAATGCGGGATGGGCAAAACTGGAGAGCGTGTCGCGGCTGATCTCGAGCTTTGTGGGCTTGCTCCAAGCCGCATCGGATCGTTTGCTCACCGCAATTTGGGCATAGCGGGGATAGGAGGCATCGGTGAGACACTGCGTGATGTACATTTCGCGGCCATCAACACTAAACGCCGGCGTGGCTTCGTCAAACTCAGAGTTGAGCCCCGACTCTATATTGTGCGGCCGCTGCCATCGTCCCTTCTCATCTTTCTCGCTCACAAAGATATCGGCATTCTTGGTTCCGGTGATGCCACTAAGCTCATCGCCCTGTGACTCATTACGCGTCGAGCTGAAAAAAAGCTGGTCATACTCGTCGCCGAAGAGCATCGGCGAATAATCGGCACGCCGAGAATTGAATATCTCCATCCGCTTCACGGTATATTTTGACCCTGCCTCTTTGACTCGTGGCGCACTTTGTGCGGCTTTCAAGCCTTGTTCGGCCAACGGGTTGTCGGGCATGGAGTCGAGCGCAGCGCGAAACTCAGCCTCCGCCTCAGCGTATCGCCCCGTCTTCATGAGGTTGCGCGCCAACAGAAGATGGGTCTCGCCATCGTCCTGATGATAGCGTATCACATTGCGCAGGGCAGCCACGGCACGCTCCGAGGAGTTGATGCGGTCGTAGCACCGTGCCATCTTCGCCGCCAACTGCCCACGCTTACCACGCTCCTTGGGCGGTGTGCGTGTGTATGCCGTCTTAAATTGTGCTGCCGCATCGTAGTATTCTCCTAACTGCAAGTACTTCTCGCCCCGTCGTATGTTTCTGTCTACACCGCAAGAGACAAGAAAAAGTGTGGCGAACACCATTACCGCAAGTGTCTTCATCATCATACTATGATAACGAAAATGGAGGCCTTTTATTGCCTCCATGGAGCTAAGTCTTGCCCACGCCCTATTCAAGACAGACCAAGTTGGTGGCCATCCGCACTGCCATCTACCACACAAACACCACAGACCGTGTAACATAAAGGATGGTCAAGGTGCAAACACGCCGTCAAATCATATTCTTGAGGGAATAATATGTGCTTTTCAGCCACGAGTTCCCTTCGGCAATAATGCCTGAGACCTCAGCCATTGTCCACAGGCCGACAAAGACTAACAGGATGAAGATAAGGCTGAAGGCAAAGAATATCCACAAATCTCCATCCTCATAGTCCGCTTGAAACTTCCGAATCTTGGCTTCACTCCACAAGCAAAACACACTCAAATGACCCCAAATCCAGTTGAGCATCCCGCCGAATCCCTTGTCGCGCTGCTTGAACTGGTGGACACCAGCCTTGGGAAGTTGCTCCTCCGCAGATGGCATGGCAGAAGATGCTGCCGACTGGGATTGCGGAGTCGGGGCAGAAACAAGTCGCGATGCTACCATGGGCATGCGCTTTTTGACCGTAGCGGGAAAGGTTTCAGCAACGGGGATGACCGACCGGGCGCGGGTGCGGAACACCTTCGGTGGGTCGAACTGGCAGACCATCACCGACTGGCAGTACGGACAGCGATACTTCATGCGCCCATAATTCTGCGTCTCGGCAATGAAAGTATGGCCACAATGGCTACATTTGACGGAGAATCTCATATTGCCGCAAAGGTACGAAAAAACTCAAATATCAGAAAGGATAACACGGCAAAAAAGACTTATTCCGATGGATTGCAGTTCCAGTGAAGAAGATTGACCAGCCAACATGATAACCTCCAATCGCTTTTTAGACCGAATTAGACAAGAAACGAGAAGTTTGCCCTTTCTCCAACGAAATCTAATGGCCGATGGGGGATAAAAGGAAAGGGGAAGTGTTGGCATTTTCTGGTCACCTGCACTTCCCCTCAATAGGGCTGCATTACCATTGCTTCATGTGGCAGGACAACGCCTTGTGCAACAAGAGGCACTTCCTGCTCCATGAGAACACTGGATAGTCGTCGCCTACCCTATCCACTTCACATAGCAGAAGTCTTGGCGATGCGGTAGGAGGGCATTCTTCGGGTACATTCGGACAGCACATTTGTAGGTGCCAGCCTCATCGGCCTCAAACGTCACCTTGAAGGTGAAGAGGTTTCCGTCCTGCTTGACCATCTCAAAAGGATACACCTTGTGGACTTGTCTTTCGCCCTCGGTGTTGCTGTTGAGCACCACCAGCTCCAGACCCACGACATCGTTCAGTCCCTGCTCGTCAATGGTGTAGGAAAGCGTAATGGGCTTGCCCGTGGCAATGTCCTGCAACGCACAGTCGTCCTTGTTCACCGCCTTGATTTCATCCCACTTCTCTGCCACGCTCTCTTTCCAGTGAGCAATTTCCTTGGCCTGGGCATAATTGTTGGCCACAAGCTGCTTGAAACGGTCAGCCTGCTTGCAGTAGAACTTGGCGTAATAGTCATCCAGCTGCCGCTTCATCGTATAGTGGGGGGCAATGGTGGCGATGGAATTCTTCACCACTTTGACCCAATTGGCCGAGTAATTCTTGCGCCCACGGTTGAAGTAGAGTGGGATGATGTCATTTTCGAGCAGCGAGTAGATAGTCGCTGCATCGAGTTGGTCTTGGTAGGTCTGGTTCTGATAGGTGCGTTCCTGTGGCAATGCCCAGCCGGCACCCTCGCGATAGCCCTCGACCCACCATCCATCGAGTACGGAGAGGTTCACTACGCCGTTCATCTCTGCCTTCTCACCCGATGTGCCACTGGCCTCCAAGGGACGTGTAGGCGTGTTCATCCATATATCTACACCACTCACCAGACGGCGTGCAAGGCGCATATCGTAATCCTCCAGGAAGATGATCTTGCCCAGGAACTGCGGCATACGTGAAATCTCGAAGATGCGCTTGATGAGCCCTTGACCTGCTCCGTCGGCGGGGTGCGCCTTGCCGGAAAAGAAGAAGAGCACAGGGCGGTCGGGATCATTGACGATCTTCTCCAGACGATCGAGGTCGGTGAAGAGCAGATGTGCGCGCTTATAGGTGGCGAAACGGCGGCAGAAGCCAATCATCAGGGCATTGGGGGTGATGCGCTGGATGATGGACATCACCTTGGCGGGGTCGCCCTGGTTGCGAAGCCACTGCTGGGTGAACTTGTCACGGATGTATTTCACGAGCTTTTTCTTCAGGGTCATGCGCGTCTCCCATATCTCCTCGTCGGGCACATCGTAGATGGCATGCCATATCTTCTCGTTGCTCTGGTCGGAGATGAAGCTCTCATCGAAATAGGTATCATAGAGTTTGCGCCACTCCGTGGCGGTCCAGGTGGGGAAATGCACACCGTTGGTGACGTAGCCGACGTGGTTCTCCTCGGGGTAATAGCCTTTCCACAGCGGGGCAAACATCTTCTGGCTCACCCATCCGTGCAACTTCGACACGCCGTTGACTTCCTGGCAGGTGTTGCAGGCAAAGGTACTCATGCAGAATTTCTCGTTGTGGTCATCAGGGTTGGTGCGTCCCATGCCGATAAATTCTTCCCACGTGATGCCCAACTTCTCCGGATAGCCGCCCATGTACTTGCCAAACAGCTGCTCGTCGAAGTAGTCGTGACCCGCAGGCACAGGTGTATGGACGGTGTAGAGCGAAGAGGCGCGCACCAGTTCCATGGCCTCGTTAAACGTCAGTCCGTCCTGAATGTAGTCGCACAAGCGCTGGAGGTTGCACAATGCGGCATGGCCCTCGTTGCAATGGTAGATGTCTTTCTTGATGCCGAGCTTCTTCAGCGTGAGTATGCCGCCAATGCCGAGCAGGATCTCCTGCTTCAACCGGTTCTCCCAGTCGCCTCCATAGAGGCTGTGGGTGATGGGTCGGTCGTAGCCTGAGTTCATGTCGTTGTCGGTATCGAGCAGGTAGAGCTTAATGCGCCCCACGTTCACGTGCCACACCAGGGCGTGGACCATGTAGTCTTGGTAGGGCACATCGACCACCACCTGATTGCCGTCTTTGTCCAACTCCCGCTCAATGGGCAGGGCGTTGAAGCGCTGTGCGTCGTATTTGGCAATCTGCTGTCCGTCCATCGACAGGGTTTGTGTGAAGTAACCGAACCGGTAGAGGAAGCCGATGCCACAGAGATCGACGTTGGAGTCGGAGGCTTCCTTCAGGTAGTCTCCAGCAAGCATACCCAGACCGCCGCTATATATCTTCAGCACCTGGTTCAGTCCGAACTCCATGCAGAAGTAAGCCACCGACGGGCGCTTCGTGTCGGGCTTCGCGTCCATATACTCCCGGAAAGTGGCATAGACACCATGCACCCTGCGCATCAGCTCCTTGTCCTTGACAATGGCCTCCTTACGGTCGTAGTTCAGCCGCTCCAGCAGCAGGACGGGATTGTGTCCCACTTCCTCGTACAGCTTTTCATCAAGGCTCTTGAACAGGTCGCGGGCCTCGTAGTTCCACGCCCACCACAGGTTGTGGGCCAACTCGTTGAGGCAGTCCAGCTCCTTCGGCAGCGACGACTTGACGTTCACTTCCCTCCACTGGGGTGAGTTTGAATAATCCGATTTAATCTTCATAGTGCGTTCTGTTATCTATTATTATTGTGATTTCTTTTAGTTGATCGGCCTTGCCAAGATTGTTGATAGGCCGTGTCAAGCATCCCCCTCGTTGGCATTTTCCGCATCGGGGGCCTCGGCTTAAAAAGTGTTCTACCCCACTGGCCGAAAAGCGCCCCTGGCGCCAATGCCTTGTCGGTGCTGTGGGCACGAGCCTGAAAAGGCATGGCGACGCCAATCCGTCTCCATGCCTTATTTTCTTTACTCTGTCCGCACCTTGGCTTTGCGCAGGGCGAAGTCGTAAGCCTCCTCGTAATGGGAAATGAACTTGTCCCAAAGGGCTTTCTTCGAGAGCCTTTCGGCTTGTCTTCGGCACGCATTTACCTCCTTTTTAGTCATGGCGGCGTAGCGGATGACGGTGTCCTTGATGTGGTCGGCCACCTCCGAGTAGTTGGTGTCCGCGCGGTGGATGACCTCCACGCCACCGGCTATCGTGCCGTAGCCCCCCTTGACGTTGTTGACCCACAGGCCGAACCCAGCCAAGTCGGTCGTGACGCAGGGCACATGGAAGGCCACTGCCTCCAGCGGGGTGTACCCCCACGGCTCATAATAGGAGGGGAACACGCAAAGGTCGTTGCCCAACAGGATGTCGTAGTAGCTGAGATTGGCTATGCCGTCATCGCCCGTGAGATAACTGGGCAGGAAGATTACCTTCACATGGTCTTCCTTGCGGTTCTCCATATTCAGGTACCGCATCATGGAGAGCACGGGGTCGTGCTCCATATCGCCCAGCCAATGGGTAATTAGCGGCGTGTCGAGCGGCGTGGCCTGTGGCGCATCAAGTTGTAGCCGCTCTTGCAGATCGGCCCGCAGAGCGGTCACCCAGGCGGGCACCTCGACAAAGGCAAGCACCTCCCGCTGGAGTAGCGCGTCGTGCCGGAGGCGGTTCATGGCCTCGATGAACACGTCGATGCCCTTGTTGCGAAACTCGTAGCGACCCGATGTGGCGACTATCATCACGTCGTCGGTCAGCTGCGTGCCCAACAGGGCATTGGCTATGCCAACCAATCGTTTGCGGGCAGCCCTCCGTTTGCGTGTGAATTCATTGCCTACAGGTACGATGCTGTCGTCGAAACCGTTCGGAAGCACCACGTCGACGGGTTTGTCGAGCAGCTCCTGGCACTCGCGGGCGGTAATCTCGCTCACCGTCGTGAAGCAATCCACATGGTGGGCGGTCTGCTTTTCGAGCGAGTGCTTGCTCTCCATGTTCAGCTCCTGCGCCATTCGGTCGCCATTGTACACGTCTAAGTATTCATACAGCGGCTTGTTGTTGCCCGCAATGCTGCGGCCGATGCACGTGGCATGGGTGGTGAAGATGGACGCCACCTGCGGCACGAGCCGCTGGAGCACCAAGGCTGCCGTGGCGGTCTGCCACTCATTGACGTGCAGCACCACCCGCCTGTCCCCCAAATGGTAGTAGTGGTAGAAGTTCTCCACCACCTTGGCAGCAGCCAGTCCGAACAGGGCCGAGTCGTCGTAGTCACCGTAGGCGTGCAGGCTGTCCACGCCATATTGCTGCCAAAGGGCGCCGTAGAAAGTGTTTTTTTCTTCATAGTAAGGCCGCCAGTCAACCAGTATGGCCACGGGGTGGCTGGGAATGGTCCAGCGACCGACGCGCACGCGCAGCCCTTTGTGGCGAGCCGCAGCCTCCCACTCGGGAAAAACGGCCTCTTCCTCAAAGTAGGGGCACGCCTTGTCCTGCCAGCAATCTGGCCCTATGAAAATCAAGTTGTCGTGAAGATGGTCCTGAAGTGTTCTTGCGCGTGTGGAAAGAACGGTGTAGATACCACCTACCTTATTGCAGACTTCCCAACTGGTCTCAAAGATATAGTCGGGGAATAATCTCTCTTGTTCCATGAAAACAATCTATAAATAGCCCCCGCCCCTACCTCGATGACATGACTCCGACTGCATGCCGTAACCACAGATGGGAGGCGAAGTTGCTGCAAAGTTACGATAAACCCATCAATCAACCAACTATTTATGCACCTTTTTGCTTTTGCGCTTGCTTCGTTTGCACAACTTTTGCACTTATCCACAATGCACCGCATGGGCACCACAAGGAAAACGACAGCCCCAATCGGCAGAATGATTCCGTCCTAATGGCGATTGGGGGGAGTATCCACTTAGTGTCGAGTTGGCTCATGCTCACCATTTGTGTTGCAACTACTCACAAGAAGGAATTTTATAAAAACGCAATCAACTGATTATCAAGCACATACAGTAGGATTAAAAAGGCGTTGCAATAGGGGCTGAATCGCAGGGTAAAAGGGGCTGAATGAGGTCGCAATAGGGCTGGTATTAAAACCTCATATCGGCTATATTGCAGAACACAGAGCTAATAGCAGCTGTTGCCGTCGAGCAAAGCTAAGTCCTTTTTGATGTCGATGATTTTGTTGGCACGGAGAAAATGGTTCATTTCCTCCGTCGC
>DLLX01000006.1 GCA_002479145.1 Prevotella sp. UBA7551 | reverse complement strand
TGTCTTCGATTTGCAGTAACTTTGCACGCAGAAATTTAAACGTTTAAAGATAAAATGGCATTAAAATGTGGTATTGTAGGCCTCCCAAACGTGGGTAAGTCTACACTGTTCAACTGTCTGTCTAGTGCAAAGGCACAGGCAGCTAACTTCCCTTTCTGTACTATCGAACCAAACTTGGGTGTCATCACCGTACCTGACGAGCGCCTCAACAAGTTGGCAGAGATAGTTCATCCAGGACGCATCGTTCCTGCAACTTGCGAAATAGTAGATATCGCCGGCCTCGTGAAGGGTGCCAGCAAGGGCGAGGGTCTGGGCAACAAGTTCCTGGGCAACATACGCGAGTGCGACGCCATCATACACGTCATCCGCTGCTTCGACGACCCCAATGTGGTGCGTGAGGGCGGTGCTCCCGTCGATCCGGTGGAGGATAAGGAGATCATCGACACCGAACTGCAGCTCAAGGACTTGGAGACCATCGAGGCACAGCTCGCCAAACAACAGAAGATAGCGACCTTAGGCAACAAGGATGCCAAGACACTGGTAGGGGTACTGGAGGCTTACAAGGCGGTGTTGGAGCAAGGCAAGAATGCCCGTGCGGTCACGTTTGAGTCGAAGGAGGAGCAACAGGCCGCCCACGACTTGTTCCTTCTGACAACGAAGCCGGTGCTCTATGTGTGCAATGTCGATGAGGACAGCGCCAAAACGGGCAACGAATACAGCCGGAAGATAGAGGAGATTGCCAGCGAGGAGGGTGCGGAGGCCATGGTGATTGCCGCCAAGACGGAGGAAGACATCGCCCAACTCGACTCCTACGAGGACAAAAAGATGTTTCTGGAGGAGCTGGGACTGGAGGAAAGTGGCGTGAACCGCCTCATCGAAAAGGCGTATCACCTGCTCAACTTGCAGACTTTCATCACCGCAGGGGAAATGGAAGTGAAGGCATGGACGTTCCACAAGGGCTGGAAAGCGCCGCAATGTGCCGGTGTTATCCACACCGACTTCGAGAAAGGTTTCATCCGTGCCGAGGTCATCAAGTATGAGGACTACCTCCATTACGGCTCCGAGGCCGCCGTGCGCGAGGCGGGAAAGCTCGGCATTGAGGGCAAAGACTATGAGGTGCAGGACGGCGACATCATGCACTTCCGATTCAACGTGTAACCAATCCATCCTGTCATGAATCCGCTTTACATCTATTGGCAGCCCTCGGAGGTGGCGTTCCACGTCGGCTCGCTGTCCATACGCTGGTACGCCCTTTGCTGGCTGGTGGGGCTGACGCTGGCCTATTTTCTCATGAAGCGGCTCTACAAAGAGCAGCATTACGGCGACGAGAAGTTTGATCCGCTCTTCCTCTACGTCTTCGTTGGCGTGCTGGCGGGCGCGCGTCTGGGCCATTGCCTCTTCTATGAGCCGGACTATTTCCTCTCCTCGGGCACCCATATCGTGGAGATGTTCCTCCCCATCCACTTCCTGGAGGGCGGCGGATGGAAGTTCACAGGGTTCGCCGGACTGGCCAGTCACGGCGGCGTGGTGGGGCTTCTCTTAGGCCTTTGGCTCTATATCCGGCGGTACAAGATGCCGGCATGGGCGGTACTCGACCTCATGGGGGTGGTATCGTGCATCACGGCGTGCTTCATCCGCCTGGGAAACCTCATGAATTCGGAGATTATCGGCAACGTTACCAACGTGCCCTGGGCCTTTATCTTTGCCAATGTCGACAAGGCGCCGCGCCATCCCGGGCAGCTTTACGAGGCGATAGCCTACGCCTGCTTCTTCGTCATCATCTATTTGATTTACAGAAAGCACCGCAACCGCGTGGGAACGGGCCTCTATTTCGGTCTGTGCCTGACGCTTGTGTTCACCTTCCGCTTCTTTATCGAGTTCACTAAAGAGGTGCAAGAGCCGTTTGAGGCATCCCTTCCGCTCGACATGGGGCAGATATTGAGCATCCCCCTCATTGCTTTGGGCGTGTGGGCCATCGTGAGAAGCTGCCGCACCAAGGCCGTATCAGAATAAGAAAGGCGCACTTCCCTACCCCATCCGCTTCCATGTTGCACCCGATTTGGCGCAGCATGGAAGCGTTCTTATTACCCCTCCACGTGCCATTGTCCTGTCTTTTGTCGGGTCGTTCCGAATAGTTTGCCATGCGGTGAACCCACCGTTGCAACGCAAAGTGAGAGGCATCAACACACAGGATCATCCCGCAGGCAGAGGAGAACCAAAGGTATCTACACACAAAACCGCCCCGTATGGTAGACAATATAGGGAGTGAAGGCATTGCTGCCCTACCCTATCACTGGCCATACGGGGCGATCTTCTGTATGTTTTTCAGCTTATCTTATCAGTACGGAAGTCACACTTTCCTTGCCATCTTTATATAAACGCGCCTTAAACACCTTGCCATCGAAGGCCACGGGGGCGGTATAGACTGGCGACGAGGCCGTGGGCGTAGAGCCATCGGTGGTGTAACGTATCGTTCCCCCTACTGGACTGTTGGCCATTACCTTTCCATCGACGAGCTGAAGCCCTGGGTTGGGGATGCGAAAGTTAAGCCCTTGCGCCGCCCATGCGGGCATTTCGCAGTCGGCTATCTTCTTGTAGAAGGTGGAAAGGGCGCGGAAATAGGTGGTCTCTGCTGCCCCACCCTGCAGCGATTCCCACTCGGGCACGGCATTCCAAGCACGCTCCAGCAGTCCAAGTGCTTTCGGGAAGAGCTGGTATTCCACCCATTGCGGGCCGCGAATGCACTCCGCCCACAGCTGACCTTGCACCCCAACGATGTTCTTTCTGCCCTTCTGGCTGAGCGGTTCCAGCCCTGTGGGCGTGCTGGTCCACTGTCTTGGCTGCCCATTGATGCTGTCATGCATGGAGCGATAGAAGTCATAGGGCATCAAAGCGAACGCCACGGCCTCGTCTACCGTGCCGCCCCACTGCAAGCCGGGTTCTTCCGGATGGCGGCTGTAAGCCAGGTCGAGGTAGCAATTGGTCACATCACTCATGATGACTGGCCACCCATTGTTGGCCATTTCGTGATATTCCTTGCCACTACCCCACTCCGGAACGGCCGACCAGAGGTTGATTCCACCAGCCCATTGCTTCATAAACGGTGTATCGAGCGGCCGGTGCCGCGTGACGATTTCCTGCCATCCGCCAAACTTCACGCCCCGTTGCGCCATGTAACGGATAATCTTTTCATAGAACCAAGAGCTGATTTCCTCCTTTCCTTTCACTCCCTCGCATTCCGAAAGCTGCTTGGCGGCAGGCGAACCTGTCCACACATTGTCGGCCACCTCGTCGCCACCGAGGTGCAGGAAAGGCATAGTCACCCCCGCTTCTTGGTACATCAGCAGCACTTCATCTATGATTTTCTTCATAAAAGTGAACGAAGAAGGCAGTCCGGGGTCTATAACATTGTCATGATATCCCTGTGCTGAGGTGTATTTGGAGCTGTCTTTGGGGTCGATTAGGCGGTATTCGAGCGCCTTTTCGGGGTCAGTCAGCTTGTATTTCTCGTACCTTGCCTCCATCGCACGGATGGCAGCGCGCGAGTGTCCGGGACATTCCACCTCGGGAACGACGCTCACATGGCGTGCCTTAGCGTAGCGCAGCAGGCTGATAAACTGCTCTCGGGTGAGGAATCCGTTGCCTGTCGTCGCGCCATTGGGGTCATAATGCCCGTCGTATCCAGGGAAAAGGCACTCGCTCTCGTCCGTGGTGTAGCCCCGTCGTGCCCCAATCACCGTGAGTTCGGGCAGACCGGGTATCTCCAATCGCCACCCTTCGTCGTCACAAAAGTGCAGATGGAGCACGCTTAGCTTGTAATCGGCCAACGCATCGACCACCTTCAGCAGCCTACTATAAGGGGTAAAGTTGCGCGCTATGTCTATCATCTGCCCGCGATAGCCGAAGTCTGGCCAGTCCTTCACATCCATAGCGTGGAGCTTTCCGTGCGCATTGAGCGGGTTGCGGAGCAAGGCGAGCAGCGTGCGCGTGGCGTTCCACACGGCGTGTGTGCTCTTTCCGACAATGCTGATGGCCTCGGGGGCAATGCTCAACTCGTAGTATTCCTCCTCCTTGGAGGGCAGACTGGCATCGACGCACAGCCGGATGGGTACGCCGTTGGCACTGAAGGCGAGCCCCATCTGGCTGGTCAAGTCATCGGCTAACAGCCGTCCCTCATTGCCCGACAGCGTGTCCGGCACGAGAAAGAAGCCCTGACTGAGGTCGCAGATGCCCTCCTTGACCACCGATTGCTTGACCGACGGCAGCACGTCGGCAGCCGAAAGGGTGGGGGAAGCGGCCAGACGGGCGTTGTTACGGTAGTTTTTGGCCACGTCGCGCGTAAGCTCTTGGTCGGCAAAAGGCCTTGCATGAAACTCCACAGGCTGCGGTTTCCCGTCCTTTCCCACGATAAACATGCCCTCGGGCACATAGCTTTCGCGGCTCAAGTCGCCCCCAAAGGTCGCACTGAAGACCAGCGAATCGCCGCTCGCAAGGGGTGTCCAAGCCTCCGTGGGCGACAGCTTAAAGTGGTTGGCCAGCACGGGTTGGATAGTCAGCAGGGGCGTACTCAGCCCGTGAGGGTAAATGGGAAGCTGGGAGAAATAGATGTTCCAGTCGGCGCCCATGGGCTGTCCGCTCTGGTTGTGGAGCACAAATTTGGTGGTGAACTCGCCTTTTCCGGCCGACAGTTTCTCATAGTCCATGCGCACTTGTGCCTGTAATGGCAACGCAAGCGCAAGCAGCGCGAGGGGTAGGGTAGCTTTCTTCATGATTTCAAATGGTAGTTTTCTTTTGGTCGGACAGGCTTCCTGTCCGTCCAGGAGGGGTGCTCCTTGTGGGCAAAATTACAAAAACTTTCTTGGATTGGCGGCGCAATGGCGGCAAAAAGGAAGCCGAACTGCTTCTTTTCCCGACCGATTGCGGAAGCAATGGAGTGGGGGAAAAAGAATTGGGGGGCAGGGAAGGGATGCAAAGGCCAGACCCTTTGCCTTGGGGGACAACACCTTCCCTTTGCCCACCCAAAAGGGTTGGCGCGACGATGCGCGCCAATCGATGACTGAATCTATCGGCGGCTGACCGACATGATCTTCTGGGTGACGACCGTTCCGTCGCTGTATCTCACGGTGCGGAGGCTGATGCCGCGCGTCGGACGGTCCATCTGACGGCCCGAAAGGTCGGTGTAGGTCACGCTCTCCACCTTCTTGTCAGCCCCAGAGGCGTCGCTGATGCCCGACGGATCGACGTCGTAGGTGGTCACGCCCGACCCGATACGCGTCTCGCCATCGATGTAAAACGCCTCGACACCAAACCTCTGGTAGTCCTTGTAGAAGTAGATGCGGCGCGTATTCTCATCGACATGCTCGAAGTCGCGGTCTTTATAGCTGAACGGAATGTCGGTCATGGGCTGCTCAAGGTCGGTGTACAGGTCGGGAGAGAAGGTGTACAGCTCATCGTCGAAGTAGATGTTGTAGAACAGTTTCAGCGGATTGAGGTAGTTTCCCTCCACATCGTAGAAGCTGACCTTGAACTCTATGCCTCCGTCCTCGCCCCCATAGGGTGACGGTCCGAACGGCATGTAGTTGGTAAAGATTGGGGGCAGCGGCTGACCGGGCACGTCTTCCCACGCCGAAATCTGCGGATGCTGGTAAATATCGTAGGCCGTGCCCAGCGAAACGGTGTCCACGCCCTTGTTAACTACAAGGTTTCCGCGGAAGAAAAGGGTGCCATCATTGGCATTATAGGCAAACTGGATGGGCTCGTCGAGGAAGGAAGGCTCATAATAGGTGCCCGAATAGGGGTCTTCCTGCTCGGTCACGTTGGCGTTGACGGCATAGACGTAGGTGCGGGTGATGGTGTCGATGCCCAGAAGCTGCGACGATGGGAACGTGGCCACGCCGTCCTTCAGCTCGCCCCTCATCCAGTAGCCCCCCTGAAGGTTGGTTGTCAGGCTGCCGATATAGACTTTGTCGCCCTCTATGGCCGTCTTCACGGGATACTGACGCGCCGCCGTCCCGCTCATGTAGAGCATCATCCCGTCGTGCACCGAGGCGGCATCGGCGGGCCGGATGTCGTTGTCGTTCACCACATGGTTCACGGAGGTCAGCTCACCATAGCTCACCCATGCGCCCTGATCGGTGCATACACCGAGCAAAGCGTCGTCGACCTTGATCAAAGAGTCGTTTCTGAAGACGTATTTCATCGTCTGTCCGTCGGTGGCCGGCTCATAATTCTTGCCGTCCGCCGTCAGGGTCATGCGGCGAAGGTAGCCATACTGTGTGCCCGACGCGCCTTCCTCGCTGTATATGGCCTGCGGAAAGTCGAAGCAAATGGTGTCGCCCTGGGCCTTATAGCCCTTCATCCACGAGTTGGTGTAGAAGGCATTGACGGGGTTTTCCATATACACCTCGCCGTCATCGGTCACGACCAGACGGCTCCAGTCGCCGCTACTCTCGTGCGACATGGCGTTGTAGAAGAACGACTCATATCCCGTCGTCTGGCGATAGAGGTTATAGACCGTTCCCGCAGGGGGCGTATGGATGACGGGGTCGTTGTCCTGGGCTGACACTGCCGACGGTATCAAGGCCATCGAGAGCAGCAAGGAGAAGAGGGTAGGG
>DLLX01000089.1:13546-13795 GCA_002479145.1 Prevotella sp. UBA7551 | reverse complement strand
CACACGGCATAATAGATGCTGGGTTTATTCCTTATTATGGGTATCCATCATGATGGTAACAGGTCCATCATTGAGTAATTCTACCTTCATGTCGGCACCGAATTCGCCTGTTCCTACAGGCTTTCCGAGTGCTTCCGAAAGCTTTTGGCAGAACTCTTCGTAGAGCGGAATGCTGATTTCGTGCTTGGCGGCACGATACCAGCTAGGGCGATTGCCCTTCTTGTAGCTGGCGAATAGGGTGAACTGGCT
>DLLX01000089.1:13276-13403 GCA_002479145.1 Prevotella sp. UBA7551 | reverse complement strand
CTACGTCTTCCGAAGTGTCGCTTTCTTCTGCTCCGAAGAGGATGAGGTAGCCTTGTTTGATGGCTGATTTCACCTTGCCTTCTATGGTAACGGATGCGTGATTTACACGCTGTATTACGATTCTCAT
>DLLX01000089.1:0-13201 GCA_002479145.1 Prevotella sp. UBA7551 | reverse complement strand
AAACTACCTAGGGCGTTGCCCTAGGCTAGGTGCTTTTGGGCTTTCAGCCCGCTTCCTATATAGTAATTCGTTGCAAATATACGATTTTTATTTCGTATTCCCATCATTCTGAAGGATTATTTTCTGCTGATAATGCGGTATTTCCTTCTTTTTGCTCAAAATAGGTCTTTAAAATCTCTGCCTTGTGCGGTCCTAGCACCTCTACGAGCTCTTCAAGACTTGCTTCTTTCATCTTCTTGACGCTCTTGAACTTGCTCAAGAGGGCTTCTTTTGCCTTAGGACCGATGCCCTTGATGTCATCCAATTCCGAGTGGAGGGCGTGTTTGCTTCGCTTGTCTCTGTGGAAGGTGATGGCGTATCTATGCACCTCGTCCTGTATCTGCGTCAATACCTTGAAAAGTTCGCTTTCTGGGGGGAGGGCGACCGTTTGT
The DNA here is from genome assembly GCA_002479145.1 of Prevotella sp. UBA7551. Taxonomy (GTDB): domain Bacteria; phylum Bacteroidota; class Bacteroidia; order Bacteroidales; family Bacteroidaceae; genus Prevotella. The sequence continues at coordinate 12,770 of DLLX01000089.1, read as the reverse complement.
GGAGGAAATCCATAGAGGAGTTCGTTGGTGCGGTGACGATCGTCCTTGGCGAGTCCGGCGATAGGGATGTCGAGGTGCAATTCATCGACTATGACCTCATGAACCACGTCCATTTGCCCCTTTCCACCGTCAGTGATGATGAGATCGGGCAGGGGAGTGCCCTCTTCCTTCATCCTTCCGTACCGTCTGCGCACCACTTCCTGCATCGACGCATAGTCATCGGGGCCTTCCACGGTCTTGATGTTGTACTTGCGATAGTCCTTGCGCGATGGTTTCATGGCTTTGTAAACCACACAACCAGCCACGGCATCGGTGCCAGAGATGTTGGAGTTGTCGAAACACTCGATGGTGTAGGGCATATTGTCGAGGTGCAGCAGCCGTTGCAGTTCCTTCATGAGCCTGGTCTGTCGCTGTTCTGGGTTTAACTTCTCGGTTTGCTTGAGTCGGTCAAACTTATATTGTTTTGCGTTCATCTCCGAAAGTTCCAACAAATGGTGTTTATCCCCACGCTGCGGCACGAAGAAATCGGCGTTTTTTATCTTGAAGTCCAGCGCATAGGGTACGATTATCTCCTTGGCCGTGCTCTGAAAGCGGTCTCTTATCTCCAGGATCGCGTCGTTGAGCAGTTCTTTATCAGTTTCATCTAATTTTCTCTTATACTCATAAGTGAAACTTTGGTTGATAGCACCGTTCTTCACATGGATATAATTGACGAACGCCGTCTTCTTTTCGTCATCATCGATAAGGGTGAACACGTCCACATCGGTGATGGTGTGGCTCACAATTTCGCTTTTTGCAGCGAAATTGTCGAGCGCCAACCAGCGCTGTTTCAGCACCTCTGCCTCCTCAAACTCCATGTTTTCGGCCTTTTTCTCCATCTCTTCGTGCAACTTTCTCTGTAAGTCTCGCGTGTTCCCTTTGAGAATTTCGCGTGCCTCGCGTATCGCTTCCTGATAGTCTTGGTAGCTTTGCTTGTTGATACAGGGGGCTTTACACTTCTTGATATGGTACTCCAGGCAAGGTCTAAATTTCCCTTTTTCCACGGATTCTTCGGTCAAAGGCAGCCTGCAGGTGCGTGGTTTATAGATTTTGTGGATGATATCGAGAATGGCATACATAGATCCAATATGGCTGTAGGGGCCATAAAAAGTGCCGTATTTCTTGTTGATGGTTCGCGTCTTGAATATCCTCGGATAAGGTTCTTTCGTTACACAGATGCTCGGATAGGTCTTACCGTCTTTCAGCAGCACATTGTAACGCGGCTTATACTGCTTGATGAGCTGGTTTTCTATCAACAAGGCATCTTCCTCCGTGTTGACCACGGAGTAGGAAATGTCCTCAATCTTTGACACAAGCACCTTGGTTTTGTATCGGTCTACCTCTTTGTGAAAATAGGAAGAAACCCTTCGCTTCAGGTTTTTTGCTTTTCCGACGTAGATGATGGTGCCGTCCTTGTCATAGTATTGATACGTTCCAGGCTTCTCCGGCAGGGCCGAAACAATAGCCTTGAGCCGCTGCAAGCGTGCTTCATTCTCTGCTTTAGTCATTCTCCGTAAACGCTTATAGTTAAGTAGTTACGCTAATTTTGTTTCACGTGGAACATTAACGTTGGTTGTTGATGGTATAGTCAAGGCGCGGCTTCTGAGAGGTTGCCTCCCCTAAACGGCCGCGCCTTGAAAGAATGCCTGTTGTCGTTTAGAACGACAACAGTGAGGTCACTTCGATGCCCTGCTCCTCAAACAACTTTTCGGCATTCGGAAACTCGCTCTTGAGGTCGATGATGAAGTTGCAGTAAATCTTCTTTGGGTGAAACTTTTTGACCAGCTTGCAGGCTGCCGCCATTGTTCCCCCCGTAGCCAAAAGGTCGTCATGGAGGAGCACCACGTCCCTGTCGTTGATGGAATCGGCATGGATTTCGATGGTGTCGATGCCATACTCCTTGGCGTAGCTCTCCTGAATGGTGGCACAAGGCAGTTTTCCCGGTTTGCGGCAGAGCACCACTCCCGCATTCAGCCGAACGGCAAGTGCCGACGACATGACGAATCCGCGGCTCTCAATACCGACAATCTTGGTGATGCCTTTGTCTTTGTAGAGGTCGTACATCTCGTCGGCGATTTCTTTTAATGCCTCCTTATTTTTGAAGAGGGTGGTGACATCGCGGAAGTTTACGCCCTTGATGGGCCAGTCGGGAACGCACCGCAGGTTGTCCAAAAGAATTTGTTTGTTCATTTTCTAATGCTTGCTTGTATTGTGTTGTTGAATTTGTTTCATGTGAAACAGTGCCGTCTACCGTCCCATGAGCACCAGTAGGACGTTGATGTCGCTCGGACTTACCCCGGGAATGCGGCTGGCCTCCGCCAGCGTCTCGGGCTGTATGCGCTCCAGCTTCTGACGGCACTCCGTGCTGAGGTCGTGCATCTCGGCATAGTGAAAGCGCCCCGCAATGCGTATATCCTCCAGCCTTCGCATCTTGTCGGCGAAGATACGCTCGCGCTCAATGTATCCTTTGTACTTCATTCTGGTCTCCGCCGCCTCTGCGATCTCTTGGGTCCGGTTGGGCGACATGGCTATGGCCTCGCTCAGGGCGGGCAGCACTTGGCTCAGGTTATGGAAGTTGAGCTGTGGCCGTGCCACCAGTTCTGATAGTCTTGTGGAGCCGCGGAGTGGGGAAGTGGCGACGCTATCGAGCAGCCCGTTCACTTCCTCAGGGTGCACGAGGGTGCGCTCGCAGAAGTCGATGATGCGCTCGATGTGGGTCTTCTTCTCCAACCACCAGTCGTATCGGTCGCGCTTTGCCAGGCCAAGACGGTAGCTCATCTCCGTCAGTCGAGCGTCGGCGTCGTCCTGACGGAGCAGGATGCGGTACTCGGCACGGGAGGTAAACATGCGGTAAGGCTCGTCAACGCCCTTGGTGGTGAGGTCGTCTATGAGCACGCCGATGTAGCTTTCGTCGCGTTTCATCACGAAGGGAGTGCCGCCGCTGCAGTGGATGGCCGCGTTGATGCCGGCGACTATGCCCTGTCCGGCAGCCTCCTCGTAGCCGGTGGTGCCGTTGACTTGTCCGGCGAGGAAGAGTCCTTCGACCAGCTTCGACTCCAAGGAATGCTTCAGTTGGGTGGGATCAAAGAAGTCGTACTCGATGGCATAGCCGGGTCGGTAGATTTTAGCGTCGCGCAATGCGGGCACATGGTGAAGTGCTTCAAGCTGGATGTCCCATGGCATGGAGGAGGAGAAGCCGTTCAGGTACATCTCGTTGGTGTCGGTTCCTTCAGGCTCAAGGAAGAGCGGATGGGAGTCGCGGCCGGGGAAGGTGACGAGCTTCGTCTCAATGGACGGGCAGTAGCGCGGTCCGATGCTGTGGATCTGTCCATTGTAGAGGGGCGAGTCGGGCAGCCCGCGCCGCAGGATTTCGTGCACCTCGGCGTTGGTTGCGCACGTCCAGCACGGCAGTTGTGGCAGGGTGCGGGGCTTCCCAAAGTAGGAGAACTGGTGGTAGTCGGCCTCTCCGGGCTGCTCCTCCATGTCCTCGAAGTGTACCGACCGCCTGTCGATGCGCACGGGTGTGCCCGTCTTCATGCGGTTCACGCGGATGCCATTTTGCGCAATGCTCTCTGAAAAGTGGTGGACTGCCGGCTCGGCAATGCGCCCTCCCTCGACCATCTTGCGCCCGATGTGCATCAATCCGTTGAGAAAGGTGCCCGCAGTGACCACGATCGCCTTGGCCATCACTTCTATACCCCATAATGTTTTGATACCCAATACTTTGCCATCCTTTACTAACAGCTCCTGCGCTTGGTCTTGAAAGATGTCGAGGTTGGGGGTATGGTCGAGTGTGGTGCGCCATTTCCAGATGAATTTTTCCCGGTCGCACTGTGCGCGAGGGCTCCACATGGCGGGTCCTTTGGAGCGGTTGAGCAGTCGAAACTGTATGGCTGTGGCATCGGTAACGTGTCCCATCTCGCCGCCCAGGGCGTCAATCTCGCGCACTATCTGCCCTTTGGCAATGCCGCCTACCGCAGGATTGCAGCTCATCTGGGCAATTTTGTTCATGTCCATCGTCATAAGGCACGTCTTTGCGCCCATTTTGGCGGCCGCAGAAGCCGCCTCACAGCCCGCGTGACCGCCTCCAATGACGAGTACGTCGTATTCAAAAAACATTTTTTATGTTTCCAATTTTTACCGCAAAAGTACTCATAATCTTTGAAATTTTGCCTTTTTCACTTTGCTTAATCATTAAAAAATAGTATTTTTGCACCGAAATTCTGCGTCGGCCATACCCAACAATGGGGATGTGGAGGGTGTGGGGAGCGTGCGATTGCGCTCAATCGGCAGGCTAAAAAGAATAAAATCAACATTCAAATAATTCAAAATCAATCGTTTATGTGGTTAATTAATTCATCCATCGGTAGAAAGGTGGTAATGTCTGTAACGGGCATTGCGCTTATTCTATTCCTCACGTTCCACGCGTGCATGAACGTGGCTGCGTTCTTTTCTGGCGAGGCTTACAACACCATCTGTGAGCTTCTGGGTGCCAACTGGTACGCCGTCGTTGCCACGTTGGCCCTCACCGCCCTTGTCGTGCTGCACTTTGTCTATGCTTTTATCCTCACGATGCACAACCGTAGTGCCCGTGGCGACAATCGCTATGCAGTCTCCGACCGCCCCAAGAAGGTGGAGTGGGCGAGCCAAAACATGCTCGTGCTTGGCATTATCATCGTGCTCGGCCTGCTGTTGCACCTTTTCAACTTCTGGTACAACATGATGTTTGCCGAGCTGACGGGCATCAGTGTGCCCCATGACCCAGCCGATGGCGTGGCTTACATTCAGGACACGTTCTCCAATCCCGTCTTCGTGGTGCTCTATCTCGTGTGGCTTGCCGCTCTTTGGTTCCACCTGAGCCACGGCTTCTGGAGCGCTCTCCAGACCCTGGGTTGGAGTGGAAAGGTGTGGTTTGAGCGCTGGAAGTGCATCGGCAACGTCTATACCACGTTGCTCGTGCTCTGCTTCGCGTTTGTTGTGCTGGCCTTCGCTTGCGGCATTGCGCCCATTTGCGACTAACATCATGATTCATTATTCACAACATCCAAACACTTTTATCAAGTAACGAAAGATTATGGCTAAGATATTAGATTCCAAAATTCCCGAGGGACCCGTCGCTGAGAAGTGGACAAACTACAAGGCACACCAGCGTTTGGTGAACCCAAAGAACAAGCTCAAGCTCGATATCATCGTCGTAGGTACGGGACTTGCCGGCGCCAGTGCAGCCGCATCTCTCGGCGAGATGGGCTTCAACGTGTATAATTTCTGCATCCAAGACTCTCCACGCCGTGCCCACTCCATTGCCGCACAGGGTGGTATCAACGCCGCAAAGAACTATCAGAACGACGGAGACTCCGTATATCGCCTGTTCTACGACACGGTAAAGGGTGGCGATTACCGCGCCCGTGAGGCCAATGTCTACCGTTTGGCCGAGGTAAGCAACAATATTATCGACCAATGTGTGGCACAAGGCGTTCCTTTCGCACGTGAATATGGTGGCATGCTGGCCAACCGCTCCTTTGGTGGAGCACAGGTGAGCCGCACGTTCTACGCCAAGGGCCAGACCGGCCAGCAGCTTCTGCTCGGCGCTTACAGCTCTTTGAGCCGCATGGTGAACGAAGGTAAGGTGAAACTCTATACCCGTTATGAGATGGAGGATGTCGTAATTGTCAACGGACACGCCCGCGGCATCATCGCAAAGAACCTCATCACCGGCAAGCTGGAGCGTTTCTCGGCCAACGCTGTCGTCATTGCAACGGGCGGTTATGGCAACACTTACTTCCTCTCCACCAACGCAATGGGCTGCAATTGCACCGCAGCGGTGCAGTGTTATCGCAAGGGCGCATACTTTGCCAACCCCTGTTACGTTCAGATTCACCCGACCTGCATCCCCGTCCATGGCGACAAGCAGTCGAAGCTCACCTTGATGTCCGAGTCGTTGCGCAACGATGGCCGCATCTGGGTGCCGAAGAAGCTCGAGGATGCCAAGCGTTTGCAGAAGGGAGAGATCAAGGGAAGCGACATCCCTGAGGAGGATCGCGACTACTATCTGGAGCGTCGCTACCCGGCATTCGGCAACCTTGTGCCGCGTGACGTGGCATCTCGTGCCGCAAAGGAGCGTTGCGACAAGGGCTTTGGGGTCAACAATACCGGCCTTGCCGTCTTCCTCGACTTCTCAGAGTCCATCAATCGTCTCGGCATAGACCGCATCCTGCAGCGCTATGGCAACCTCTTCGACATGTATGAGGAGATTACCGACGTCAATCCGGGTGAGGTTGCCCGCGAGATTAACGGTGTAAAGTATTACAACCCGATGATGATCTTCCCCGCCATCCACTACACAATGGGCGGCATCTGGGTCGATTATGAGCTGCAGACCACTATCCCCGGCCTCTTTGCCATCGGAGAATGCAACTTCTCCGACCACGGAGCCAACCGCTTGGGAGCCTCCGCGCTCATGCAAGGTTTGGCAGACGGCTATTTTGTTCTGCCTTATACCATCCAGAACTACCTTGCCGACCAGTCCTTGTGGGGCAAAGTTCCGGTGTCGTCGCCTGAGTTTGACGAGGCCGAGAAGGGTGTCAACGCAGAGATTGACCGCCTGATGAGCATCAAGGGCAAGCGCTCTGTCGACTCCATTCACAAGGAGTTGGGCCACATTATGTGGGAACATGTCGGCATGGGACGCACCAAGGCCGGCCTTGAGGAGGGCTTGCGGCTCATCGCCAACCTCCGCAAGGAGTTCAATACCAACCTCTTCATCCCTGGAAAGAAGGAAGGTCTCAACGTGGAGTTGGACAAAGCTATCCACCTTCGCGACTTCATCCTCATGGGAGAGCTCATCGCTTACGACGCACTTCACCGTGAAGAGAGCTGCGGCGGACACTTCCGCGAGGAGTATCAGACCGAGGAAGGCGAGGCCAAACGCGACGATGAGCACTTCTTCTATGTAGGTTGCTGGGAGTATAAGGGCGAGACCGAGACTCCTGAACTGATCAAGGAGAATCTCAAGTACGAGGCTATCAAGGTTCAGACCAGAAACTACAAGAACTAATTTCTGGGAGAATAAGTTGATTTAGTGGACTTAATTAAAGAATTAGACCAATCATGGCAAGAAATATTTCATTCACAATCAAGTATTGGAAGCAGAATGGCCCGCAGGATAAGGGTCACTTCGATACGCACGAGATGAAGAACATCCCCGACGATACCTCGTTCCTGGAGATGCTCGACATCCTCAACGAGGAGCTCATCGACGCTGGCGAGGAGCCATTTGTGTTCGATCACGACTGCCGCGAGGGCATCTGTGGCATGTGCTCTCTGTACATCAACGGCACTCCCCACGGCAAGACGGAGCGCGGAGCCACTACCTGTCAGCTCTACATGCGCCGTTTCAACGACGGTGATGTCATCACCGTTGAGCCATGGCGCTCGGCTGGTTTCCCTGTCATCAAGGACTGCATGGTAGACCGCAGCGCCTTCGACAAGATCATTCAGGCTGGCGGTTACACCTCCGTCCGTACCGGACAGGCCCAGGATGCCAACGCCATCCTCATCTCCAAGGAGGCCGCCGACGAGGCCATGGACTGCGCCACATGCATCGGTTGCGGTGCTTGTGTGGCCGCATGCAAGAACGGTTCCGCCATGCTCTTCGTCAGTTCCAAGGTCAGCCAGCTTGCCCTGCTGCCACAAGGCCGCGTAGAAGCCGCCAAGCGTGCCAAGAGAATGGTGGCCAAGATGGACGAGCTGGGCTTCGGCAACTGCACCAATACCCGCGCTTGCGAGGCTGTTTGCCCGAAGAGTGAGAGCATTGCCAACATCGCACGCCTGAACCGTGAGTTCATCAAAGCTAAGTTGGCAGACTAAGATTTGACCTTCACGCCCCATCGTTTCCCCAAGCGGTGGAGTGCAAGATAACGCTTTAAGACAGCAGCCCCTTGGCGGTAAGCACCACCAAGGGGCTGTTTTTCGTTCTGTAGACGTCCCCGTATCCAGCCGTCCGGGATTGCTGTGTTGTCGTAAACCCAAACGGACATTAAACCGAAATCGACAAATAGAGCAAGAAATTTTCCATCTTTCCGTCCCTTGTCGCTGTCTATTTCGGCATCTTGTTGCCGTAATTGTTTTGCCATTGCCCCGCTATGCCTTCAACACAAAAATGCAACTTGCAGGAAATAAACAGCAGCCTAAGAAGAAATTTAATGACTGATGTGGGCTAATGGAGGCTTCTTTTTATCGTCCCATTTCGGAAATGACACACCTTCTTGGATAGAAACAGGGGAGAATACTTTCTGAAACACGTCAAATGGAAAGTATTTCTTCACGAATTTATAGAACAATATAGCCCATATTGCACAAAAAATCATATCTTTGCAAAAAGAAACAATAGAAGAATCTTAACCTATAACAAAGAAGTTTATGAAGCAAAAGCTACTCCTTGCCATCTCCGTGGCATTCCTTTCCGCCACTGTCAGTGCACAAACCGCCTCCTGGCGCGTCCACCATCCCAGTCCCAGCGCGTCCACTATCGACGTCTCCCACCTTCGAGTAACAGCCTCTCCGCAGCGCACCGCCGCCGATACTGATGCCAATGTCGACTCGGTTTATGGCACATGGATTCGCTGCGAGACCATCGAGAACGACGATATGCTCACCTGTTCCAACGACACTTTGCGCGCACCTGCCGACCCATCGTCGGGCAATGTCCGCATGAAGTTCAGCCCAGACACCTACGGTTGCGGCCGTTTGGAGGGCGATACGCTCACCTTTCCCACCCAGTTTGCCAGCGATGGCGCTGTCTTTGACGACATCAACAGCCGTCTTGTCCTCTGCGGCATCAAGGCCGACCGCCTGACCGTGGCCGACAACATCGTCTTCGTGCGCAATTCCGACGGCAATTTCCAGCTGGCCGACTCCCTTTCCGGGTGGTATATCTATGTGGAAGACGGCGATTTCAAGCACATGAAGTGGTGGCGGGCCTACGATACCGTCCTGCGGCGCGCCAACGCCACGATGACCGCCCAGCGGACGTGGTGGTTTGAAACCACCAACGACACCGTTCCCGTCAGCATTGCCGACGATGGGCTGCTGTGGGAAGTCTATGGATGGGGCCCGGGCGTGCACATCAGCATCGAGGTGTCGCCCGAAGACGGCAAGGCCGTGGTGCAGTTGCCACAGAATGTCGCCAACACGGCGGAGAGTGATTGGGAGTCTGAGCGGGGAAAATACGTCCTGCTTTGCTCCAAAAAAGCCGATGGCACCTATAATCAGGGCGAAATCATGTGGGATATGAGCGAGCACGAGGTGGAAGGCACGTACACTTCTGGCGACGAAGCCACCGTGGTCGCTTTCCCAGGTGTGACTTTTGGCACCTACTCACTGTTCGATTCCGACTTTATGGGCGAGTCGATGGGCGACTATGCCGACATGTCCATCCGCCGCGAGCTGCCAGCTACCAGTGCCATTCAGCATGGCGTGTCCCGTTCCACCGGCACTCCTGAGGGTGTGGTCTATAACTTAGCCGGCCAGAGAGTGGGCAAATCCTATCGCGGTCTCGTTATCGAGGGAGGCGTGAAGCGCATCCGCCGTTGACTTCGCGGGCTGCCGTTTCCTTAACACGCAGCCATCTTTTCATTTGTTTTCCGCCGTCGGCAGTGTCTGAGCCAGTCGCTGTCCGACGGCTTTTTCGTGCCCTTTCACCCCCGTCCTCTCCCTTTTCACACCATTGTTGCCCGCCAAGCAAGGCCGTCCCGCCTTGCCCCAGATCGATCGTCAGACCGAAATAGGCCAAAATAGACTCCAATCTAATGGTCGGTTTGGGCTTGTTGGCCTTGTGAATGGAACGATATGGTGAAGATTTTTAATTTAAAAATCTCGAATTTTTAATTTATTTTTCTCCAATTTTTAAATTAAAAATTCAAGCCGTTTAAGCTGAAATCGTACTCCTTGCGCAACCTTTTGACTTCCAATAGGTTAGGCTATGCGTAACATTTTCGGCTGTGCGGCCATGCTCCGTCGTTTGCCCTGTCTAACATGAGGAGGGGTGGGGGAGAGCGGTCTCGGCGCGTCGGGGAAACGTACAGCCTGCTTTGGGTGAGCGTCTTACTCCCGCCGCTTCTCATAACAATTTGGAAAAAGGTAGGGTATATTTTGCTTTTTGCAATAAAAGCTGTAATTTTGCATATTAAAAACAGCAAAAACAGAGCAGCAGATGTCAGCAATCACCATCAAGAAAGTGGATTCCCGCAGCGATTTGCGCCGTTTCATTGATTTTCATCACGACCTGTACGAAGGCAATCCCTACGATGTGCCCACCCTCTTCATCGACGATATGAACACCTTGTCGAAGCATAAAAACCCCGCTTTCGACTTTTGCGAGGCCGATTACTTCCTTGCCTATCGTGAAGACCGCCTCGTTGGCCGCGTAGCTGCCATCATCAACCATCGCGCCAATGACCGTTGGCAGCGCAAGAGCGTGCGTTTTGGCTGGATAGACATGGTGGACGACATCGAGGTGGCGCGTGCCTTGCTCGACGCTGTGGCCCAGTTTGGCCGCGAGCGAGGCATGACGGAGGTCGTTGGCCCGCTGGGCTTCACCGATTTCGACCCCGAAGGCATGCTCATTGAGGGTTTCGAGGAGCTGGGAACGATGGCTACCATCTACAATTACCCCTACTACCCACGGCTCATGGAGCAGCTCGGAGGCTGGGAGAAGGACAACGACTATGTGGAGTATAAGCTCATCGTGCCCGACAAAGTGCCCGAAAAGTACATCAAGGTGGCGAAATTGGTCGAGAAACGCTACAACCTTCACGTCCGTACCCTTACTCGTCACGAAGTGCTCAAAGAGGATTATGGCCGCAAAATATTCCATCTCATCAACGAAACTTTCAAAGACCTCTACGGTTTCTCGGAGCTTTCCGACAGGCAGATTGACATGTATGTGAGCATGTACCTGCCCTTTGCCGACCTCAGGCTGGTCCCCATCGTCGAGGACTGGAGCACCGAGGAGCACAAGATGGTGGGTGTGGGCATCACGATCCCGTCGCTTTCCCGTGCCATGCAGAAGACCCGCCGCGGCCGTCTGCTCCCCTTCGGGTGGTGGCATCTGCTCCGCGCCCTCAAGTTTCACAAGACCCGCATCGTCGATTTGGAGATGATCGGCGTCCTGCCCGAGTACCGTGTCAAGGGCGCCAACGCCCTGATGTTCGCCCACCTCATCCCCATCTATCAGGAGTACGGCTTCGAGTGGGGGGAGAGCCAGGTCGAGATGGAGACCAACGAGGGCGTGCAGAGCCAGTGGCAGTATCTGGAAACGATACGGCACAAGCGTCGCCGCTGCTACCGAAAGGACATCTGACGCCGCTTTCTCCGTCCCGGGTGCCGCCGTTCCGCACCCCTTCCACCCTTTGAACATCCCAATATCACAAGCCTATGGCAACAGAAGAAATACCCGTCGGCACGCAGCCGACCGCAGAATATACCGACGACAACATCCGCCATCTGTCCGACATGGAGCACGTCCGTACCCGTCCGGGCATGTATATCGGGCGGTTGGGCGACGGCAATCTGCCCGAGGACGGCATCTATGTGCTCCTGAAGGAGGTCATCGACAACTCTATCGACGAGTTCAAGATGAATGCCGGCAACCGGATAGAGATTGACGTGGAGGACAACCTGTGCGTAAGCGTCCGCGACTATGGCCGCGGCATCCCTCAGGGCAAGCTCGTCGAGGCCGTGTCCGTGCTCAACACGGGTGGAAAGTATGACAGCAAGGCGTTCAAAAAGAGCGTCGGGCTCAACGGAGTGGGCGTGAAAGCGGTCAACGCCTTGAGCAGTCGGTTTGAGGTAAGGAGCTTCCGTGACGGCAAAGTGCGCTCCCTTGCCTTTGAGAAAGGAAAGCTGCTGGACGACCACACGGAGCCGTCGCAGGACGAGAGCGGCACATTCATCTTCTTTCAGCCCGACGATACGCTCTTCAAGGGCTACTCCTTCCACGACGACATCGTGGAGACCATGCTCCGCAACTACACCTATCTCAACACCGGGCTGACCATCATGTACAACGGAAGGCGCATCGTTAGCCGCCATGGGCTGAAGGATTTGCTCACGGACAACATGACTGGCGACCCGCTTTACCCCATTGTCCACATGAAGGGCGACGACATTGAGATAGCGTTCACCCACACCAACCAGTACGGAGAGGAGTATTACTCCTTCGTCAACGGCCAGCACACCACGCAGGGCGGCACCCACCAGACGGCCTTCAAGGAGCACATCGCCCGTACAATCAAGGAGTATTTCGGCAAATATGAGTATGCCGACATACGAAACGGCCTCGTTGCCGCCATTGCCATCAACGTAGAGGAGCCCGTTTTTGAGAGTCAGACGAAGATAAAGCTCGGGTCTACCGTCATGGAACCGGGCGGAGAGACCATCAATAAGTATGTCGGCGACTTCATTAAGCAGAATGTCGACAACTATCTTCACATCCATAAGGAGGACTGCGCCGACATATTGGAAGGCAAAATCAAGGAGAGCGAGCGCGAACGCAAGGCAATGGCGGGCGTGACCAAGCTCGCCCGCGAGCGCGCCAAGAAGGCCAACCTGCACAATAGGAAGCTCCGCGACTGCCGAATCCACTTCTGCGACGCGAAGAATGACCGCAAAGAGGACAGCTGCATCTTCATTACCGAGGGCGACTCGGCCAGCGGAAGCATCACCAAGAGCCG
>DLLX01000072.1 GCA_002479145.1 Prevotella sp. UBA7551 | reverse complement strand
CGACTGCCGAACTATTCACAATGTCAGATAAACCATTGCTACTTGCAGTTGCAACGTACACCTTTACTTATTTTGGGCGTTTGCTGACCATCATCAGTAAACGCCCAAAACAGTGTTATAGTGTCGCGATAGATTTTGCATCTCATCCCTGTAAAGAGCGAGACGCTGTGCAGGCAAGGTCAATACACCTTCACCTCATCCGTGAACACCCACTCGCCGGGATGCTCTTCGTGTGCAGTAATGCGGATGAAGCGGGCCTGATTTTTCTTTTTAGATGTTGTCGTTACCGTGCGTGTGCCGACCACTTTAAGTCGTTCGCGCGCATATTCCTTATTATATATGGGAACGAAATGCTCGCCATCGTTGGAGACACTGATGTTGACACGGCTGGGGTAGAACACCCATGCGCCATCACTCTGCATGAAGTCGAGGCTGACGGTGCTGAAACGCCTCACCTCGCCCAAGTCGATGGTGATGTCAAAGGGAGCTTTGGTCGTGTCACGACGTTGCATGAAGCCTTGCCATCGGCCATCGCCATAGGACCATCCGCCGCACATTCCATCGGTCAGTGTGCCGTCTCCCTGTCCCACATACGATGGTGAGTAGGGCTGATGATACGTCACCTTTGCCCCTACGGCCTTGTGTCGCACGGGCTTCAGCTTCTCCTTACGGTCGCCCTTTTCCCTTCTGATGTCGAAAGCATTGACGTGCTGTGCCGTGGTCAACCACGGATATTGAGCCACGACGGCCTGACTCAACTCCTCATAGGAGCGACTGCGTCCGCTCCAACCCACCTCTGCGATGGCCAGTTCGCGCGGATAAAGCATGTATTCGGCGTAGTCCTCGGTCTTGATGTACTCCGTCCAGAGGTTGCCCTGCACGCCCAATACCTTTCCTTCGAGTCCATCCGCACGGTATGGAGCTGGGTCAAACGTCCACAAGTTGCGCAGGGGCTGATAGCTTCCACCTGCAAAAGGCTCGGTGGGCGGCGCGTCCTGGTAGCGGTCAAGGTAGTAATCACCCGGCGACAGGATGACGTTGTGGCCTCGGCTCATTGCCCGTCGTGCGGCCTTGATGTCGCGCCATACCATCACATTGACGTTGTCGCCAAGCGATGGGGCGTAGGTCGATAGGCTGTCGTCGAGCACCTCGTCCCATCCGATGGCTTCCCGACCCTCCAGACGGAGGTAGGCGGCGATGCGCTGGATGAGATAACCTTGCAGGTCGGCGGTGCTGCGGAGCCCCAACAGCCGTGCCTTCCGCTGGCAGGTTGGACATTTTGCCCAACTGCCTTTGCCGGCCTCGTCGCCACCTATGTGTATCCATTTCGAGGGAAACACCTCCATCACCTCGTCGAGAATGTTGTGCAACGTGGCATAGGTGTTTTCATTCGATGGACATACGTCGCCCTGTGCCTCTGCGTTGCCCTCACATTTCAGCTCGGGTATGGCTGCGGTGAGCTCCTCGCTGTGCCCCGGCATCTCTATTTCTGGCACGACCGTGATGCCTTTCTGTGCCGCATAGGCCACCAGCTCGCGCATCTCGGCCTTGGTGTAGTAGCCCCCGTAGGCCTCAGGGTCGCCTTCCTGCATGTAGCGGCGGTCGTTGTCTATCCACCATTTGGTCCAGTCGCTTTCCGTCCGCCAAGCAGCTTTTTTCGTCAATTCGGGGTAACGGTCTATCTGCAACCGCCATCCGCCCGCATCGGTGAGGTGCAAGTGCAGGCGGTTGACCTTGTAATGCGACAGGACATTGACTTGTTTCTTCAGAAAACTGAGGGGAAAGAAATGGCGGGACACGTCAATCATGCAGCCGCGCCATTCATAAGACGGCCAGTCCTCGATGTCGCAGGTGGGCAGAAGCTCCCCTTTGCGGAGTTGACTGATGGTCTGTGTGGCGTAAAACAGGCCGGTGGAGTCGGCATATAGCACCCGCATCGTGTCGGGTGTGATGTGGAGTTTGTAGTGTTCCTTGCCGTGTCCGGCATCGTGGATCTTCTCCATGGTGATTACACCCCGCTTGGGATTGAACGTGCCCTTGCCGAAAATGGCCTTCTTGGGCTGCGGAAGCAGTTCTTGAGCCTTCATGGCCTGTGTGCCCATTGAGAGCACAGCGACGGTCAACACCGTCAGTGTCATGTTTCTTTTCATTTCGCTTTCGTTAGTGACAGAAGGTTGAAAGTGTATCAGTCGATAAACCGTCGGATGATGTTTTGGTAAGCATCGATGCGGCGGTCGCGCAGGAATGGCCACCAGCGGCGCACATTCTCGCTGTGCTTGAGGTCAATGTCCGTCAGCCGCAACGCCTCCTCGCCGTCTGGGGCCTGCCAGATCAGCTCGCCTTGTGGCCCCGCGACAAAGCTGGAACCCCAGAACTGTATGCCGCCCGAGCATGCCTGCCCGTCGGTTCGGCCTATAGGCGAGGGTTCAAAGCCCACCCTGTTGACGGCTATGACTGGCAGTCCGTTGGCCACGGCGTGCCCCCGCATCACCGTTGTCCATGCCGTGCGCTGCCGTTGTTGCTCTTCCGCAGGGTCAGATGGCTCATACCCGATGGCCGTGGGGTAAATCAGCACCTCTGCTCCTTGCAAAGCCATCAGCCGCGCAGCCTCCGGGTACCACTGATCCCAGCAGACCAGCACGCCCAAGCGTCCCACACTGGTGTCTATTGGATGGAAGCCGAGGTCGCCTGGGGTGAAGTAGAACTTCTCATAATAGGCCGGATCGTCGGGAATGTGCATCTTTCGGTACTTTCCTGCCACTGTTCCGTCGCGCTCTATCACCACTGCCGTGTTGTGATAGAGCCCCGCTGACCGCCGCTCAAAGAGCGACGTGACGATGACTACGCCCGTCCTCCTGGCCAGTTCGCCGTAGAATTGTGTCGAAGGGCCGGGGATAGGTTCAGCTAAATCGAAGTTCTTCACATCCTCTGTCTGGCAGAAGTAGAGCGAGTTGTGCAGCTCTTGCAGCACGATCAGCTCCGCTCCATCCTTCGCCAGCTGTTCCACGCCATGGGCTAACCGCCGCATATTGTCCTGTATGTCGGCGGTATTGTGTTGTTGTACGATTCCTATTTTCATACTTGTATGTTATCGATTTCTTGTGTTTAGGCTCTTCCTGACAATAGAGAAATACTGTCACGGAATGAAGACGGACTTTCTTTACACGACTGCTTCCGTATGGCGCTGACCTCAGTGCGACAGGGAACTTTGTCTGTCTGAGCCACCGTGCTATACTTCCAGCTCCAGTTTCTCTTCCTGTGCTTGTCGCGATAATACCCCGGACAGTTGGGCGAAGCCGACTATAGGTATCTAATCTCCGTTGGATGCCTTCAACCTTGTGTCACGCCTATGGGTATTTGCATGCTCAAACAGTGGAGCGAACCGTGCTGGCGGATGACCGTCCGTGCATCGACCCCGACCACTTCGTAGCCGGGAAAGGCAGCTTCGACCACACGCTTTGCCTCTGCATCGTTGCCCTTTTGTCCGTAGGTCGGTACGATCACCGCACCGTTCACAACTAAAAAGTTGGCATAAGTGGCCGGAAGGCGTGCGCCGTCCTCGTCGCGAATGATGTCGGGCATCGGAAGACGCAGCAGCCGGTAGGGCGTGTCGGTTGCACGATTAATGGCCAGTAGGTCCTCTTCCATCGCCTTCAACCCGGCATATTGAGGGTCATTCTCATCGTCACAGCCCACATAGAGCAGCGTGTGTCGGGGGGCGCAGCGCACGAGCGTGTCGATATGTCCGTCGGTATCGTCGCCTTCCAGAGCACCGTGCCCAATCCAATAGACCTGTCTCACGCCGAGAGTCTTTCTAAGTCGCGCATCCATCTCGTCTTTCGTGAGTGGTTGGTTGCGGTGGGGGGCAAGCAGACAAGGCGAGGTGGTGAAGAGGTTGCCCTCGCCGTCGGTCTCAATGGAGCCGCCCTCCAGTACGAAGTCGTCCCAATGGGTCATCTCACAGCTGAATACTCCCTGCCTGTGCAGCTCCCGTCCCAGAAGGTTGTCCCTCTCGCTGGCGAACTTCTCGCCCCATCCGTTGAAGCGGAAGTCGGCCATCCGAAGCCTGCCCTTGCCGTCCGACAGTGTCAGCGGCATGGTATCGCGCGCCCAGGTGTCGTTGTAGTCGGCCTGTAGGAGACGAACTGCCTTCATTGCCTGGCTGTTCAGCTTTCCTGCGAGCCACGCCTTGGCCTCCGTCTTGTCGCGGACGATGAGCCAAACAGGCTCGAAGCGAGTAATATTCTCGATGAATGAGACATAAGTCTGACGTATCTCGTCCAGGATATAACTCCAGTCGGTCAGCCCGTCGGGCCAAATCAGTACGATGGCTTCTTGCTTTGCCCACTCTGGCAAAAGCCGAAAAGCCGTGCCTGGTTCGTCTTCCTTTGTCATGTTTCTGATTATTTCTTTTCCTGATGGTGTTGGTCTTGGTGCAAATTTAGAAAAAAAAGCTGATGTGAACAAGAAATGACACACACAAAAAGCATACGCGTTGCCCTACGCACTTTCTTCTCTTTCCTGGCATTCATGTGCGTCACGCTTTTCGGATGTCGCTTTACACAATCCTTTTAGCGGAACACTGGTAGGAAAATAAGAACATGATAATTGAGCGTTGTATATACCCCTTCGTGCAACTTTAATCTCTTATCCCACATTGCAGCCGCCTTTG
>DLLX01000012.1 GCA_002479145.1 Prevotella sp. UBA7551 | reverse complement strand
CAAAAGAGGCCCTATGACAACGCGATTTAGGCTCTATTGCAAGGCCTCATTACTGAAGCCGCCTATCTGTCAGGCAAAAACACGAAATGAGTCTGACGCAACGAGCCTCAACGCAAGGAAAATTGACGCAAGAAAGAGGGATACGGAAGGGAGGTTAAACCCAAATAGAGAGCGAAGACTGGGTGAAGAAGAAGGGGAAGCACACAAAAAGGCGAACCCTTGCTGTAGGATTCGCCTTTGCGTTTTATGCTTATGACCGCATGAGAATGCTGCCCAACGGCCGTGTTCGCATCTGCATTCGTCTACGGCTGAGTTTACTGATTGAGCGCGTTGTTCTTGATTTTGACATAGTCGGCAAAGGCTTTGTCGAACGCATCATACTGTGCCTGCGTCTTTTTCCCAAGCGTTCCGCGCAGTCCCCGGTAGTAACGCTTCACCTTTGCACGCACCTCCTGCTTCTCTTCAGGGCTGGAAGCCGCACTATAAGGGGCATAGATCTTGTCGATATCCTTATACATCTGCGGGACAAGGGGCGCAAGGAAGGCCAAGTCACCGGTGTACTCATCGGCAGAATCGGCGGGTGCAGGAGCAGGAGACGTAGTGTCCTGCGTGGCCACGGTAGCCGTCGTATCACGAGATATGGTAGCCACCTGAGACGCATCGTCCTGCCCCAAGAGGTCGGTGTCGTTGATAAAGTAGAGCACAATGCCCACACCGACGACCAGCGCCAGCACAGCCACCACTGCACGGAGCACGCCTTTGCCCACCTTGGGCATTCCCAACTGCACGCCACCTGAGGGGCGATTGGCGCGCCTGTGGTCCAAAGCGTTGGCAAACTCGGCCATCGTCGTGTAGCGGGCACTGCTATTGTAGTTGCAACAACAGCTCACCACATCGTAGAACTCACCCCCAAGGCGCAAATCCTTCATCAACATACCAAGCGCATACATGTCGGCGCGCACCGTGACGGCTACCGTACCGTCCTTGATTTCGGGCGCCTGGTAGCGGACAACCTGCGCCGCATCGTCCTGATTGCCGGCATACTGCTGGCGGAAATTGAGCAAACGCACCTGATTTCCCTTCGTAGTGACGAACACTACCGCCGGTGAAAGGTCGCCATGGACTATCTTGTGCTCATGGAGATAGCCCAACGCCGAAGCCAACTGTTCAAGAACAGCCTTCTTTGCCTCCAAGCTGGGGCTCTCTGCGACGAAAGAAGACAGAGGCCGGGCATCTTCCCAAGCAACCACAAGGCAACGTCCCAACTCGTTGTCATCCCGCATCTCAAGGTATTTGAGCAGGTAAGGGTGCTCCAAGTCGTGATTTTGGTCAAACTGTCGCTGAAGTGCCTTCTCGTAAAGGGGCTTCCCTTGATATTCTTTTTTGATGGAAATCAGCAACTCCGGCTTCCCGCCGCCGTCGCTTAACGTGAAGCGATAGACTCCATAAGTTTTCAATTCCTGCATGGTTTCTTATAGCTCTTGAACAATACTTCTACTTGATGGTTCTATTTCGTTGCAAAAATAGGAAATATATTCGGCACAGCCAAAGGATTGACCTTGTTTTTTACCGTGAGCTTCTCTGCTCCGCCTCCCAGGCTTCCCACTCGGCCTGTGCCTTCTTCCAGTCGGTCTGTTCGCCTGTGGCCAACGCCTCGGCTTGTCGTTCAGCCTCATCGCGCGCCTTGTCGCGCGCCCGCTTGGCTTTCATGCTGGCAATGGTGGCATCGTCGAGCACCTGGATGGCACCCCGGCGAACCGCCTCCTGAAGCTCATCGGGACCGAATGCCTTGCCCTGCTCGTTGAAGTCGGAGATGTTGAACTCGTAATCGACGCGCAATTCGTGGCGTATCTCCTTCTGTTTGCCCCTCTTGCTGGCGTTCTTCAGTTTCAGCAGACGGGATATGTCGGTAAGTTCTTGCTGCGAAAATTTGTTTCTTCCCATATTGATTTTGTTTCAACGGACGGCATGCACTGCGCACTTGCCTTCCCTGTCGTATGCTACCGCGTGAGACTCAGCTTGACATTGAAGCCGAAGTCGTGGGTGGTCGTCGGGTAACTGCTCGACGAAAGGAGCGGCGTATTGGTCTGCATGTCATAATAGAAACTCATCGTCACCAGCCGCGACAGGGTGTAGTCGGCGGAGAAGGAGAGCTTGAACGCGGAGTTTCCGCTCGATGCCGACGAGGTCATCGTGGCAATGTCGCGGGTGATGGCGGCTTGTTTGCGCAGCGAGATGTCGAGTCGGAGGTTCAAGTCGCGGTTGACACCACCGCGTGCGCTACGGTTTCGGTTGGTCTGACTGGTGGCACTGGCGTCCTGTTGCTGGTCGCCGGCCCTCTTTCGGGTCTTGACCTTCCGGCGCGCCCGGGGGCCGAAGAGGTCGAAATTGTTGATTTTGTAGCCGAATCCGAGCACCCAGTCCTTGCTGACGGCCTCATTGATCTGCACGGAGGTCATGGAGAGCGCAATCTGCCGGGTCTGGTTGTACTTCAACTCGGCCGTCAGGTTGCCCAATGTGGTCACGGACACGCCTAAAAGGGGCGAGAAGGCCTCGTTGATGCTCACCATCGAGACGTTGAACATGGAACTGGGGACGGGGTTTCCCGTCGTGGCATCCTGGACAAATCCCAGCAAATCGCCACTCAATGCCTGCCATGTGCTATAGCTTTGGTATGCCCCCACGCTGTAAATGCTCTTGTAACTGTGGTTGATGTTAACACTCTTGAAGATGTCGCGGAACAATGGCAGCTTGGAAAGTCCGCTGTATCGCAACGTCCAGTTGGGCAGCAGGGAAGCCAATTTGGGGAATATGTCCAGCCCAACGCTCCCCATGCTGGTGTAAGCATTGAGGAAAGCGGGGATCATCGCGTCGCCGCTATACTTGTTGACCGCCCCCTTGGCAGGGTCAAACGTGCCCCCTCCGAGTGCGGAGGGATACCGACGGCCGACATATTGCGCCTCGACACGGTCGCGATAGCCGTCGAGCGACTGCACAAACTTCTCAAACGTGCCGCTGTGATAGCCGTTGGTGGCGTTGCCCATGCCCTCGAAGGCCGACCCAAGCGAGAGGGTGGTCATGGTGAATGAGCCACTTTGGGTGGTCGGGTTGCCCTGATACATGTACTGTATGCTCTTTGCCGTGGTCTGCGTGCGGGAGGCATTGAGGTCTATCTTCAGGTCATTGACCGGCTCAAGGGTCATGCGAAGCTGCAAGTCTTGGGTGCGGTTAGTGGTCGCAGGGGTGGCCACACTGTCGTTGGAAAGCAGCCAGCCACGCTCACGGGCACGGTCTATGTAGCCGTCTCCAACGAAACCGAAGGCAAAATCGAGTCCAGGCGCGAGCGCATCACCACCCCTTTGTCCGAATGCCTTGCCGATAACCGGCATGAAACCGGGCAACGTCATGGCGTACTGGTCGCGGTAGGAGATGCTGAAGGAGCGCGCCGTCATGAGCACACGGGCCACACACTGGGCCGTCTTGTACCAAGCCTTGTCGTCAAGGGGCTCCTTGGCGGTGACGGTGAGCTTCATCCGGATGGTAGAGTCGGTCTTGTTGAAGATCTTTATCTTGTTGGCATCCACCTTTTTCCAGCGCACGGAGATGGTTTTTCCGTCGGCATCCTTTGCCGTGACAATCAGTCTGCGGGTGTTCTTCCCGTGACTCACGACCATTGAGGTGTCCGCCTTGATGGTCAGTTCGCGCTCAAAGCTCCGGCGATTCTTGGGCAATTCTTTCTTCTTCTGTTCTGCCTTGTCGTCGCCTTCGGCTTTCGCGGCGTCGCCCTTGGCATCCTTCCGCCGCTTGGCCGGGCTGGTCGTGCGCCGGTCTCTTCCCGACAAATCGTCGCGACGGCTGCCGCTACGCTTCGCCCGCTTGAAGCGTTCGTTGGTCTTTTTCAGGAAGGGGAAGTGGTTATAGAGCTTCTCCAGGTTGAACGTCCCGTTGAGGTTGAGCGTGCGGTTCATCGAAATGGTATTGCCCAACGACGTCCCATCCTCGAGGTCTGTGCCACGAATCCATGAGTAAGTCGACGCATAGCTGGCATCGGCATTGACCCAATCGAAGATGGGAATGAGATTAAGCGGCAACTGGTAGGACGCGTTAAACGACTGATTGAAGTCCAGCGGCCGACCGAAATTGCTGATACTCTGCTTCACGGAGTCCTTCCAGGCCTGGTATTGGTCGGGGTAAAGGTCCTTGTTGATGGGGGTATAGGGCTCCTCTATCTCCGCATGGGTCGCGCTCTGGAAGTTCATGTGGAGGTTTTTGGTGAGGTCCCAGCGGATGGTAAAGTCCCTATTCCACAGGAATTGCTCACTGAAGGTGAGCGGGAGCATCGCGTTCTCGGTCGATTCCATGTCACGTTCCTGCAGCTCATAGTAGGAACGGGTCATCTCTGTGTTGAATCCTATGTTCTGAGGAAGCCAGTTCAGGCCGAATCGCTTGAAGATATCGAGCCACTTGGAGCGGCTTTTGATTTTCTTGAACGGCTCCCACGCCTTGTAAACCGGTGTCCAGTTGTAGTTCAAGGAGCCTCTCCAGTTGTCCTCATTCTCATAGACGGTGGTCTCTCCGCTCGTGTGGGAGTGGCTGTGACTGTAGGAAAAGGAGAAGTTGGCGGGGTCGTAGGGCATGGGGTGCCGCTTGTTCTGTATGCCGACCCGCACGTTGGAGAGCGAGAAGTTGGTGGTAGTCTGCTTTGTGACGGCTATCGACTCGATGCTGTCGCGCTCGTTTTTGGAGCCGGTTGCGTCGAGAGCGTCCTGCAATTCCATGTCGGTGTCGAGGGGATTGTACTTAGGACGGCTCTGGGACCGCTGCACACTGTAGTAGATGGGGGCGGAGACGCGCGCCTTCTCGGGGAAGAACTTCCCCAGCTCAAAGCTGGTCGTGAGGGTGTAGTCGCTCGTTGTCTCCTGCTGTCGCTCGTTCACTCCCTGCTCAATGCCGCCGTATCCGTCGGTGATATAGCTTCCGTTGAGGTCTATAGTGCCGAAGTCGGAGAGCTGGACGTTGAGCTTTCCGCGCGCTGCCCAGCCTCCCTCGTTGTTGTATTCGAGCAGGCGAAGCTCGTTGACCCACACCTCACCGCTCTTTTCCTCGCCGCTGAGGTTGCGCACACCGATGATCATGGTCTTCACTTCTCCGAGCGTCGGGTTGCCGACAATGGTGATCTTGTTTGCCGGTTTGTCTGGATCGTAGGTCACATAGGGCAGACTGTAGCTTGCCGCACCTGCCGACTTGGCCTCGTTGCGGGCTTTCTTCACCGACGTAAAGATCTTGAGGGGCACGTCAAGCATGTTCTCTTCCGGCCAAACGGCCACACATCCCTCGCGCGTATAGCCGTTGTAGCGACCTGGGGCGGTGAGGGAGAGGGGAATTTCGTACTCGTAATAATTGTTCTTATAGTCGGAACCGAAGCGCACGAAGACCGCCAGTTGGCTGTTTTGCAGCCCCGTGGTGTTGGGATCGAAGGCATTGGCGTGGGCGAACATCTGTATACGCTTGTACTGACGGAGGTCGAGCGTGGTGTTTTTGTACACCGCTTTCGACTCCCCTGTGCCGAGATGGTTTACCGTCAGGGCCAGTGCCTGCTCATTGCTCTGCACCAACTGCGGTTGCGTAGGGTCTTGTTCGCGCGTGATTCCCGGCGGAAGGACGTAGTTTACCGGCTCTTTGTCGGAGTTTTCCTCAATGCTCACGGCGCTGACCGACATCGATCCGGAGGTCGAAGCCGACTGTGTGAGGTTCTGGTTGTACTGTCTCCAGTCGCCACGGACAAGATCCAGCGAGCCGAAACGGAGCACAATGGGTTTCTCAAAGCCCGTAAGGAACATCCGCATGAACCGGATGGAGGTGAAATCGCTGATGCCGCCCACGCGCTTCTGGAACTCCCGCAGCGGGATTCGGAACTGATACCACGTCGCCTTGCCCGTTCCTCCCTTGCGAAGTGAGGGCGTCGTCTCGCGCTTATCGACGATATAGTTCTGCCCTACGACCAAGTCCTGCGGCCGAATGGAGACATGATACTGATAATACTTCTCATATTCGTTGAGCGTATAGTCCTGGTTGATGTCCTCCACGTCGGGAGTCGTCTTGTAGGAGGTGTCATAATTCTCGGGCTGGTTGTCGGAATCGGGCGAGTTTCCCTGCGGCATGTTGATGCGCTTGTACCGTTCGAGGATGGATTTCTGCTGCTGGTCGTAGTCAGAGCCGCGGAAATAGTGATAGTCATCGTTGGCCGGGTCAGCCCAAATGGAGTCAAACACGGCCTGATTGACCTTGCCCCGGATGGTGGTTAGGAAGTCTTGGTAGGACTCAAACTCCTGTTCCTGCTGGTCGGTAAGCCCGTTGAAGCCCACATCTTGCATGGCTCGGCTTCCACTGGTGGTGGCAAAGGCGTAGGTTACGGTCGCTTGGGTCGGTATTCTTCCCCACTGTGTGGTCGTCCAAGCGTTGCTTCCGTCGACGGGCATGCCACTTTCATAGAACTTCTTACCGTCGCGGAGCACGTCTTCGCTCACCTCTCCGAGGTCGATATAGAAGTCGCCGCCATAGAGATTGGCGTCATCGCGCTCATTACTATAGATAAACGGGTCGAGCAACCAGAACTCTATGTACTCGATATTGGCTGTCTCGAAGTCGCTGGTGTCCAACTTGCGCATCATTCCTCCCCACTTTGTCTTGGGATTGGTCAGCCGTCCGTTGAGCGTCAGGTCGGGATTGAAGTTGTAGGGTCCCCGTTCCTCGGGGTAATAGGCCAGGTTGAGCACGGTCAGCATGGACGATTGGCCACTGTAGTTGTTCTGGTCGCGCTGCGGAAACAGCTCCCTGGTATAGACCTCGCGCACATAATAGTTGGACAGCTGCTCCAGATCGCTCTTGATGTGAGCCGGGGTGAGCGACGAACTGCGCCTTGTGAAGAGCGGGTCGATATTATACCACGCGAGCAGAGAGCGGTTGTAGCCACTCTTGAGCGTCGTCTTGTCGGAGGATTCCGGGAAGAGACTCGGCACGGAGGAGATGATCCACGAGGTGGGTTGCGACACGTCGATGGTGCTCTTGGTGTTCTCAAAGTCGTCCAAATAGGACGCATTGTCCTGCGTACCGCTGGCCTTGCCGGCGATGAGCTGCGCAAACTCTGCCGATAAGGAGATCTGCGACGGCTGCGTAAGGCGGAGGAAGGGAATCTTGTCGAGCACATTGGTGAGCCATTGGCTCTCTTTCTTCCAGTTAAGGTTGAGTCCCCAGATGGTGTTGTTGAGTGGCTCCGACCCCATGCTGACCTTGGTCGTGAGGGCTTGCTCGCCAAGATGCATGAACGTACCGCCGAGCTGGAAGTTCTTCGAGAAGTCATACTCCCAGTTGAGTCCCACCATCGTCTTGCGTTCCTGCCCATAGTCGCTCTGACTCTCGAGCGAAACGTTGACGTTGGTGCCCGCGTCGATGATGCTTTGGTTGAGGATGGTCACCTCGCCGGAGTTGTAATCCACCGAGTAGTCGCTCCCCTCGGTGAGGGTCACGCCCCCCGCCGTCACCACGACCGAACCCTGCGGCACATTGTATGCGCCCAGGGAGATGACGTTGGCCGACGTGCCGCTGTACTGTCCCACAAGCATATACTTGTCCTTCTCGGCAATTTGCTTCGCCACAGTCTTCGTAGAGTCGTACAACTCGGTGAAGGCATACTTGCTGGCATTGTCTGCCGCCACGCCGTGCTGCTCCAGATAGGTCTTCATGTAGGATCCGAAGGGCTCCGCCACGGGGAAGAACACGCGCCCGTTGCTCACCGTATAGCCCTCCACAAAATCGAAGTAGCCGTTGGAGTTGGCCTTGTTGTTGTTGTCCAGGCGGTCGGCGCCAAGGAGTTTGATGATGGGTGTGCCCTTCACTTGGGCCTCGGGGATGTAGGAGATGTACACTCCCGTGGTGTCGCTCTGGTATTTCACGTCGAGGCGGAACTTCTCTTTCTGCACCGTCGAGGCGAGATAATACACGTTCTTCATCATCAACCGCCAGTTTCCCTGTGCGGGATTGTTGCTGGTGTTCTTCAACGACTTCACAAACAAGGCCTCGTTGACGTCGGTTCTGTCGCTGGAGAACTCGCCGACCTGGTAGGTCACGCCGCCGTAGGTGTACTCATAGGCCACGGCCAGCACCTGGTCGGTCTGCAGTCCGGCGCGCAACGACACATAGCCCAAGGAGGTATTGACCGTATATTCGGAGCTGTTGAGCAGGCGTGCGCTCGACAACTTCTCGAAGTCGGAGCCGCCCACGAGCCCCATTCCCTCGAGCACAGTCGACGTTTGGTCGATGTCGCGCGCCTCGGGATGGCCTTGGGCGAGGGTCTGATACTCTGCGTTGGCGTTGTTCGACGGCACGTTCCCGGAGCCGTTTCCCCACAAGTCGGGACGGCTCACGCCACTATTCTCGCCCAAGTCGGTCAGGGCGACGATGTTGCGGGTGTTGGAAGTGGTGCCCGTCTTGTTCGTCACCCATATCTCCACACGGTTGATTTTCACGCCAGTGGTGAGGTTGGGCAGCGTGCGCATGCCGGCATCATAGTGGGAGAGGAAGTAATTGGAGAGGAAGAAGTGGCGGTTTTCCTCATAGTCGGCCACATCTATCTCAAAGGGGGTGAGCTGCTTGCCACCCTTGGTGGACACGCTCTTGTTGGAAGACTTCTTCTGCGAGAAGACGGTCTGGAGCTTCAGGCGGCCAAACTGGAAGTCGGTCCGGATGCCGAAGAGGCTGCTCGCGCCCTGGACGAGGGAGTTGTTGGAAGGGAACGAGACGTTGCCTGCCTCCACGAGCTTAATCATCTCGTCTTCTTTTCCGTCATATTTCAACTTGAGATTTTGCGTATCGAAGTCGAAAGTGGCATCGGTGTTGTAGTTGAGGTTCATGTTCACCTTGTCGCCCACCCTCGCATTGACGTTGAGGTTAATCTTTTCGTCAAAGTTCATCGTCGTTGTCTTGCGGTTGCGGATGGGCAACGACGGGTTGTCGATGTTCTTTAGCGTGGCGCCAAACTTCAGCTCGGCGGTGCCTTGCGTCTTGACGCGCACGCCACCCGGGCCGAATATCTTCTCGGCCGGGCCGAGATTGAAGTGCATGTTGGTGAAGTCGAATTTCTCCTTGCCCTGCTGCTGGAGAATCTCCTTGTTCTTCTCGCGGTAGAAGTCGGCCCAGCTCTGCCGATTGCTCCACGCCCTATACTCCTCGGGAGTCATCATAATGGGTGCGCTGACGTAGGTTCCGCCCACCTTGTAGCCCACGACATAGCGGTCGAGGGAGTCGTTGTACTCCACGGTCTGCTTCATGTTCTCGGGCCGCTGCAGGTCGGTGCTGCGCTGGCTGAGATCGTCGAGGGTGATGGGGGTGGTGCGCTGAATCTTCCATCGTGGGTGGAGCAGCGAGTCGGGTATCTCCTCCTCGTCAATGACCACGTCGGGCTGGGCGGGGGCTTTCGCCTTCGCCGTGTCGGGAGGGGTCTGGGGAAGCCACGCCATGACCGTGCCATGGGGGTCCCATAGCAGCAGATTGCCGGCAATGGCCACAAGGCTCATCGCAAGCAATACGAGAAATAGGATGGCGAATTTTCTCCTCATGTCAATCAGGGTGTCTTCCTTGTCCTCCCCGGGGGAATGGCGAATGGGATGGGTTGGACGACTATCGTTGGCGTAGATATATTAATAAGGAGCGCGCACAGGCGCACATTATTTACTTAATGAGCTTCAATGCCTGCTTGACCACTTGCTCCACGGGCAGGTCCGGCTGCCCTGCGAGGATGGACTGCACGACCTTTGCCGACGGCGCGGGGGAGAAGCCGAGCATCGTCAGTGCTCCCACGGCCTCGTCGCGCACGGCGGTATCGACCACGGGCGCATCGGTCGCGCCACCCACATGCAGCTCGTCGGCAATGCCGCTGGCCACAATCTTGTCCTTCAGGTCGACGATGATGCGCTGCGCAGTCCGCACGCCAATGCCCTTGACGCTCTTCAACATCCGCTCGTCGCCACCCGCAATGACGGAGCACAGCTCCTTGGGCGAGAGCGAGGAGAGGATCATCCGTGCCGTGTTGACGCCCACTCCCGAGACGGTAATGAGCATACGGTATAGGGTGCGTTCCTGCTTGGTGGCGAAACCATAGAGGGTATAGCTGTCGTCGCGGCCTCCGGTGACGATGGCCTCGTGCACAAAGAGCCGCGCGTCGTGCCGGCCTTGCAGCGCAGTATAGGTATTGAGGGATATGCTGAGGGCGTAGCCGACTCCCGAGGCCTCGATGATGGCCTGTGCCGGGGTGAGTTCGGCCAACTCGCCGCGTATGTATTCTATCATAAACTGGTTGGCAGACTTATGCCTTGCTACTTGTTTTAACGCTTGCGCACCGCCGTTTATTGCCCCGCGCAACCTGTTTTTTGCCCCTAAGTGGACTTTCCTCCTCGAGTATAGAGTCAACCAGAAAGTGCAAAATTAAGAATAAACTCTGAAGAACTCTTCTTTTGGTGTAGAAAAGTTCAGTTTTTCCCTTGGCCTTCTATTAATTTTCGCTTGAATGGAAGATATTCTTTTATCCGTCACCTTGCTAATGTCCATTTCCTTTGGTATGTTTTGCCTTATCAGTTTGTTGGTGTTTTCAACTGCTCCTTTCTGCCATGAAGAATATGCATCAGTGAAGAATACCGGCACTCCAAGTTTGTCAGTAATCCATTCATGCGCGGCAAATTCACTTCCGTTGTCTGTTGTTATAGTCTTCAGGTTCTCGCCCTTGTATGGCAGCAGCAACCTCCATACCGTTTTGGCAAGCGGCATGGCCCTCTTTCCCTCTTTCAGCTTTGCCATGACAAGGAAGTTAGTGCTTCTTTCTATCATGGTGAGAATCGCATTGCTGTTGCTGTCAACAATGAGATCCATTTCCCAGTCACCGAAACGCTTCCCATCCGCCTCTATCGGACGTTCATGGATGCTCTTGCGGTTCCTTATGTTGGTTGCCTTCGTCTCCTTGTCCTTTGAATGTTTGCGATGGTATTTCATCTTGTGGCGGCAGTTCTTGGCCAGCCTTCCGCTTTTGTCGGCACGGATCATCTTATAGATGGTTTCATGGGAGACACTGTCCTTCTCGTTTTTTCTGAGCCAGCCTGATATCTGCTTCGGAGACCATTGCTCATCCATTATAAACTGCTCTATACGCCACCGCAACGTTTCAGGTGTGCGTCTGTTTCCAGGAGTACGTTTCACACGACCAACGTCCTTGTCATGGGCCTTGTCCCAAACATATTTTCCAGACTTCGTCCTGTTGTGTGAAATCTCACGACTTACAGTGGAGGGTGAGACACCTATCTGCCGAGCAATGGCACTCCTGCTGACCTTTCTTTGTAATCCCAGATAAATTGCGTATCTTTGCTCACGGGTTAAGTGATGATACATATGCAATACAAAATTACTTAATCTTTGGGAGACAGCGGTCTCCCTTTTTTGTTATTTGTATTGCTGGTTGTTGTTTTTCCTCCCGAGGAGGATTATCTATACCAAAACAGTGCACTTCTATCTTGAATGTTTACTCATTTCGGATGGCTATTGGTTAACTTTGGCCTATCATGCCCCTTATGCCTCTTGAGCCCATCCCGGGCCATGGCGAAGGCTACGGCCGCAAGATGCCGGGAGAAACGGTGAAAAGGGG
>DLLX01000014.1 GCA_002479145.1 Prevotella sp. UBA7551 | reverse complement strand
ACACATGCTAGTCAAACAAAACACCGGAGCCCAGGGACAAAGTGTCCTTGGGCTCCGGTGTCTTGCCATGTCTGGCTCATCGGCCCGTTGCGGTTATGAGGGGCGTTGCCTGGCGGCTACACCATGTAGCTCACGTAAAGGATGGCGTTCCAGGCAAAAAGGTAAAGCGTCAGCAAGAGGGTGAGCGCACGCAAGGGCAGGCACCAACGAGTAGACGCTGCGCTCCGCGCCAGGTAGGCCATGGCGATGGGAAGGGCAAAGAGCCAGTGGGGCGACATGATGTACACCTCGTTCAGGCCAAAACCGAGCACGACATGAATCAGCACGTCGCACGCCATCCACGATAAGGCAATCCATAGCAGACGGCTTCGCCGCCCTATCCAGCAGCCGGCGAGGAAGAAGGCCGTGACGATGGCTTCGGGAAGGTAGCCGATGGGATGACGATAGGGAACGATGACGGGCCGATTAACGAGCACATCACCGAGCAGATGGTCGGCGTGCAGCAGGATGGGCTCGCCCAACAGGTTTTCGACAATGCTCTTCAAGCGGGGCGTGGTCGCATCGGTCCACGACGCAAACTCTCCTTCCGCCATGGGTTTTCCTTGGTGGGCAAACATCGGTTGCTTCTGTCTCTTCTCCTCTTTCGCCTTGGCCTGCACAAGATATAGGCTGTCGGCGGTGTGTCCTATGCCCGTGGTGTCGCTCCTCACCCACGATGCCATGAGGCTTTCCACCACTTGCGTGCGCTCCTTTTTCATTTGGGCGGCCTTTGCTTCCTGCCTTGCGATGTATCTGGGTCGCTCAAATGTGTGCCACTCCCATCGTGCAAAACCCCATAAGAGCGCGGAGGGAAGGATGACGGTGAGCAGCAGATGGGCCGGCCGGAAGAACCGTTTTCCGTTGGCACCCCAGCTGGCTAAAAACACCTTGATGCCGTTGTTGAGCGATATGCCCGCCGTGAGCAGGAAGAGCAGCAGCGTCTGTCCGCCCGTCAGCGCGCGGCGGTCTTTCAGCCGTTTGCCCGCCACGTAGAGGGTGAGGAGCAGGGCGGTCGTTGACAACGAGAAGTGGTCGGGCACGCTCATGGACACCATCGTGTAGCCGAAGCTGAGAAACAAGAGCGTGAGCAGGCAAGTGTCGACGTGCGTCAAACCGATGAAATGGCGCAAAATGCGGTAGAGAAACAGCACGGAGTAGAATGCCGATAGGACGAGAAGCACGGCGGTGATGACCTGGGCGAAGTTGATTCCCGTCAGATGAATGAGCAGTTGGTTGGCCTGCGCGGGCATCCACATGAAGAAAGCCAGCAGCGGATGGCGGTAGATGTTGTAGTCGGTGGTCCACTCGTTGAGCACCCAATAGGTGATGGGATCGTAGCCGGAGATGTGGAAATGTTGCAGTACGAGCTGGCGGTAGTGGTCTGTCACTTGGCTGAACCACTGCCAATAGCGGGCAATCACCATCACGTTGAGGGCGATGGCGTAGAGAAGGGCGGCACAAGCCACCACCCGCTCCTCACGTTTCACCCTGAACAGGCTGGCAACGTGGCGCACTGTGCGGACGATTGCGCAGCCCTTGCTGTAGTCCGTTGCTTGATTCATGCCGCAAATGTACGCTTTCTTTGTCGAAAGCGCAAAAAAATCAGGGCGGCAGCTTGCCCGAAAGTCCGAAAATGTTTACTTTTGTCTTTGTAAAAAGTGTTTTCTCGATGCAAATACTCATAGCCTTCGATTCCTTCAAAGGATGCCTTTCCAGCCAGAAGGCGGGCGAGGTCTTTGCGCGTGGTGTGCGCTCCGTGGGTGGCCAATGTCGCGTCATGACGATGAGTGATGGCGGCGACGGCATGCTCCCGGCGTTTCTTTCGGCGATGGGTGGGGAGCGTATAGACGTTTCTTGCCACGATGCCATGATGCGACGCATCACAGCTTCCTATGGCTTGTGTGGCCAAACGGCCATCGTCGAGGTGGCGGAGGCGTGCGGGTTGGCACGCATTGAGCCGGAAAACCGCAATCCGCTCGTGGCGACCAGCTACGGGGTGGGTGAGCTGTTGGCCGATGCCGTGCGCCGTGGGGCGCGCGAATGTATCATCGGATTGGGCGGAACGGCCACCAGCGACTGTGGTGTGGGCATGCTTCGCGGTCTGATTGATGCGCTGGGGACGGGCGCCCGCCATTCCTTTGAGGCGGTCAAGGCGCGCTACTTCAGCAGTTTGCGCGTCGTGCTTGCCTCCGATGTGGAGAGTCCGCTGTGTGGACCGCAGGGTGCTGCGCGTGTCTTTGCTCCGCAGAAAGGGGCTACCGAGGCGATGATTCCCGTGCTTGAGCGTCGCGCGAAACGCTTTGCCGCCATCAGTGCACGGCATTTTGGCTATGACTTCAGCCAGCGTCCCGGTGCCGGAGCGGCAGGAGGATTGGGCTATGCGTTCATGGAGTACTTCCAAGCCACGATGTGCTCGGGTGCGGAACTGCTCTTGAAGACTAATCATTTTGACGAAGCACTCGATGAAACCGACCTTATTGTGACCGGAGAGGGCAGCAGCGACGCGCAGACGCTGATGGGAAAGCTGCCCTATGTGGTGCTCTGCCATGGCAAGAAGGCGGGTGTGCCCGTGCAGTTGTGGTCGGGCAGAGTGCAAGAGAAGGATCGTTTGTTGGCTGCGGGCTACTCTCAGGTGGGAAGCATCAACCCCGATGGGCTGTCCAAAGAGGAGGCGATGAAGCCCGAAGTGGCTGAGAAAAACCTCTTTGACAAGGGTGCGGAGGTGGCCAACAATATGAAATAGAGAACAATCAAACAGCATAGACATGAAAAAGGAATTGATCTTAGGTGTTTTTTCAGCCACACTGGTGCTCACATCATGTGGCGGACTGGGTGGCAATGCGACTTCCAACGGGAGCAATGCCGGTGGAAATATATTTGGTAGTGGCGTCGGTGAGACGATTGGCAACGTCATCTCGTCGGTCATCGGTGGCGCGTCCAAGCTGTCGGAAGAGAAACTCTACGGCACTTGGCGGTATGATGGGCCGGGCTGCGCGTTCACTTCCGAAAGCGTATTGGCGCGTGTGGGCGGTGAAGTGGCCGCCTCCAAGGTGGAGGAGAAGCTCGCCACAGAGTACAACAAACTGGGATTCACGGCTTCCAACACGCAGCTGACTTTCGATAAGAACGGGAAATTCTCGGCCAAAATCAAGGGAAAGACCTGGAATGGCACGTACACTTACGATGCGTCCGACTCCTCTTTGGAGCTGAAAGGTCTGCTCCTGAACCTCAAAGGCTATGTGGTACGCAACGGAGCGTCGGGCATCAGCGTGCTTTTTGAGTCGAAGAAGGTGCTCACCCTGTTCCAGACCTTGGCGGCAGCCAGTGGCAACAGCACAGCGTCTGTCCTTGGCGACATCTCGAAAAACTATGAGGGCGTGCGTATTGGCTTTGACATGAAGAAGTAGTAGCCTTCCCTTGTCCTTTGCGATCATTTCGAAAAGGCGCAGCGACCAATAGAGGACATGGTTGCGATGGACAAAGAACAGAATGTTGTAGAAGCAGGGATGGTTGGCGGAGCGACCGCTTTTTATGCGGTTTCTCCGATTATTCAGTGTGTGAAATGACAGAAAGAGAAACAGATGAGCGGTATATGCGCCGCTGTATTCAGTTGGCACGAGGCGGGATGCAGAACGCCAAACCCAATCCGATGGTGGGGGCTGTCATTGTCGACAAGGCGGGTCGCATCATCGGCGAGGGCTATCATGTGTGCTGTGGGCAAGGCCATGCCGAGGTCAATGCTTTTGCTTCCGTGCGTCAGAAAGACGAGGCCTTGCTGCCGGAGAGCACCATCTATGTGTCGCTCGAGCCGTGCAGCCATTATGGGAAAACCCCACCTTGTGCCGATTTGATCATCCGCAAAGGCGTCCGCCGGGTGGTCTGCGGTTGCATAGACCCCTTTGCGAAGGTGCAGGGCAGAGGAATTAAGAAGCTCAGAGATGCGGGAATCGAAGTGACGGTGGGTGTCTTGGAGCGCAAGTGCATCGAGTTGAACAAGCGGTTTATGACATACAATACGTTGCGCCGGCCATACGTCACGCTGAAATGGGCGCAGTCGGCAGATGGCATGATGGGACTTCGGGGACAAAAAACGACCATTTCATCGCCTTTTACGCAAATGCTGATGCACAAAATGCGCACTGAGAGCGACGCAATACTCATCGGTCACACCACGCTGACAGTCGATTCTCCCCGCCTGACCGTCCGCGAGTGGTCGGGAAACGATCCGGAACGCATCGTCTTGGGGCGTGTGTCACAGAAAGAAATTCCCGATGGATTCGTAGCTTTTGACAACATCGAGGCGGCCTTGCGCCACCTCTATGCGGAGAAAAAACAGTCATTGATGGTGGAAGGGGGCTCAACGACGCTGCAGTCCTTCCTTGATTGCGGCCAATGGGACGAGATTCGCGTAGAGACGGCATCTTTCTGTCTGGGCGATGGCATCCGTGCGCCACAGCTTCCCCGCAATCTCCGGCTGGTCAAGGCGGAACACTATGACGGCAGAACCATCATGACGTATGAACGAATCGGCCGATTGCGGACGGTGGAATAATCATTATCAATGATGGACTTAACAATATCAGAACGCAGACCGACTGATTATGGAAGAAAGATTAACAGAAACAGATGACTATTGCCGCGACCATTTCATCAGAATCATAGAGCGTGCCGTGGAGAAAATGACCCTCAAAGAGCTCGAGGCCGTCGCCTATGACCTCTTCACCAAGGGCTATTTGGAGGATTATTGAAGTATAAGGACAGCCAAGCGGGAAATTCTTGTACAGCCATAGTGCGCAAACAACATTTTTGACTTAGTAGCCAGAGTGTTTGTTTAGCCAAGAAAGACCCTCACAATAGCAAACTTTCAAGTGGCCTTTGTTGATTTGTGTGGTGATGAAGATAATTTTCTTCATGAATATGACAGGTTTTGTAATGAAGTATTTTGGATTGACCACACGAATTAACAGAGACTCTAAATTTCCTTTTTTACACCCACAAACAACAGCGATACAACGCTTTGTATTGAAAATCTCAATCTTTCGCATATAATAAAAAGCATAAAAATACAAACAAAATAAGAAGGGTGGTACTTTTTCTATAACAATTCGAGAATTGTAATGTAATCAGGCTACTTAATCGATTCATATATAATAAATTTCACTACTTTTGCAAACGAAATCAAACAATTCTTGTATATCATAACATTATCGAACGCTTATGAAAAGATTTACATTAGCATTAGCAGCAATGGCTCTTGCATTAACAGCAAGTGCACAATGGAACGTTGACAACAATCCAGTACTGTTGTCTGGTACAGAGTTGGGACAGATTCAACCAAAGGTGGCATTGACCAAAGACGGCAAGATGTATATTGCATGGCGGACGCACAAGTCAACTGGAAAAGCTCTCTGCTATTCCTATCCCCACCTGCAACTCCTTGACAAGGATGGTAATGCGTTATTTGGAGAAAATGGGCTTGCCGTTTCAGATCATAGGAGTCCGTCATGGAACAGTGATTATTCGCTCGCTGTTACTTCTGATGGCTCTGCCATAATAAGCAACGCCGACTCAAGGTCAGAAGAAGCTGAGGACCTCGAAAGATATAACACTTTTACACCTGTATGGTACAAAATAGATCAGAGTCAGAATTTTGTATGGGGACTCGATGGATTGGCTCTTAATGACAGAATAAATTCGCCTTTTACAGATACGTATGTTGTTGGAGACGATGTGTGGATTTTGGACAGAACCAATTCATATAGTGATGTGAATTACAGCAACAGGGTTTCTCCCGAAGGAACTCTTGCTTTTACTGAGTCACAAGACATTTTTGGTCAGATCTTCCCGAGCATAGGGACTGATTTCCTTGTAATAAATGCGGGGAGTAACGGCCCAGAAGCAATAAGATATACTCGAGATTGTAATAAGGTATGGGGTGACCCTGCTGTTTTAGGGTCATCAAACTCAGGAGGTCATGATTTACATCCTTATAAAATTGATGCCGATGGTAAAGGAGGCGCATTTGTCACATGGGTCAGAAACGTTGGTGACTTTGGGCACATGATAACAAGTCAACACGTAACCGCAGATGGTTCAGTTGAATTTGGCCTCGAGTCTATGGACGTAATGAGCAATGAAGATTACGATGTTGATTACCCACAACAGGCTTCTGATACAAAGAATAACACAGCACTTGTGGCTTTTGCATACAGCCTTGGTGATGGCGCATATAACTTTAGTGTACAGAAATTCAATGCTACTGGTGACCGTCTGTTCGGTGATACAGGGAAAATAATTGACTCAAAGACCGATGATTATGCTGGATGGGCTTTCAATAACTATGGTGTATTACCTGTAGGAGATGGTGAGTGGTTGCTTTGCTACTCCAATGTAATTGCATGGGCAAGCGAAGACTTGTACGTAACAAGAATTGACAAGAATGGTGATGTCGTGTGGAAGCAGCAGATAGGCCAAACTGGAAGCTTTAGTGAGGTGAACTTTGTTAAAGGTGACAACTGCTCGTATGTAGTATACCAAGGCGAAGACGATGACTCGAATACTATGCTGAAGGGCGCACGCATTTTTGATGATGGCACTTTCAACGAAGGAACAGGTATCAATATCGTTAACGATAATCTCTCTGATGTAACCTCTACAACAATTCACAGCATCGACGGCAAAGTCATAAAGTCCATTGATGGCAACGATTTCAACAGTACAAACTTTGCACCTGGCATATATATCGTTACTGTAAAGGATGCTCAAGGTAGAGCGAAGAGT
The DNA here is from genome assembly GCA_002479145.1 of Prevotella sp. UBA7551. Taxonomy (GTDB): domain Bacteria; phylum Bacteroidota; class Bacteroidia; order Bacteroidales; family Bacteroidaceae; genus Prevotella. The sequence goes on along the minus strand of DLLX01000014.1, from coordinate 8,024 downwards.
GTAAAGATTGTTAAATAGGGTCCAGTTATAGAAAACAGAAAATCCTTCACTTCATGATATATATCAGGTAAAGGATTTTCTGTTTAGTATCCAACATAATCTGATATAGATAACTATGAGGAAACAACATAATCACTTTTTGGGCATGATCATAGCTGCAGTGTGCTGGATAATGCCATCGACAAACTTAGCGCAGAGATTGTTCACCGAAAATTTCGATAGCTTAACCACAGGGAATTTATACCAACAAGGCAAATGGGTAAAGTATGGGGCTGGGACATGCGACACGACAATAAATGTCGAAGAAGGCAGTCTTGTTTACGAAGGTTACTCAACAGATGCCAAAGGTAATTGCGTAAAGCTGGCGAATCTAAAGAAATGTTACTCCTATCAGGCTCCCTACGATAAAACACTTATTTCCAGTGGTACTGTTTATGCAAGTGCATTGGTAAATATAGAAAGTGCAGGTGACGGGAATCCGTTTCTCAGATTCGTCAGAAGCAAGACAGGAGATGGTACTGTGAAGGATAAAGATTACGGCTTTAATGTGGGCTTTTTGACAACAATGAAATCTGAAAACGAAGGAAAATTCAGATTCGGCGTTGGCAAAGTAAAAGCAAAGAGCCCAGTTTATACAGAAGAGGAGTTTGATTTAAACAAGACTTACCTCATTGTAATGGGCTATACCTTTGTTGAAGGTGACAACAATGACACTATATCTCTCTGGGTTAATCCGACAGACTTTACCACAGAGCCTCCCGCCCTTGTTCAGAATTCCAACTCAAATGAGCAAGATTTGGAAGAGCTTACAGCCATTGTGTTGGCGAGGAACTCATCTAAATTGGGTACAGATTGGAACGATATGAAAATTGATGATATTCGTATTGCTGGGTCTTGGAAAGATTTATTTAGCAATACACTTTCCGAAACGACCTACTCACAACAGCTGTCCAACAAGAATATCGTTATTGTGGAAAATTTCACAAATACTGGTTGTGGACCATGTGCGAAATTTGCCCCAGTATTAGATCAAGTAGTTAATGACAAATTAGGTGACGTTATCTGCTTGAAATGCCATGGAAGTTATCCTGACAGGGACGATCCATTCTATCTTTCAGAAAAAGAAAATCTGGATCAGCGTATAGCTTTCTATGACATATCAGCTTATCCCACACTGCTTATCAACGGTTCTGAGGCCACATATTCCTTGAGTCCGAACCTGTTGGGACTCATGTTTGACAATGCAAGAGAAATTGACATCATGAAGTATGATATCACTATGAGCTGTAGTGTTGCCAATCACCAACTCAAAGTTGAAGGAAACGTCTCTTCTAAAACGGATGTACCCGATGCATCTAATCTAAGATTGTTTGCCGTTGCAATAGAAGAGTACTACAAGTCGCCAGAAGCCTACTCCAATGGAGAACAAGAGATGGAATATGTTGCAAAACGTTTTATGCCTGATGGAAATGGTTATGCCATCGGCCAAAGTATGGAAAGGGATAAAGCATACGATTTCAATTTCTCTTGCAGTTTGGATAATTTCTACGATGAGAACGAACTTGGTGTTGTTGCTTTCGTACAAGACATAACAACAAAGCAGATAGTTGCATCCGCATATATTCCAAAGGAGGCAAAGTCTGAAGACTATGCCAATCTGATTAGCGTAGACGATACACCTGATTTCATTTGTACTCCTAACTTCTACGGAAACATTACGTTCCGTAATGATGGAAAAAACAACCTTACAACTGCAAAAATAAATGTGGAAGTTAATGGTGTTTTGCACACTTATGATTGGAGCGGTGATTTGTCAAGGTTGGCAAAGACGAAGTTCGACATTGTAGATATATCGGACTTCAGCTTAACGACTGACGGTTCACAGAATGTTGCAAAAGTATGGTTGTCGGACATTAATGGCACAAGCAATGAAAGCAACGCCATAACCATCAACTTCAATAACTCTATGCAGGCACGAAATGCTGTTCGCATGGACATCTATACAGACAAAAAGCCTGAGGAAACAACGTGGAAAGTGTTCAACTCTGCTGGCGATGTGGTACAGGAAGGCGGTTCTTACACAGAAGCACGACACAAGTATAAGGAAATGCTCGATTTGAAAACCGATGATTGTTATTCTCTCGTGATATACGATGCTGGCGGTGACGGCATAAGCAGTACTGCTTATGGCAATGGGTATTATCAGATTTACCAGCTCAGTAGAGGCGATAATGGGGAAACAAATACTACACGGCTTACTCAAGGTACTTTCAATAATGCAGAATGTAATATTGCGTTCAATTTGAAAGATGCTGACACTACACTTGGAATAGATGATGTAAAAGCGATGAGTAATGAAAATTCAGAAATATTCTTTTATGACGAAAGTGGAAGAATGTTACTTCATACCACTATCGGAAAGCTCACTAAGGCAGATATGTTATCTGTAGGAAAAGGAGCACGTATTGTGAAAATAGATGATGGTAGATACACTTATGTAAATAAGTATGTCATAAACAGATGATGCATTCTGACGGTATCGCTTCTTATACACAGCAAGTGTCAGTGGGCCAAACCTTTGAAACGTAACAATGCAACTGGGATGCTTCGTTTTTATGAAGCATCCCAGTTTCTCCTTCTTGCATTGTCCCCTATTCCTCTGGCTTTTCTTTGGCCGCCAATTTGCGGTATTCGGAAGGCGGCATGCCATAGATTTTCTTGAAAGCACGGATGAAGCTCACGGCATTAGTGTAGCCCACTTCCTCATAGACAGCCTGCATGGTGTAGCGTCCATAGCGCTCCGTGTCTGTAAGTTTGTGGCATGCGGCACGTATGCGAAGCTCGTTGAGCAGCGTCTTAAAGGGCTTATGGTAGTTGGAGTTGATGACGTGGGACACATATTTTGTGTTTGACTGGACGGCATCGGCAAGCATTCGCAGGCTGAAATCGGGGTTAGAAATCACTGACAGGTCGGACAACACTGAGTTGATGCTATTGAGCAGTCGTCGTTCCTCGTCCTCCGCTATTCGCACTTGCGATGCTTTTGTTTTTCCCTCTGCCCTCTCTGTTATCCTTTCGGTGGCAGCCGACTGTCCGTTTTGCTCGACATAGTGTGCCAGAAGCTTTTGATTTTGTGTGTCGCGCTGCTCCATCTCTTTGTTCTTGTCGATGAGTAACCGCTGTGTGATGAGCAGCCGTTGGTTTTTTTTATAGATAATCCAAGCGAAGATTGCGAGCAACAGGAAGAAGAAAATGATGGAGACAATGATGTACATCTGGTAACTGATGCGCTCGTTGAGTTTGATAAGCTCGCGCAGATTCTGCTCTTCTTCATACTCAGTGAGCTTGTGACGGGCCTTGAAAAACTTCTTCGTGTTATACACAGAGTCGTTAAGCGCAAAGAAAAGATCACGGTATCGGCGTGCGGAATCAGGCTGTCCGTCGTGGTCATAGGCATTTGCCAGCATCTTATAAGCGTTCGTCAGCAACTCTCCACTGTCTAACTTTCTTGACAATCTCTGGCAACTGTCGCCAATGGCTATGGCTTCTTTGTCTCGCCCCATCAATACATACAGGTTGCCAATTTCGCTGAGTTGATATAGCATGAAAATGGGTTTCAGCCTTTTTTCGGTCGCATAGTCGAGAGCGCTGCGGTGGGTTGCTACAGCCTTTTCATACTTATGCTCTGCGGTAAGAATCCGTGCATAGGCGTATATTAAAAAGTATTTACGGTTCACGGGGTCCTTTGTTGACGGGGTACGTTGGGCCAAGGCATAATAATAGCGCGCTTTTTTTGGCAGCCCCAGGCGGCAATAGACATTGATGATGTTGGAAAGAAATGATGATTGAAGGTCCTTGTCTCCTATTCTGACGGCGGCATGGTAGCCTTTCAGGTAATAGGAAACGCAAGAGTTGTAGTCCTCAAATGTACTGTAAATGTTGCCTATGTAGCCTGTACAAGCGATATAGGCGCGGTCGTCATGCTCTTTTTCGGCCTGACGCATGATGGTGATGAACTGCTCAAGTGCCTCGGAGAAATGCTCTTTGTCCAGCGTTCGGACTGCTTCCTTTAGTCGAACGCTGGTCGAGGGCGGTGGTGAGGCTGCTCCAGCGGGTATCGCACAGACCATTAGGCTGAGCACAATATTGAGCAGTAGATTTCTCATCGTTATCTTCTATGGGTTGTTGAACGTCCGAATCCTGTCAGGCGGAGCGTCAAGCCAATGTGGCAATAAAGCCAAAGAAAGCTCCCTCATGCACGATTGTAATCATTGTTGGGCAGCCAAGGGGCTTTCAGGGGTTGTGCCAAAGGCGACAAGGAAGCCTCAAAGCGACTCGGGCAACTCAAAGAGGTGGTCGCCATTGCTTCCTTTGATAAGTATTGTGCGGTCTGTGGGTTGCTCTTTGGCGATGGCTTTGCGCACCTCCTCCACATCGTGGAACTTGCGATAGTTGGTCTTTGTGGCCGAGAACTCCGACCCTACGAGCCATACGTCCTTGAAACCATCACGCTCCAGGAGGTCGACAACGTGCTGATGCTCCACGGCAGAGGCTTCACCCAGCTCCCGCATGTCTCCGAGGATGGCCATTTTGTGCTCCGCCTGCATCAGACGGAAGTTCTCTATCGCCGCCGCCATGCTCGAAGGGTTGGCGTTGTAGGCATCGACGATGAGGCGGTTGTGCTCCGTCACGGTGAGCTGTGAGCGGTTGTTGCTCGGTTTATACTCCCTAAGGGCATCCGCGGCGTCCCGTGCCGTCACGCCGAAGTGGAGACCTATGGCCACTGCGGCGAGCATATTGCTCATGTTGTAAGCCCCGATCAGCTGCGAGTGCACCTCCAACGGCTGCGGAGTAAGCGCGGCGTTGGCCTGAAAGGAGAAACTCAGGAAGGGGTCGCAGGCCAGAAGGCTCCCCCTTACGTCCGCCGTCGGCTCCGTGCCGTAGGTCACGATGCGGTCAAACTGCCGTTCCTTGGCCATCTCCATCAGGTTGTTGTCGTCCTCATTGAGGAAGAGCAGCGCGTCGCTTGCCCTCAGAAAATCGTACAATTCGCCCTTGGTGCGCTTCACTCCCTCAAAAGAGCCGAAGCCTTCGAGGTGGGCACGTCCCACGTTGGTGATCATTCCGCAGGTCGGCTCGACATATTTCACGAGCCTTTCGATGTCGCCCGGATGAGAAGCCCCCATCTCCACGACCGCTATTTCGTGCTCCTTCGTCAGCCGTAGGAGCGTCTTCGGCACGCCTACGTCGTTGTTATAGTTGGCTTCCGTGTGGAGCACACGGTACTTCTTGGCCAGTACCGCCGACACCAGCTCCTTGGTTGTCGTCTTTCCGTTGGTGCCTGTGATGCCGATAACGGGTATGTCAAACTGGCGCCGGTGCGCTCTGGCCAGCTCTTTGTATGTGGTCAGCGCATCGTCCACGACGATATATCGCGCATCGCCCGCCACGGCCCATTGCGGTTCGTCCACGACGGCGTAGCTGCATCCCTTCTCCAAGGCTTGTGCGGCAAACTTGTTGCCGTTGAACGACGCGCCTTTCAGCGCGAGAAAGATGCTGCCTGCCGGACAATTGCGGCTATCGGTGGTCACACAGGGGTGCTGCTGGTAGAGGGCGTAAAGTTCTTTGATGTTCATAATTTGTGAGGATAATAAAGCAAAACAAGACTTTTCTGGGATGCGTGACGGTGCTTCTGCTGGCTGCCGCCACTACTTTTCCCCATTGCAAAAGTAATGCTAAAAGGGCGAATCCGCAAATTATCATCGATTATTTTGCAATTCCAAATTTATTATTTACTTTTGTCCACCGTTGTAAAAAATAACTACCGCATGGAATATACAATGCAAGTCAGGGGCCGACTCGTCAGTTTGCGTGAGCCGCAGGTCATGGGAATCCTCAACTGCACGCCCGATTCTTTCTTCGCCGCGTCCCGTGTGCAGACGGAAGAGAGCATCGCCCGCCGTGCCAACCAGATTATAGAGGAGGGCGGAACGATGATTGACGTGGGCGGATTCTCCACCCGGCCGGGCGGAGTGGAGGTGACCGAGGAGGAAGAGATGCGCCGTCTGCGCTTCGCCCTGCCCATCGTGCGCCGCGAACAGCCCAATGCCATCATTTCGGTCGACACCTTCCGTCCCGACGTGGCGCGCATGGTGGTCGAGGAATTGGGCGCAGACATCATCAACGATGTCAGCGAAGGCGGCATAACGGGCATTGTCGACACTCCCCTTGAGGCTTCTTCGGATGGCGATTACCCCGCCATCTTCCGTATGGTGGCGCAACTTGGCGTGCCCTACATCCTCATGTCGGTGAAGCCTACCCTCCATGACATGCTCCTTTCCCTGTCCCGCGAGGTGCAGCAACTCCGCGACTTGGGCCAGAAGGACATCATCATCGATCCCGGATTCGGCTTTGGCAAGACGGTGGAACAGAACTATGCCGTGCTCCACGGCATGGACAAGCTGAGCGTGCTTGGCCTTCCCATCCTTGCCGGGGTAAGCCGTAAGCGCATGATTTTCCAGCCTTTGGACACTAATCCCGACGTAAGTCTCAACGGGACGACCGTGGTCAACACCATCGCCCTGCTGCGTGGCGCGTCCATCCTTCGTGTACACGATGTCAAGGCTGCCGCCGAGGCGGTGCGCATCGTAGGATGTTATCGGACTGGCGCAGGCCAATAGCCGCCAGCCGGAAGCGGAACAGATTTGTTCACACACCCTAATCCCCACCCAAGAAGCCATGTTTTTTGAATTTGGAATCAAAGATGTAATCGACATTTTCCTTGTCGCGCTGATGCTCTACTACCTTTATCGGTTGATGAAGGAGTCGCGCTCGCTCAACGTGTTCATCGGCATCATGGTGTTTGTGCTCGTCTGGCTCTTCGTGAGTCAGGTGCTGGAGATGCGCCTTTTGGGCAGTATCATGGACAAACTCGTCTCCGTCGGTGCCATAGGCATCATCGTTCTCTTCCAAGAAGAGATACGCCACTTCCTCTATAACCTCGGAGCGCGTCGCCAAGTGCAAGGCTTGCTGCGGTTGTTCTTCGGCAATGAGGACGAGGAAAAGGCCGACAAGGAGACCATCATGCCCATCGTGATGGCCTGTATGAGCATGAGCCGTGGAAAGGTGGGGGCACTTATCGTCATCGAGCGGGGCGTCTCGCTCAGTGACATCTGCGATACGGGCGACAATATCGACGCGCGTATCAACCAGCGGCTCATCGAAAACATCTTCTTCAAGAACTCCCCGCTCCACGATGGGGCCATGGTGATCTCCAAGAAGCGCATCAAGGCGGCGGGCTGTATCCTCCCCGTGAGCCACAATCAAGACATTCCCAAGGAGTTGGGACTGCGCCACCGCGCCGCCATGGGCATCTCTCAGGACTCCGACGCCCTTGCCATTGTCGTCTCTGAGGAGACGGGACGCATCAGCGTGGCCATCAAAGGCGAGTTTCAGCTGCGTCTCTCGGCCGAGCAACTCGAAAGCGTTCTCACTCGGGAATTACTTCCCTCGTCGTAGTATCTTTCTTTTACAAAACAATCAAAAAAGCGACATCATCGCGAGACCAAATCCACCCCACTTTGCAAAACAGCCCCTATTGCGTTGCGATAGGGGCTGTTTTGCGTCCTAATAGAGCCGATATTGCAAGGTCATTCAGCCCCTATTAGCTCCTAATAGAGCCGATATGGCAAAGCCTTCCGAGTTGTACTATCTCGTAGATGCCAAATCGAACATGAGATTTCGTCTCTGGTTGCGTTTATTTCGTGTTGACAGATTGCACTGGCAGATTGCACGTAAGTGCCAAATACATAAGCAGATGAAGGAGAAACACTTGCGGCAACAAGATACCGAATGAATCAGAGACAAGGGGCAGAAAGAAGAAAATTTCGACTATATAAGTCGATTTTGTGGGCAAATTAGTGATTTAGAGAGAAACCCTTCCATCGCCGTTGCGTCCCGATCAATCGGAGATGTTAAAAAATATCAATGGGCATTTTCGCGCCTTTTTTTTCGGCCGGCAGAGC
>DLLX01000076.1 GCA_002479145.1 Prevotella sp. UBA7551 | reverse complement strand
GCGGCTGCAATGTGGGTTAAGCGAAAGAACCCCTAAACTATGGAAACATTAAAGAGCATTCTCAGCGTGGCGATGTACGTCTTCCTCAGCGGCGTATTGTTGTATGTCATCTATCGAGGCGTGCGCAATATCCGCATGGCATGGAAGACACGCAACTGGAAGAACGTTGCTTTCACCTTCGCTGTCTTTGCCGCAAGCATGGCGTTCTTTGTTTGGGCAGACTTCTTTAGGATTTTGGAAGACACCTGCCGCTTCTTTTTCCATGGGCTTTGCGGATAGAGAAGGCAAAGCAGACATGAGCAAAACTGGCCGCCACGGCGTATAGATGATTCTACGTTGTGGCGGCCATTACCTTATTATATATAGCCGAAGCCGACACTATATATAACCGAAGCCGCCAGGATACGTCGGCAAAAGCACCATCCTCTTTATCCCATGCCCTCATGACAGGGCCACATACAGCGCATGGTTCTCCCGCTTCTCAAGTGGTGGGAGCTGCATGTAGTCGCCGTAAAGGTCGGTCAAGTAAGCGTGGTAGTCGTGGGGCGCGGGAAATTCCACGCCCTCAAAGGTCACTTTGCCTAACGGCTGAATGCTCGATTTGCTGAACGACACACCGCGACCGTTGAGGACAGGGATGTCGCTGTAGCGTCCTTTGGGGGCCAGAAGGCACACCATCTTCCACAGACCCCGGAAAAGCAGCAGCTTGCCACCAAACCAAAAGAACTCCGCAAACGACCGTAAGGAGTAGGTATGGCTGTGGTGCAGGATGGCATTGCTTCTGGAGATGCCCCTCGTGAGCCGCTTGATCCACTTGCGGGAGATGTCGGGGTAGTCCTCCATGGGGAAGATGTCGACAAACACTCCCTTGATGTAGGGCGGCGCGAAGAGGTCGCCCGGCTCGATATAGAGCGACTTGAGGTCGCGTATTTTCACTATCGGCTCCGTGCAACTTGGGTCGGTGTGCGGCGACTGGAGAAAGAGATGGGGCGGGAGTTCACGGGGCGCGACCTCCTCAAACCGCCGTTCGTCCTCTACCGACATGGCGATGTCGATGTCGTCATCCCATGGAATGAAGCCTCCATGGCGCACTGCGCCCAGCAAAGACCCGCCGTCCAGCCAGTAGGCAATGCTGTGTTTGCGGCAGATGCGGTCGATCTCCTTCAGTATCTCCAGCTGCCTGAGCTGACAGGCACGGAGGTTTTGGCGGATGTTTTCCTTCAGAAATTCTTGATATTTTTCCATTTTCTAAGTCTTATTTCACCAGATAGCCGACGAGCAGGCTGCCGTTGTAGACGAGCAGATAGGCCGTCAGCAGGGCGATTATTCCTCGCAGCAGCCACCGCATCCGTGAGGAAAGGCGGAAGAGCAACACTCCGATAAGAATCGGAAGAATGAAAATCCAGTGGGCAGACATGATGTACACCTCGTTCAACCCGAAGCCCAGCCCGACGTGTAGGAGCACATCGCAACCGAACCAGGACAGCAAAATGTACACCAACCGTGTGGGATGGCCGAAGAGTAAGCCCCCTAAGGCGAGCAGTATCACCACCGCTACCACGCCATACTGCCACCAATGGTTGTAGCGGACGATAGCCGGGCGGTCCACACTGTAATCCTTCAGCAGCTCCTTTTGGTGAAACTGCAGACTCTCACCCAGCAGGTTCTCGACAATGGCCGGCCCACGCGAGGTTGAGACGTTGGTCTGTCGCAAGAGGAAGTTGTCCGCAATGGGCTTTCCACCCCGTGCTTTCATCTCCTTGTCGTGCGTCTCCAACTTGGCCTTGACGGTGCTGTCCTTTTGTATTTTCTTTTCCAGCATCGCCTTGCCCCGTGCCTCTAAGGGCTTGATGATGGTCTCGTTCTGCCACACCCCGGCTCCCACGAAGAGCGCGACGGGCACGACGACAACCGCCAACAGGGTGGCTGGGCGCAGACAACGACGCCCACGGATGAACCATACGGCCAGCCACGATTTGGCAATATTGCTCAGTGTCGTGCCGCCCGTGAGCGTAGTGAGCAGCGACACCAGCCAAAGCGGCTGCGGACGGGGCGACATGGCGAGCCAAAGGGTGAGCAGCAGGAAGAAAAGCGAGAGGCAGAAGTGGTCGGGAACGAGCAGGGAGAGCATCACCATCGCAAAGGAAAAGAAGAGCAGGGTGAGCAGATGGGCGTCCGTCCGGCACAGGCCGACCGTGTAACGGAGGATGCGATAGAGGAAGATGAGGGCGTAGACCCCCGCGAAAATGGTCAGGGCCGAGACGAGAAAGACTGCGCAGTTGGTGCCGGTGAGCTGCTGCAGCCCCTGGTTGGCCCAATAAAGTGGTGAGAGGAGAAGGGCATAGAGCGGGTGGCGCGGCAAGTCGTAGTAGATGCGGGCGGAGGAAACGAAGATATAGCTGTAGTCGTCGAAGCCCGAAAGGTGCATACGGTTGTAGAAGATGCTCCAGAATCCCAGTTTGCCAGCCTTGTAAAACGACGCGGGATAGTAGGCCCACATCAGTGCGTGCAGCCCAAGCAGCAAGAGAAAGGAGGTCAGGGCCAATCCACGTTCCTCCCTACGGATGGCGAAAATGTTTTTCAAAGGCTTTCCTGCTATACTGTCAATCATGGCGGTATCGGGTTTCTTTTTA
>DLLX01000087.1:5018-5261 GCA_002479145.1 Prevotella sp. UBA7551 | reverse complement strand
CGGCCTGCGCTCGACTTTGTCGCTTGCGTCAGCAAGAAAGGCCAAAAGTACATAGCCCGGGGCAAGCGAAGCGGCGCCCTGGGTTAGCACGTCCGGCGTAACTACGCCCTGCAAGGGCAAAAGTATTCATAATCAGCAAGATGCGCAGCTATACTTTTGCCCCTATAGGGCGCCGGCTCACGCACGCCATCTAACCCAGGGTGCCGCTTCGCTTGCCCTGGGCTTAGTACTCACTGGGCTTTC
>DLLX01000087.1:0-4934 GCA_002479145.1 Prevotella sp. UBA7551 | reverse complement strand
ATTGTTCTCCCACGGATCCCATGGATTTACACGGATGCACATGACGCTCACGCAGTATAATTACAAACTGGGTAAACCGCTTACGCAGCAGGGATGTAAACTGGGTAAACCGCTCACGCATGTCTCGCAGGGCGAGCCGTATCAAGTTGGCCAGGTTATGTTGAAACCTGAGCATGGCACAGGTGGCCAATGGGAAGAAAGAAAAAAGCGTCAGGATGATGGCCTTTTGGCGGAGAATGACTATCTTTGCCGCATGATGACACAACAAGCACTCGCCGTTAGGCACATTGCCGACGGTCCCGTCGGCGCAGCCGACATACCTCAAGTGATGGACCATGCCCATGTGACTTTCACGCCCGTGGCTGAGCACGACTGGGCCGACCTTTATCCCTATTGTCCGACGATGGCGGTCAGACTGGCCCACACGGGCTCCCACCTGTTGGTGGACTACCGCGTGACGGAGGCGTGCGTGCGCGCCGTGGCAGCCCACGACAACGGCAACGTGTGGGAAGACTCATGTTGCGAACTCTTTTTGGAGCCTCTCGACATCGATGCTGCTCCGGGCACTGCAGCCGATACCTACTATAATATGGAATGCAACGCTGCGGGCACCTTGCTCATCGGCAGTGGACACGGACGCGCCGACCGGGTGAGGGCCGACCAGCAGACGCTCGACCGGGTGGACCGCTGGGCGTCACTGGGGCGAACGCCCTTTGCCGACATCATGGGCGAACGCACATGGCAACTGTGCCTGGCAATACCCGCCGAGGTGCTGTTCAGCCACAGACTGACCTCGTTTGGCGGCCTTCGGGCCCGAGGCAATGTCTACAAGTGTGGCGACAGGTTGCCGCGGCCCCATTTCCTGTCGCTCTTCCCCGTCGTCACGCCGAAGCCCGACTTCCATCGCCCCGACTGTTTCGGAAGTATCCGCTTTGAATAAGCAGCTAACAACAAATGGACATTGACGACCCAACGAGTTTCCTAAAGACGCTCCCATCCGTCAATGCCCATTATCATTTTTTTTGTCTCTTCCACAATTTGTCGTGACGAGACCCATGGTTGGAATGTAAAACACAGTTAAACCGCTCACGTCATTCTTCGGCCTCTGTCCACCGAGTGTAAACAGCATGGCTTGCGAGACATGCGTGAGCAGTTTCATTCGGTTTACACTCCTTCTGCGTGAGCGGTTTACACTCAAACCCAACGTAAGGGACCCATCACTCCAAATTCCGGATGAGCCTTTTTCCTTTTGGGCCTCCCGTGGGGCGAAGGGACGGCCGGGGGGGCTTCCCGATGCCTGGAGTGACCAGCGGTCTCCACGGGATCACACCTCGCGTGTCGGCCGTTTTTTTTTATGGCCATGGAGTCTGCTTTCTCACAAATAATCCGTATCTTTGCCGATATGAAACACATGATATTATCGCTTCTCGCCTGGCTGGGGCTGTGCCCATGTGCCGCGCAAGACACAGTGAGGGTGCTTGCGCCGAAGGATTTCCGCGCGGCGATGCAAGCCGACACCACCGCCCTGCTCCTCGACGTGCGAACCCCGTCGGAGTTTGCCGAAGGACACTTGGCCGGTGCCGTCAACCTCGACTGGCTCAACCAGACGGCCTTTGCCCAGGGGGCGAACGACCTCGACACCCTTCACACCTATTATATCTATTGCCGTAGCGGACGCCGCAGCCATGCCGCTGCCCTGCGCTTGCAGCATGACGGCTTGCGTGTGGTCGACATGAAAGGCGGCATCTTGCTCTGGAAAGAGCAGCAGCTGCCCGTCGTGGTGGATACGGTAGCACCCGGCGCCGCATCGTCCATACTGTCGGCCGGCGGGAAGGACGATTGAGCGTGGCAACGCTTAGATGCGGCCCATTCTATACAAACAAGGGTAGGATATGGGAAAGGTAATACGTTTTTTCAACTATGAGGCCGCCTTGGACCATTATGAGCAGGTGATGGAGCGCATGAGGCAATGCAGCACACGCGGACATGACGGCGTGCGCATCATCGCCAAGCCCATCTTGATCCTGTCGGTCATCAAGGGGATGCGCGACGGTGTTTTCACCTCCAACCGGTTTGACTTTGACCAGTTGAATGAGATTTATGAGGATTTGTTCAGACACTATTTCGTCCAGGGCCGGCAGACACACCTCACGCCCTTGCAGTATCCTTTCTATTACTTGCAGACCGATGGGTTTTGGCACTTGTCGTGGAAAGGGCATGGCAGCCTGACGACCGCTTCACCCACACGTCTGTGGATGGAGCGCAACGTGGACCATGCCTACCTGGATGAGGAACTGTGGATCTTGCTCTCCAACGATGCTTTTGCCTCGAGGCTGAGCCGTTATGTCGTCGAGAACAAGATCAAGCAGCAGTTGGACGATGCGGGACTTGCTGCCGAACCGTCATGGCGTGAGCAATTCAAGACCTTTGTAGCGGCATTGCTCATGGCCATCTGACCTTGTCTTTTTTTATTTCTTGCACACGGGCTTAGTGACGATGAAAAAATAACTTGGTACGATTTGAGAGAGAATTCTATCATATGCAGAGATGGTTCCAGCCTCATCTTTTTGGCTCTTTTCCTCCCTCTCATCGGTCGTATAGCCCGCTATACTCCCTCTTTGAGTGAGAAAAATAGCTCAAAAATATGAGGCTCAAATCATACCAATTTATTTTTTCACCGTCACTTAGTGTGAAATTACAGACGGGAACAAGACAAGGAGAACGCTCTGCCGGAGCGTATGTGCCTCGTTCGCTTGCACAGGCTTAGCCTGTGCTGTCTCAACTTGAGTTGGCTTTAATGCATCCATCCCAGTAACGCCACGAGATAGGCGTTCCAGTTGATGGCAATCTCATTGGAAGCATAGCTGCCCTCATTGTCCTGGTAGGCCTCGTCGGGCGACGGTGACGGGTATGGCGGAACGCTTGCTGCATCTTGCTTGCCGGCGTTAGCGCCGCCTGCGAGGAGTCCTGGCAGTGGGTCGCCTATGCCATCCGCGGCTGAGATGCGGTGGTGGGGATGCATCACTTTTCGGGTCCCGAACCCTGTCAGGTAGCAATATCCTGTGGCGTTTCTTCCAAAGAGACAGTCGATGGCGCTGCGTGCAGCCTCCTTGTAGGATGGGTTGTGATTTGACAGAGCGTACTCATACATCTGGGCGATGCCTCGCCCTGCGCATTTCTCGGAATTGCTGCCCCAGATGAAGTCGCTTGCCTTATTGCCAAACACTGAGTGGAACGGGGAAGTGGAGAGGGACTGGATGTCATCGTCACACTGTTTCTTGAGTGATTGCTTAAGCTTCGATGTGTCGAGATCCTTGGCCATCGGAGAGCCGGTGAGCTCCTGGTTAAGCCATTCCAAGATGCCCAGTCCTGCCACATCTCCCCAGGCCGGGATGGTGAACTTGTCAGGTGCAAATAGCTTGGCTTGCTCAAGGTATGCCTTTTCTCCTGTAGTGAGGTACAGCTCGGTGGCTGCCCAGAAAAACTCGTCTTCTGCTTTGTCATCACCATAGGTTCCGGTGTTGATGGCCGGTACGTATTTGCTGTTGATGTCCTCCTGGTCATAATAGCGTGCCGGATTTCTCACTGCCCAGGCATAGGCGCGTTCAGCGGCTTGCCGGGCTTGCTGGCAGAAGGCCGTGTGTTGTGGGAATGGGCTGTATGCTCTTGCGGCCATGGCCATCGTCGCGGCGAAGTCGAGGGTTGCAGGCGTGCTCTTCTGCACCACATAGCGTGTCTGGTGGCAGTCCTGGGGCATCACGAAACTCTCAAAGTTGGGCGTAGTGAGCTTGTGGTACACACCTCCGTCTGACGGGTCTTGCATGGTGAGCATCCACTCTAAGTTGTACATGATTTCCTCCAGGAGATCTGGAGCGTTGGTGTTGTTGGGGATGTTCACCTTGATGGTGTTGAGGTAATCCTTGTTCAGCGCGTAGGATTGGAGCATCATGCCTATGGCGAATGATGAGTTGACGACATACTTGTTGTAGTCGCCGGCGTCGTACCACCCCTTGGGTGAGGAGATGATGTCTCCCGCTGCTCTTCCTGCCGACGCGGCCGACGGATGTATCTTGACCACCGTGTCCATGTGGGCAGCGGGACGCGCATATGCGCCTGCGTATCTCTTCTCTATTTCCATGCCGGACCGCTGCAGGTAGAAAGCCTTGATGGCAGCTTTGAGCGCTTCCTTGTAGGGATGGGCGGAGATGGTGATGGGTTGCTGATAGTTACTTGCCTTGAGGATATAGGTGCCCGGCGTGGTCAGCGTTGAGAAGTCGATCTCTTGTCGTGTCACGTCAGCGAAGGGCGACTTCTTGATGGCGACAGCCTTGCCTTTCCATACGGTCCTGCCCGCCTGGTCCTTGATGGCAAAGGTCTTGGCCCTTGCCCTCGGCTCTATGGTCGCTATCTTCTCGCCTTGGCTGTAGTAGCCTACTTGGTTCACCTTAATGGGGGCGGGTGAGACGTACTGGTTGACTGCCGGCTGGCTTTGGGCGGAGGCGCTGAAGGCTGCGGCCATGGTGGTGAAGGTCAGGAGTAGTTGTTTCATGCTTGCGGTTATGGGTTTATGGTTATTTGGTGGGACAAGTTGCCGGTCTCTGTTGTCCGGGCTTCATATGTGTTGACCACAAAATGTCTCTTCTGCGAAAGGCTTATGTTGTCATTGACAACATCCAAGCGCAAAATTACAGAAAATATCAATACGGGCTATGCTTCTCGTTCAAAATTATCTTGCGAGACGCCTTTGTTCTGCCTGAGGTCGTTGCCCGAAGATGCCCTACCGGGAAACTCCTTCTGTGGTGGCAGCCTAATGTGCGGTTTTGGCAGTTTCTCAAAGGAAGGGTTCATGTTATCAGGCCTTTCCCTGGGACGTGGGAACTCTTGTCAGTGATAAGACATTCGAAGTACGGCAGACATACTGATTATGAATACTT
>DLLX01000027.1 GCA_002479145.1 Prevotella sp. UBA7551 | reverse complement strand
TTCAAAAGACTCTTTGATATTATTGCATCCCTATTGGGCTTGCTTTTGATTTGGTGGATATTCCCCATTGTCGCTTTTCTGATACACAGGAAGATGCCGGGCGGTCCGGCTTTCTTCTGCCAGAAGCGTGTGGGCAGGGGAGGCATGCTGTTTACTTGCCATAAGTTCCGTTCGATGACGGTGAAACATTCCGGTTCGACAGTCTCTGTAGCTGGCGACAGCCGCATCACTCCCTTTGGCGCAAAGCTGCGTCATTATAAGATTGACGAACTGCCGGAGCTGTGGGATGTGCTGATTGGTAACATGTCGTTTGTCGGTCCACGCCCAGACGTGCCGGGATATGCGGACAAACTGCAAGGTGATGACAGGGATGTGCTGAAGCTGCGCCCCGGCATAACCGGGCCCGCCACGCTCAAGTACCGTCTGGAGGATGAGATGATTTCGGAGTATGTGGCCAAAAAGCAAGCGGAGGGCGACACACGGCCGATGCAGGAGATAGCCGTTGAATACAATGACAAGGTAATCTATCCGGACAAAGTTCGCCTCAACTGCTATTACTATCGCCATTATTCATTCTGGAAGGACATCGAAATGATATTTGCGACAGTACTTGGATTCAAGGTGAAGTTCGCTGGCGAGAAGGTGTGAGGCAAAGGTGTGCCGCAGGAACGCCCTCTTGCATGGTGTTAATGGGCAATGTTAATCAAGTCGCAATGCAAAGCAGCTTGAATGCGGGCAATAGTTTGCGTGGTAAAGTTGTGTCTTCCGGTCAGCCATTTTGATATTTCAGACTCTCTCTTGTTGAGCAAATGCGCAAGATCTTTCTGTGAGAGGTTCTTCTCCTTTAAAATCTCACTCAATCTTTCTGCAATGCCGAATGACAAATCAAACTCAGCCTTTTGCTCTGGTGGCACAGCCGCAAGACAATCACGTAATGTTTTATTCTCTATGGTCTTGAGCGCAATCTTTTTCATGTCTTTTATGGATTTTGCAAAGATACTAAATAAAGCATATTCAATTCACTTTTAAGTGAATTTCCAGATAGGATTAACTAATAATTAACATTTATGTCAGAAGAAAGGAAAACGATTTATCTCTGCCTTGCCCACATGAGTGAGGCTGGTTTGGAACAGAAATATGTGAAGGAGGCCTTCGATACCAATTGGGTAGTGCCGATGGGGCCAAACGTGGATGCTTTCGAGCAGGACTTGGAGGCTTTTGTCAACAGCAAGAGTGACAGGACGGCGCCGCTCGACCGCAAGGTGGTCTGTTTGTCGGCAGGTACTGCCGCTGTGCATCTGGCTTTGTTAGGCTGCGGGGTGAAAGCCGGTGACGAAGTGTTAGTGCAGAGCTTCACGTTCTGCGCTTCCTCACATCCGATTACCTACCTCGGCGCAAAGCCGGTGTTTATCGGTTCAGAGGGCGAGACGTGGAACATGGACCCCGCCTTGCTTGAAAAGGCCGTCCTTGACCGTAAGGCCAAGACAGGCAAATATCCGAAGGCGATTGTGCCTGTGGCCCTGTATGGCATGCCCTATCGCATCGACGAGATCATGGCTATTGCCGACAAGTACGGCATTCCCGTGGTGGAGGATGCCGCCGAGGGCATGGGCTCCCGCTTCAACGGACAGGTGCTCGGCACGTTTGGCAGGTACGGCGTGCTGTCGTTCAACGGCAATAAGATGATTACGACCTCCGGCGGCGGTGCGCTCGTTTGCCGCAACAAGGAGGAAGCCGACCGCATCATGTGGTACGCCACGCAGGCCCGCGACGCTTATCCCTACTATCAGCACACCGCCATCGGCTACAACTACCGCATGAGCAATGTCTGTGCGGGTATCGGGCGTGGCCAAATGACCGTGTTGAACGACCACATTGCCCATCACCGCCATGTGCAGAAGCTCTATGAGGAGCTGCTGAAGGATGTGCCGGGCGTGCATATCCACAGGCAGCCGTCAGACCCTCGCTACGATGCCAACTACTGGTTGTGCGCCGCCACGCTGGACAAAGACGTGAGGATACAGGGTCAGGAGAACGCCTACAAGGAAGTGATCAAGACGGCGGTGGGCGGTGCCGCAGGGGTCATCCATGCCGTAGACTCGGCCACGACAGACTGTCAGCCCAATGAGAACGTGGAGGCCCTGCGCGTGTTCATGCTGGGCAAGAAGGTGGAGTGCCGCCCCGTCTGGAAACCGATGCACAAGCAACCCGTGTACAAAGGTGCTCCAGTCTATACCCACGGCATAGAGGAAGAAATCTTCAAGGTGAGCTTCTGTCTGCCGGCAGGCCCATGGGTGACGGATGATGACGTGCGTTATATCGTGGAAAGCATCAAGGAAGCGATTGTGAAATAACAGTAATATACAAGGGGCGGTTATGGTTGGTTGAGTGCAAGCCATCATAACCGCCCTTTTCTTATTCTCCCAAACAATGTTTTATCGGGTGATCAGCCCATTCACAAACGGCTGTGTATTGGTAGAAAACATGACCATCTGAGATGGCATCCAGTTGTCTCGTTTTCTTTGCCTTGTCAAGGCTGAGCGCTGTATGGCACCCGTTATTTCTTTTCCCGGATGGCGTTGTAATAAGTTTGGAGCGATGCGCGCGGCACGCCCCATGATACCAGCAAGTCCAAATCACGTCTTGCCTCTGCAAATCGCCGAGATACAATATAAATATGAACGCGCGCGAGGATATAGTCGTTATTGGTCGGGTCACGTGTGATGGCTTGCGTGTAGTCATATTCAGCCAGCAAGTATTGCTTGCGCTCCATCTCCATGCCTGCCCGTGCGGCGTATGCTACAGCACTGTCGGGAAACTGTTCCACAAGCATATTGACTTGGTCCATCGCCTCAGTCTTGCGGCTGTCCAGGTCGTTGAGCAGCGCAAGCCCCAGCTGTGCCTCAAAATTGCCCGGTACAATGGCCAACAGATTCGTGTAGTCGAGTCTTGCAAAGTTGTACCTGCCGAGCTTCGTGTTGACGAAAGCACGGAAATAGAGCGCCGCAGGATTATTGGGCTGCAGGTGAAGTACGTGGTCATACTCCGTCTTGGCGTATTCGTACTCTCCCATTTTTATATTCCATCCCGCCTTTTTCAGTATCAAGTCCACACTGTCAGGGTGCATCCGCAGCCTTTCGCGTGCTGCCGCCAGTGAATCTTCCATCCACTTGGGCTGCTGTGCGTGGCATAGGGCAAGAGAAAACAGCAGGGAAAACAATATCAACAACTTTCTCATACGGCAATGGATATTATGGTTTTCTTCATGGCGCAAAGATACGAATAAGCCGTTGCACCCCCAAAGAAATGCATCGCTTTTCTCTCCTGTAGTTTGCTAATCTTGTCGTTTTGTCAATGAAAAAGGCCCATAGCCTTGGTTGTTTGGAAAAAGAAAACTAACTTTGCATCACTAAGCCTGCGCCCGGCGAGATGAAAGCACGTCTTGATCGTGTACATCAGCGTAGGTTTTGCAAGACAAGTGGTGCTCCTCGTTAAATGTAGATAGACCAATCATCAGTACAGCGTTGCCTGTGGGATAACAACATGATGTCAGTTCATGGCTGCACACGTCCCCCACATCGGATGAGCAGATATTATGCTTCTCTTCGGAAACGGCAATGTAGATTTCTGATTTAAGGTGAAATATAGCAGATATCTTGTGAGAAACCGCTTGTTCATACTTGTTTGACAGGGATAAAAAGACAGGATATGAGATATTCATTACAGGACGTTGCCTCTATGATGGGGGCACAATGCTTTGGCGAACATGGTGGAAATGTCAGCTTCCTGCTGACCGACAGTCGTTCGCTCTGTTTTCCAGAAGAAACATTGTTCTTTGCCCTGCGCTCTAAGCGCAATGACGGGCAGCGTTATATAGCCGATCTGTATCGTCGTGGCGTACAGGCGTTTGTGGTTTCACAACTACCCGAGTCGTGGCAAACCACCTATCCCGAGGCTACTTTTCTGCTGGTAGATGACACATTGGCCGCCTTGCAGCGCCTTGCGGCACATCATCGTCAGCGGTTCAGCGTCCCGGTGGTGGGCATCACAGGCAGCAACGGCAAGACAATGGTGAAAGAATGGCTTTACCAAGCGTTGTCGAATGACAGGGTGGTGACGCGTTCTCCACGTAGTTACAACTCCCAGACAGGTGTTCCCCTCTCGCTTTGGCTACTCGACCCACAGACACAGGTCGGCATTTTCGAGGCGGGCATCAGTGAAATGGGTGAGATGAAAGCTCTCCACGACATGATTCGTCCCACCATTGCTGTGCTCACGATGCTTGGAGAGGCGCATCAGGAGAACTTCCCTTCACTGGAAGTAAAATGTCAGGAGAAACTGCGCCTCTTTGAAGGTGCGGAAGCCTTGGTTTATCCGCAGGACGACCAGCTCGTGGTGCGCTGCCTTTCGGCGGGTGGTTACACGGGCGAGCGTCTTGGGTGGTCGCGGTCGGACAGCACCGCGGCTTTCTACATCGTCGAGGAAGACAAGCTGCCCACGCACACCAAGGTGCGTTATCTGTGGCACGGAACGGTAGAGGGCAGCTATGAGCTCCCGTTTATCGATGAGGCATCGCTCGAAAATTCGTTCTCTGTTGCTGTCGTGTCGCTGCGTCTTGGGCTTACGCCAGAGCAACTCTCCAGCCGTATGGCACACCTGGAGCCAGTGGCCATGCGCCTGGAGGTTAAGGAGGGCAACCACGGTTGCACACTCATCAACGACGCTTACAACTCCGACATCAATTCCCTCGATATTGCCCTCGACTTCATGAACCGGCGTCCCGACCACCGTGGACGCAGGCGCACGCTCATCTTGAGTGACATCCTGCAAAGTGGGGAGAACGAAGAAGTGCTCTATGAGCGGGTGGCGGCCCTCGTTTGCCAACGCGGCGTGGAGCGCCTCATCGGTATCGGCCCTGCTATCTCAGCCCATCGCTCGGCCTTCTCCGAAGTGGCCGAGAAGGAATTTCACCCCTCCGTGGGTGAGTTTGTCCACAGCCCTTCCTTCCGGACCCTGTGCAATGAGGTTATCTTGCTCAAGGGAGCCCGCCGATTTGGCTTCGAACGGCTCACGGAGCTACTTGTAAAGAAGGTGCATGAGACCACGCTGGAAGTGAACTTGGAGGCTCTCGTGGACAATTTGAACCACTATCGTGCCATGATGAAGCCCGAGACGAAACTCGTCTGTATGATCAAGGCCGATGCCTATGGTGCCGGCGCAGTCGAGGTGGCCAAGACATTACAGGACCATCAGGTAGATTATCTGGCGGTGGCAGTGGCCGATGAGGGAGTCACGCTGCGCCGCAATGGCATCACCAGCAATATCATGGTCATGAACCCGGAGATGACTGCCTTCAAGACTATGTTCGATTACGACCTTGAGCCAGAGGTCTATTCGTTCCGTCTGCTCGACGCCCTCGTCAAGGCAGCCCGTCGTGAGGGCATCACCGGCTATCCCGTACACATCAAACTCGATACCGGTATGTGTCGCCTCGGCTTTAATCCCCTGACGGATATGGAGGAGTTGATTGCCCGTTTGAAGGCTCAGAAGGCCGTCATCCCACGTAGTGTGTTCAGTCATTTCGTCGGTTCCGACTCCGATGCCTTCGATGACTTCTCGCATGAGCAGTTTGAGAAGTTTGATTTTGGAAGCCGAAAATTACAATCCGCTTTCTCCCATCATATCATTCGCCACATCGACAACTCAGCTGGAATAGAGCATTTCCCTGACCGCCAGCTCGACATGTGCCGCCTTGGCATCGGGCTCTATGGCATCAATCCACGGACTAACGAATTGTTGCACAACGTTTCGACGCTGAAAACTACCATTCTGCAGCTCCGACATGTGCCTGCCGGCACGAGTATTGGCTACGGCCGCCACACATTCGTTGACCGCGACAGTGTGATCGCGGCAATTCCGATCGGTTATGCAGATGGTTTGAACCGCCACTTGGGCAACCGACACGGCTATTGCCTTGTCAATGGACGAAGGGCTGACTACGTGGGCAACATCTGTATGGATGTCTGTATGGTCGATGTGACGGACGTTCCATGCAAGGAAGGAGACAGCGTGGAGATCTTTGGCGACCATCTTCCCGTAACGGTGCTTTCCGATCAACTCGACACCATCCCCTATGAAGTGCTCACCGGGGTCAGCAACCGTGTGAAGAGAGTCTATTATCTATAAGATTGCTTGATATTCGGATTTAGCCTTTGTGTACACCTTATGGAGAGACTATAACTATAAAGATTTTTCTTAAGCTTTGCAAGGTGAAATCAGTAGCCTTGCCATATCGGCTTTATCATGTTGCAAAACCAGCCCTATTAGCTTCTAATAGGGCTGGTTTTGCGTTGTAATAGGGCCTCTTTTGCAAGCTCATATAGCCCCTTTTGCTGAGGCGCAGTATCTGTCCTACATGTGAGTAGAATTAACTATCTCATTATTAGATATTTATCCCATCAGTACAGTCGCTTTTCCTTCGCTGTCAAACGGCTGGTTTAGCATTGCCTGTGGTCCGTTTACTTCCCCGTTTCGTCCAAGAAGCCTTGATTGTGTAAGGATTTCAGAAGTCCTTCAGACATCGCCTCGTTGTCTTTCTTTGTGTAGCGAATGTCGGTATAAACCTGTGCCAAGGTCTCCTTTTGGTTGATTTCCACAAACTTTTGATTCTCCTCCAATTTCTCTTTTGGAGAATAGAAGCGGTCGATATCCGATGGTGTATAGTCGTGGTATTGCTCATTGTGCACAATGGCAGCTATGGGCAGACGGTCTTGTGAGGCAGGATTTTCGTCCGGCCATCCTATTGTTATTGTGGCAACGGGCATCACCAAACGTGGCAGCTTGAGTGCGTCAATGATGGCCTGTGGCTGGTAGATCGTTGTTCCGAGGAAGCAAGTCCCCAGTCCTTTGGCCTCAGCGAGGTTGCAGAACGACTGGCAATAGAGCAACGTGTCGGTGGCAGCGTTGATGAATGAGAGGAAATTGTTGTACCCAGGCGTCGCTTTTCGATTTTCAGCCCATAGCGATGTGCGGCGGAAATCGGCACAGAAAGTTAGCACCACAGGAGCTTGGGTGACCATGGGCTGGTTAAAGTGAGCGGGTGCAATGCGTTGCTTTGCGGCTGGGTCGCGTGTGATCACCACACTGTACAGCTGTAGGTTGCCCATAGTAGGTGTGTGCTCCGCCTCTTCGAGGAGCTGCGTCAGCAAACTGTTGTCTACCTCTTGCCGGGTGTATTTACGGATAGTCTTCCTGTTTTTAATGTCCATCTTTTTATAGTTTATCTTTGTTCTAAGCGCTGAATGTGCGTCAACGTCACACGTCAGCCTTTGCAAAGTTAGACAAAAAAATAGAATCTTTTGTAAATACGGGATTAAATAAAATTTCCGATGGTGAGTAGTTGCTTCAGAGTGAAGACGAAATGATGGTGGAGTGGATATAAAAAGAAATGCCCGTCGCTTCTCAGCGTGGGGCATTCAATCTCAATAGGTATTAGTCCTTTAAGGTAAAAAGATTGTATTCAGGATAACGTTTGCAAAGGTAGCATGTCTTTTTCAATCCACCAAATAAATCACCTTTTATTTTTATTTTATCCTGAATAAACCTTAAATTTGATGGCTTTTGGTCATTATATGAGTAGGCAATGAGTTTGAAAAAGGAAAAAAATGCTACCTTTGCACAAGAAAGGCCGTGTTTGTCACGCCAAGAATAGAGCCTTTTGTGTCCAAATTTGTGTCACAAGGAATTTCTTAACAACAGAATTATAGACTATACAATGAAGACAACTGTAGAGAACACAACAGAAGAGCCGAAACGAAGTCTCAGTTTCGTGGAACAAATCATAGAGGAAGATCTTGCAGAAGGCAAAAACGGGGGACGCATTCAGACGCGTTTTCCACCAGAGCCCAACGGTTATCTGCACATTGGGCACGCCAAGGCCATCTGCATGGACTTTGGCGTGGCAGAGCATTACCACGGTGTGTGCAACCTGCGCTTCGATGATACCAATCCCAGCAAGGAGAACAACGAGTATGTAGAGAACATCTTGCAGGACATCAGCTGGCTTGGATTCAAGTGGGGACACATCTATTATGCAAGCGATTACTTTGAGCGGCTGTGGGATTTTGCTCTTTGGATGATTCGGAACGGCCGTGCTTATGTGGATGAGCAGACTGCCGAGCAGATAGCCGAGCAGAAAGGAACTCCCACTGAGCCAGGCAAGGCAAGTCCGTATCGTGACCGTCCGGTGGAAGAGAACCTACGCCTTTTTGAAAAAATGAATACCCCCGACGTGCCCGAGGGCAGTATGGTGCTGCGTGCTAAACTTGACATGGCCAGTCCCAACATGCACTTCCGCGATCCCATCATCTACCGCATCATCCACACGCCGCATCATCGCACGGGGACGAAGTGGAATTGTTATCCAATGTACGATTTTGCGCACGGGCAGAGTGATTACTTCGAGGGAGTGACCCACTCGATATGTACACTGGAGTTTGTACCCCACCGCCCACTCTACGACTTGTTCATTGACTTTTTGAAGGAGATGGATGGCACGGCCGACAATATCCATGACAACCGTCCGAGGCAGATAGAGTTCAACCGCCTCAACCTTACCTATATGGTCATGTCGAAGCGCAAGCTCCATACGCTCGTGGATGAGCACATGGTCAATGGTTGGGACGACCCCCGTATGCCGACCCTCTGTGGCATGCGCCGTCGCGGTTACTCTCCAGAGAGTATTCGCAAGTTTATTGATTCTATTGGCTACACGAAATTTGACGCACTGAATGACATTGCCTTGCTGGAGGCGGCTGTGCGTGAAGACCTTAACAAAAGAGCCTGTCGTGTGAGCGCAGTACTTGACCCCGTGAGACTTGTCATCACCAATTACCCTGACGGGCAGACTGAGGAGTTGGAGGCAATCAACAATCCCGAAAACGAGGCCGACGGAAAGCATACCATCACCTTCTCTAAAGAACTTTGGATAGAGCGTGCGGACTTCATGGAAGATGCACCGAAAAAGTTCTTCCGAATGACTCCCGGACGCGAAGTGCGTTTGAAGAATGCCTACATTGTGAAGTGTACTGGTTGCTCGAAAGATGCCGATGGGCGCATCACGGAAATTAAGGCAGAATACGATCCAGAAAGCAAGAGCGGCATGGCGGGGGCTAACCGTCGTGTGAAAGGCACGATCCATTGGGTAAGTGCTACGCATTGTCTGCGTGCAGAGGTGCGTGAATATGACCGTTTGTTCAGTGTAGAGAATCCTTCTGCCGATGGACGCGACTTCCGTGAGCTGCTCAATCCTGACAGCTTGCACGTCAACAAGGGTTGCTATGTGGAGCAATACCTTGCAGAAAAGCATCCAGGTGACTATTTGCAATTCCAACGAATCGGCTATTTCATGATGGATCCAGATACTACTGCGGACCACCTGGTGTTCAATAAGACTGTAGGGCTGAAGGACACATGGGCCAAGAAGAGCCAAGCTCACAAATAGTAAGTTGGAAAAACAGTCTTCGTTATACAGCGAAAAATAACCAGCCATGGATACAAGGGAATAAGAAGTGAACCTCAAGTCACAATTCGTATATCTCACATGGAGGAATATTATCAATCAGAAGAGTTTCGAGCATTGCTTTCACACTACGAGAACATCGTAAAATGTGGAAAGCCCGCTTATTTTGATCAGAACGAACTGGGTGACATCATTCAGTATTATGCCTTGTCTGGCATGGAAGAGCAGGCCATGAAGGCGACAGAGCTGACGTTGAAATTATATCCCGGGGCCGTCGAGCCACTGGCCTTTAAGGCACGTTATGCCCTGACGATAGAGGGGGATGTGGCGAAAGCGGAATATTTTGCTGACCTCGTGGAAGATAAGACCGACTGGGAGTATTATTACCTTGTGGCCGAAATCTTGATACACAAAGACCAATTGGAGCGCATGGACAGCTTTCTCCGCAACTGTTTCAATGACTTGGACAAAGCCGATCAAGATGATTTCGCACTTGATGTGGCTGAAATGCTCAACGATTACCGCCTGACGGAATTGACCCTTTCGTGGCTCAACCTGGTCAAGGACAAGCAGAATCCAGACTATAAGAGCATCAAGGGACAGGTATTGGTCAACTTGGGCAGCCGCGACTACGACGGAGAAGGGGAGAAACTGCTCGAGCAACTCACTAACGAAGATCCCTATAATGTGACACATTGGCTCACACTGGCGCAGGCGCAGCTGGTCAAAGAGAAGTATAGTGAAAGCATAGAATCGTGTGATTATGCCATAGCCATCGACCCTCACAACACCACCGCAGTTTACATTAAGGCCCAAGCGCTGCTTGCCATGGAGCACTATGAAGAGGCTTTGCAACTTTTCATGCGGTTTCATGCCTCTTGCGGTGAGTCTCATGCTGCCATCTCAGCGGTGGCCATTGCCATTTGCCTTGTGTCTATTGGTGAAAGCAAGGATGCTATCCGCTGGCTGAACAAAGCCATGAAAACGGTAGAGGACAAAGACGCGTTCTTTGCAACTATCTATTATGCTGTTTCTGACTCATTTCCTGCTAAGCAGGTGTATCCTCTGATGAAGTGGTTTTTCCTTGCTTTGGGCGAGGAAAATAAGTTGTTCTGGTCGCACATGGCCTTGATGAGTCTGGAGGCGGGACAGCAGGACGACTACCAATACTTTTTGGGTCAGGCGATTCAACGTAATCCTGATGAGGCACGAGTAATGCTGGGAGGCCTGTTTCCCAGAGGAAGTAAGATGAAAGACTGGCAGTCATTAATTCCCAAACAACCCATACATGGATAATTTTAGCTTTTTTCAATTTATCATCGATCACCTCAATTACGCTTGGGTATGGTTTCTCATGATGCTTGAGAGTACCGTCATCCCCGTGCCCTCCGAGCTTGTTGTCACCCCGGCAGCCTACTTTGCCCATGCCGGGAAAGACCTTAACACTTGGTGGGTCATCTTCTTTGCGACGGTAGGAGCTGACTGTGGAGCAACCATCAATTATTTTGCAGGTTACTATCTTGGCCGTCCGCTAATCTATCGTTTTGCCAACAGCCGCCTCGGCCGACTGTGTCTGCTTACGCAGGAAAAGGTGGAGAAGAGCGAACGCTATTTTGAACGGCACGGAATGGTGGCTACTATCACTGGCAGACTGATTCCTGGAATCCGTCATCTTATCTCTATTCCAGCTGGTCTGGCGCGGATGAACTACTGGAAGTTTCTCCTTTATACGACATTGGGTGCTGGCGTGTGGCATGCCATTTTGGCTTTGCTCGGCTGGTATCTCTCTACGATCATCGCGCCAAATGAGCTTGAAGGGAAGATTATGGAGTACAGTCATCACATAAAAATCGTGATCCTTGTCTTAGTAGGCTTGGCCGTAGCGTGGTTTGTGGGCAAGTGGTTGATAGGAAAGGCCAAAAAGAACAAGGCAGAATAGTTTAGTAAAATATTACCCAACAAGGCAGATGGGAGGTCGACTCCTGTGCATGCCGCAAAAGATGATGTCATGGCAATGAACGAACAATATATCGACAGCATCGCTCAGGAACGGCTTCTGAGTGACGATGAGGAGCAGAAGCTTGCCGCCCGTATCAAAGTTGGAGACGCTCTGGCCCTTGAAAAGCTGACAAAGGCCAACCTTCGTTTTGTTGTCTCCATGGCCTACCAATATCGCGGCCGTGGGGTGGGAGAGGACGATTTGGTCAGTGAGGGCAATATTGCGCTCATGCATGCGGCTAAAAAGTTTGATGCAACACGGGGTGTACGTTTCGTGCTCTTTGCAGCTCCATATATCCGTAAAGCGATGGAGAAAGCCATTGAGGAACAAGATGGGCTCAACGGCATGTCCCGAAAGGAGAGGCACAAGGAGCGTAATGCTCCGCATCCCATATCCATGGATCAGTCCATACCCGTGGGAAGCAAGAGTACATTTACGCTTCACTCCATCATCGCGGATGCTAACGCCGCCCCCGTTGACGGCAATCTCGACCCTTCCATTCTTCGTGGGCAAATACGTGAGGCTTTCACCAGCCTTGATGAACGCGAACACATGGTCCTCGGACTGTTATTTGGACTCTATGGTGAGGCTTGCACGATGGCAGAGGCAGGAGAGCGTATGGGATTGAAGCGGGAGCGGGTGCGCCAGATACGTAATAAGGCATTGCGAAAACTCAGACGACGAATCAAGCGATAGGGTAGGAGGCAGGCATTCCTTTGATGGAGCTTATTCCTTAGTGATGGTGAAATTTCAGTGCTTTTTGCAGTCATGCACTGCCAGATGAAAGCATAGCACAGTAAACCTTTGACCAGCCAATGCGTCAAAAACGGCAAAGAACAAATATTTTAAGTTAGTAAAACACGAGATGAAAAAGTTGTTATCATTGATTGTGATGCTTGTATTCGGGCTTACAACCACTATGGCTCAAGCAGAAATTAAGTTTGATAAGGTTGTTCAAGACCTTGGAACTTTTTCAGAGGAAAGCCCGGTCAGAAAGGCGGTATTTACTTTCACCAACGTAGGCAACAAGCCTTTGGTACTCAATCAAGTGGTTGCAAGCTGTGGGTGCACCGTACCACGCTACGACAAGAAGCCCATTGCGCCAGGCCGTAAGGGTACTATAACCGTCACCTATAACGGCACGGGTAAGTTTCCAGGGCACTTCAAAAAGAGCATAACGGTACGTTCCAATGCCAAAACAGAAATGACCCGCCTCTATGTGGAAGGTGTAATGACAGAGAAAAAGTAGCAATGAATAGAGGTGTTCTACAAACAAAGTCAGATAAGCGACTAAGTTAGAACACCTGTTTTTTTGAATTTAGCCTAAGTAAGGAATGCCTCAAGTTAGCTTTTCTGGCTCACAAGGCTTTCCCTTCAACTGCTGAAATAAAGCATTTTTGTGATGATTCAATTATCCACCCAGGCCTAACTTTTCGGCACAATTAGGGCATACCCCGCGTACCAAATGGGATTCGGTGCGGACAATGAATCCGTTGGGGACAGGTACTGAGGGCGTTGGAATATCGTTTAGACAAAAGGTGTGGTGGCAATTCTCGCAGAAGAAATGTACATGGACATCTTCATCATTACCACTATCGTGACTCAAACACAGCTCATAGCTCGTTATGCCCGAGCCTCCTTCTATCACATGAACGAGGTTGTGAGTGCGAAACAAGGCAAGTGTGCGTGAAATGACCGATTTGTCTATGGACAAAATGCTTGTTTCCAATTCTTTCATTGTCTTCGGCCCATCTCCCTTTGCAAGGGCATTGGCAATCAAAATGCGATTAGCTGTTGGGCGGATGCCATGCCTCTCCATTAGGGTATAGATAGCTTGTTTGTCCATATCTATGGGTTTTCTATTTGTGAAATTTCTAAGAAATAAGTCAACTGTTGGCTATTTGCATTGACAAGGACAGAAGGAAATGCTGGTTGTGAAGATGAACTATTGCTTTACCGAGCACTCAGTCTTCTTATGTCATTTTCTGTCATGCTGAAAGAAATAGGCCATTCATTCAATCTGTTCAATCAGCAATACATGTTTGGTTTCTTTTGTTATACGCATCATGTGATTTAGACGATTGCCAATCAACCACAGTATGTCGCCTGCCGCATCACAAACAATCAGCTGATGTCGTTTTTCCCAGATGCTCTTTTTTTGGTTGGTGAGGAAGTCGCTCACCAGCTTGGTGCCGTTCATGCCCAAAGGCGTAAATTTGTCACCTGCCTTTGTGCGACGGATAATCAAAGGAAATGCCACCTTATCTGCATCAAGGGCTGCTGTTTGTTTGTCTTGAGGGATGATAAAGCCTTCGTCTTTTTCTCTCTTTGTCACCCTCAGTTTTACGTCATTTGCATAGACATAACACCCAGGCTCTGGTATAAACATTGGTTTGGGCTCAACTTTTTCGATGGGATAAACGGTCAAACAGTCTCGGTCAGCCAGCAGTTCATGGGTTGGAGATAGCCAATGGCGTCCACATGAGTCATTAAGATGGTCTGAAATCTGATGGATTTGTACCGAATTGAAACCATAGGTATGGAGGAAATAGAAGAGTGCCAGCTCGGTGGAGGGTTCTTCTTCAATAGTCTTGATGCTCAATGTGGCCACATGACTATAATGACTGAGATGAGCATCAACAACTTTCTCCACTTCCTTGAGGTCGGAAGCCATGTTCATCATCGTTTCACGAAAAGAAGGATTCAGTTCTTCAAGTAAGGGAAGTATTTTCAAGCGAATCTTATTGCGCTTTACGTCTGCCACCAAATTGGAGCTGTCGGTGACAAAATCTTGCCCAATATCATCCAAGTAGGCTTTCAAATCCGCACGAGAGACACATAAGAGAGGGCGGACAATTGCACCGTTTTTAGGTTTCATCCCCGTCAGTCCGTGGAGTCCAGTCCCTCTGATAAGATTCAGAAGAATAGTTTCCACCGCGTCGTCTCGATGATGAGCCACGCAGATGGCCTCTGCGTCAAGCGCTTCGCGGAGTTGGTTAAAATAAGTATAGCGCAACTTGCGTGCCGCCATTTCAATACTGATTCCATGTAGTTGTGCGTAGGAACGAGTATCGAAGTGGGCATGATGCAATGGAATGTTCAGCTTGTCGCATAGGGTCTGGCAGAATCTTTCATCTCGGACGGACTCTTGGCCACGCAATTGGAAATTACAATGTATGGCTTCGAGCTGATAACCCAATGTGCGGAGTATGAAGAGTAAAGCCACACTGTCGGCTCCGCCCGACAGGGCAACGAGTTGGAGGCGGGACTTGTCAAGCAATTTGTGCGTTTCGATATAGTGCGCAACAGTAGTTTCCAGAGTGCCGTGTTTCATGTTATGCCCAGTAGGATAAGCTTAAAGGTAAATAATCTCTCGTAAATCGGACTTTTTGGATTGCTCATATAGAAGCATTCCCCTTCGGTAAAAAGGTTTATTCCACATACAGGACAAATCCTTTTAGATATTCTCCCTCGGGATGATAGATGTTGATTGGATGGTCTGCAGGCTGGTGCAGTTGGTGCAGAATGCGCACCTTGCGCCCCGTTTGAGCTGCTGCCGTAAATACGGCTTGCCGGAAAAGCTCTTTGGTGACCACCTGCGAGCAACTGAATGTGAAGAGTATTCCCCCCTTGCGAATGCGCTGTAATCCCTTGACGTTGAGTTTTGTGTATCCTTTTAGCGCGTTTTTCAGCGCACCACGGTGCTTGGCAAATGCTGGTGGATCAAGAACTATCAAATCATATTGGTCATTGTGGCTGTCGAGAAACTTGAAAGCATCCTCACAAAAGGCCTCATGACGATGGTCTTCAGGCGCAAAATTGATGGCTACATTGGCATTGGTCAGCTCAACAGCCTTTGCTGAACTGTCAACGGAGTGGACAAGACTGGCTCCTCCCCTCAACGCATAGACGGAAAATCCGCCAGTATAACAAAACATATTGAGCACCGTCCGGCCCTTGGCATAGTGTTCGAGGAGGGCGCGGTTATCTCTTTGATCTACGAAGAAGCCCGTTTTCTGTCCCCGAAGCCAATCGACGTGGAAGCGGAGACCATTCTCTACGGTCAGATTCTCATTGGTAGGACCACCCAGGATAAACTCATTCTCCTGACCGAGATTGGCTTTAAAAGGAAGGGTTGTCTCACTTTTATAGTAGATGTGCTCCACTGAGTCGCCCAATACTTCCTTCAATGCCTTGGCAATATCCAGCCTGCTGACGTGCATACCGATGCTATGTGCCTGCATAACAGCAGTTTTACCATAACAATCTATGACCAATCCAGGCAGGTTATCTCCCTCTCCATGAACCAGCCGGTAGGTCGTGTTGACGCTTTTGCCTCCTTCTTTTCCCTCAGGACAGTAGAGTCCGATAGATTTTCTCACATTCCATGCCTCTCGCAACCGGCTTTGCCAAAACGCATTGTCGATGGCAATGTCGCGGAATGAGAGTATGCGAACGGCTATAGAGCCGACCTGTACATGTCCTACTCCGAGAAAATTGTTGTCGAAACTGATCACACGCACCACATCACCTTCTTCAAGTCCGTCGTCCATCCGGGCAATGGCTCCACTGAATACCCATGGATGAAAGCGGCGAAGAGACTCCTCTTTACCTTTTTTTAAATATACTGCTTTATACATTTTCTTCTTCAGTTCTGACCAGTTCGTAATTTCCAGTCTTTCGGAGCTGGACTAATTCCTCGTAAAGATTGATGCAAGTCCAGGCATCCGTGGCCGCATAGACCTGCTGCTTGGGGGTGAGTTGGTCGTTTTCCCAATTGGAAAGCTGCTCTCTTTTAGAGATGCGCTCATGGAAAATATTGGCATAAAGCTTCTGTAGACTCATATCTTCGATGCCAAAACCGCTCACGACTTTCTGCAGATCTATGAAATTACCCGGAGAAAATTTGGTGCGATGGTGAAGCATGTTCATATCATCGCCAAGCGAAAGGCCTATCTTGGGCACGGTCTTGTCCTCCAAAAGTTGTATGAGGCATGGTGGAACACCAATCTTATTGAGACGAAAAAGATAGCATTTGTCTTTTCCACTTACTTGAAGCAAGGCCACCAGGTGGTGCTGTCCCTTGTGAAATACAGGTCGGGTTTCGGTGTCTACGCCCAAAATGGGTTGGCTCAAAAGGTCATCTACTGCTTTATTGGCACCTTGCTCGTCTGTTATGGTGATGATTTCACCAGGGAAAGTGACGCGCGGAAGTGACGAAATGGCCGACTTGTCAAATTTACTGTATATGACTTTCTTCATTTATTCGATTTGTGTCGTGCAAAATTAGGTAAAAAGTTTCAATTGTATGGGCGTATTATGCTCCTTTTTTCTTACTTTTGCAGAAATGAAAAGGGGAAGCAGACTGTTGGTTGTTGCATTCCCTGAATAATCAGACAAATAAGTGAGGAAAGCTCCACTGAGGAGTGAACCCTTCGATAAAGACAAGCATTATATGGCTAAAAAGAAAGCCGCTAACAAGTCTAAGACTTTCAGCGACGCTATTGGACTTAACAAGATATTTAATGAGACGACCAATTTTGTGTTGGGTCTTACTCTGATGGGGCTTGCATTTGTGGCCATTATCTCCATGTTGAGCTACTTCAGGACCGGCTCTACCGACCAAAGCATCCTTATGAGCTTGCGTCCCGGAGAGATGTTGAATCGTAATGGGGAGTTTACAAACATCTGTGGAAGTCTTGGCGCACTGCTTTCTTATTATCTCATAGACCGTAGTTTTGGCATTCCTTCATTCCTTATTCCATTCTTTCTGATTCTTTGCAGCTTGCGAATGATGGGTGCTTACAAGAACTTGAATCTCTTGAAATGGTTCATGTGCATGACCGTTGTGATGGTTTGGGGCAGCGTCACGTTTGCTAAATTTCTGTCTCCCATGCTGGGCGATGAAGTATTTAACCCAGGAGGAGACCATGGGGCTTATGTCTGTCAATGGTTGGAGAATGTGGTTGGAGCACCTGGACTGCTTGTTATACTCATGGTGGTGGCCATCTCTTTTATGACCTATATCACAACGGAAACCATCAATGTCATCCGAAAGATGCTCAACCCCATAGAGTATTTGTCGCACAAAGTGAAGTTTACGGTCATTGACGGGCTACATCACGACCATAATACCCCCAAAGACAATGTTGATAATGCCCCCAACGACAATGCGGCGGCCGAAGATGACCCGGAAGTATTCGACGACCCGCAACCCCAGAAAGTGGAATTTCTTGATGATGCAATACCTGATTCAGAAGCTGAGAAGAAGTCGCTAAAGCCTAACCATGCTCATGAGAAAAAAGAAGAAGAGGAGTTAAACATGCGTGTTGAGATGGCTAAGGGCGATGAAAGGGCCAGTGGTAAGACCGTAGCCGGATCAACGAGCCTTTCCACACCGATTAACCCACGCGAGCCTTTCCTTTCATGGAAGTTTCCTACCCTTGACTTGCTGAAAGAATATGACAGCGATGCTCGGCCAAGCTTTGCCACCAAGGAAGAGTTAGAGGCCAACAAAAACCGCATCATTAAGGTGCTTGATGACTTTGGCGTGCAAATTCGTTCCATCCGTGCCACCGTTGGACCTACCATTACGCTCTATGAGATTACCCCTGCTCAGGGAATCCGCATCGCGAAGATTAAAAATCTGGAGGACGACATCGCACTAAGCCTTGCGGCTATTGGCATCCGCATCATTGCCCCTATTCCAGGAAAAGGGACGATTGGCATCGAAGTGCCTAACGCTTTACCAAGTGTTGTTTCCATGTTTAGCATACTAAACTCCAAGAAGTTTCAAGAAACGGACATGGAACTTCCCATAGCTTTGGGAAAGACTATATCCAATGAGGTCTTTATGGTAGACTTGGCGAAGATTCCCCATTTGCTTGTGGCTGGCGCAACTGGCCAAGGAAAGTCCGTCGGTTTGAATGCCATCATAACATCGCTTCTTTATAAAAAGCACCCCAATGAGCTGAAAATAGTGCTGGTTGACCCGAAGAAGGTGGAGTTTAGCATCTATAGTCCCATTGCCAATCATTTCATGGCAGCAGTGGAGGAAAATGAAAAAGAGCCCATTATCACTGATGTCCAGAAAGTGGTGAACACGCTAAAGGGGCTTTGCGTGTTGATGGACGAGCGTTATGATTTGCTCAAAGCCGCTGGAGCGCGCAATATCAAGGAGTACAATAAAAAATTCCTCAACCACCATCTCAATCCAGAGGAAGGCCACGCCTATATGCCTTATATTGTTGTGGTGATTGATGAGTTTGGCGATCTGATGCTTACTGCGGGCAAGGAGATAGAGCTTCCCATCACCCGAATAGCACAGTTAGCGCGTGCGGTGGGTATTCACATGATTATAGCTACGCAGCGTCCGACCACAAGCATCATCACAGGAAATATCAAAGCCAACTTCCCAGGACGCATCGCATTCCGCGTCGGCTCCATGATGGACTCTCGTATCATTCTTGACCGCTCTGGCGCACAGCAACTTGTAGGACGGGGAGACATGCTTTACCTCAACGGAGGAGAGCCTGTTCGTGTGCAATGTGCGTTTGTTGATACGCCAGAAGTGGTGAAGATAAGCCACTTCATTGCTGACCAACCAGGTCCAGTGGTGCCCTTGCTCATCCCAGAGCCTGCTACGGAAGATGCCGTTGGCGGCATGAGTGGGTTGGATACTGACAATCTTGACCCGCTCTTTGAACAGGTGGCACGCTATGTGGTCATCAATCAACAGGGGTCAACGAGCAAGATCCAGCGTCATTTCTCGGTAGGATATAACCGTGCAGGTCGCTTAATGGACAAACTTCAGAAAGCAGGAATCGTCGGTGAGGCCAAGGGGGCAAAACCCCGAGAGGTACTCGTCGGAGATGAAAACACATTGGACAGAATCTTGGAGAGTATTAAGGGGTAGTCATGCGAGTATAATAATTTAATGATAAAGCAATGAGAAAAATCATCACTTTGGTTTTATTGGCCATGGTATTGGCTGTCCATGCTCAATCTTCTGCACAGGCGCGGAAAGTGTTGGACAAGGTAGCTGCAGTGGTAGGACGACCTGGCGGGGTCTCCGCACAGTTTACAATCAGTATGGGGAAAGGCCAATCCCTTTCAGGCTCAATAGCTATAAAGGGAAGAAAGTTTTATGCCTCGACGCGTAGAGGAAAGGTGTGGTATGATGGTAGAACCCAATGGAGCTACCTGAAAGCGACCAACGAGGTCAACATCAGCAGTCCCACCGAGGCGCAACAGGCACGTATGAACCCCTATCAGTTTCTTTCGGTTTACACGTCAGGTTATCGTTTGAGCATGAAGCGGTCGGGTCGGGGCTATGTCGTGACGATGAAGGCCACCAGTAAGGCGCGTGCCATGAAGACAATCATCGTTACGGTCAGCAGTAGATATGTTCCCGTCAAGGTGCAATGCCAGCAGGGTGGGAGATGGACTACCATCAACCTTTCCCACTTTCAAGCTAAGAATCAAAGTGATGCCACTTTCAGATTCAGTAAGAAAAAGTGCCCGGGAGCTGAAGTAATAGACTTGCGATGAGTTGAAACCAGCAGTGGATGGCATACATTCTGATGATATAAAACTTGACACAGTTCAATCTACACTACCATTCACTTACCATTTTGCAATAGGTAAACTTCATCAACAACAAACCCATAGGCGGAATTAAGTATGCATTAACTTAATTCCGCCAATGGGTTATCTGGTCATTTTATATTCCATCATGGAGTTTATTCTGCTCAAAGGAGTACCATCTGAACCAAATGGGAATACCATAAGTCTTACGGATGAACTCCATATAGGCCACATCCTTGTCATCTGGTTGGTCCGGCCCGACAAAGAACAGCTTCGTTGCTCTCTTCATGTTCGGATAATGGGCATATTCAAGAATCTGTCCCAATGCATCCCTGATACTTTTCTTTGCGGAATCCGTCTTGATTTCAAAATAATGCCATTCTCCTGTCTCCTTGAAGATGGCCCTGATGTCAACCCGTTGTCCTCCCGCATCGGAAAGTCCAGTCTCAACATAAGGAAGAACATACTCTTTTTTCAATAGCTTGGCGACTGCATTTTGGATTTTCTTATGCAATGGGTCTATTAACACCTCGCCCTTCTCTGTTGTCTTTATAAAGCAGCTTGTGTCAAGCACCTTGACCGTTCCTTCCTCGTCTCTCTCAAAGGCAAAGTCGTTTTCCTTATCCATGAGGATGTATCGATAGCTACGAATCGAATCAGAAGTCAAGATGGGCATATTGGAACGGTTGAGAGTTGCCTCAGGGAACTTGAACTTGACATTGAAGAACCGTTCTGGCTCAAAGTCCTTGACTGTTCCCCCAGCATATCGGATTTCATCCTTCATCGCCTCGATCCATCCCCTTTCCGTATAATATTGATAA
Organism: Prevotella sp. UBA7551; assembly: GCA_002479145.1. Classification (GTDB taxonomy): domain Bacteria; phylum Bacteroidota; class Bacteroidia; order Bacteroidales; family Bacteroidaceae; genus Prevotella. The sequence goes on along the minus strand of DLLX01000027.1, from coordinate 1,532 downwards.
ACCTTCTGGCTTTCCTCTGGCGAGACACCTACTGCATGATGAAGACAACCAACATATACCTTCTGTTTCAAAGGCGAGATGGTGTATAGATGGATGTCATAAACTGCACCTATATGCTTTCCGCTCTCCACGTTCATTGGCTGCAAAAAGCCATAGTGATAACCATCTGGGGCATAGATTCGGGAATCATCCCATATCCACTCCTCAAATCCAAAGCCATTTTCATTCTCATAAGAGTCTTCAGACTGAGATTTGCCCTCTCTACCCGAGGGTGTCCTCCAACCACGAGTATTCCAACAGATTCTTGCTATTTTCTCCATACTTCTTTATTTTGATTGCAAAAGTAAAAGTAGTTTGTTACTCATTCTGCAACTACTTTAAGTTTACAACAGTTACTTTAAATTGTCCATATTTGGCAATGCCTTGCGCAATTATGCGTTTAAAGCGATCGAGCTATCGTCAATCATTGTTCAAAGCCTTTCGCTTATTGGGCAACAAACTTCTTTCCGCCCTTGATATAGATATGCTCAGGGACTGTAGTTTTCACTCTTCTTCCATCCAGTCCATACACAGGCAAGTCTTCATCGGCAGTCGGAAGTGTGACTCCCTCTACCCCTGCGGTCTCTGCACCCCCTTCCAGGAGCCAGAAGTCTTTCCATACGGGAGCAGCCTTGTATGCCTCAAGAGCTTCGGTGGGGACGATAACCTGCAGATTTTTCTTTTGATATTCGCTAAAGCTGTCACGAATCACAGGTGGTGTAATGTCTTTAGCGTAAATCTTTTTAAATGAAATCCACCCACTCCAGTTTGTCGGATACAACTCTTCGTATCCCTTACCCAAGATAACCTCTTGGGTATTCCACCCTGCCAATATGGCTAATGGCGCGCTTGACAACACTTCAAATACGATGTCACCGCAACCTTCAAATGCATCATCCATTATCGTCGTCACGAATTTACCCAATACCACAGAGGTGAGGGAACTGCAATTACGGAATGCCTCTTCGCCTATCGTCGTCACGGAATTGCCAATTGTCACTGAGGTGAGGCTGCTGCAAGAAGAGTATTTATTATTAGTTGATTATCAATATTCTACGCTCTAAACGGTAGAAAAGTGGCAATGTGGATTCCGTTTAGATACGAAAAGGATGAGATTTAACGTATTTAACCTTCGTTTTCATCTTTTCCCGAGTCTGAGTATAGAATATCAATCATTTCATTAGCAATTCTGTAGTCCGCGATTCTCATGACATTGTTCGTTTCAGAGTTATAGCCAAAGAAGTTTATGTTCCCATACCAAACAATGGATTTGTCAATGATGGCGCATTGGAGAGTTTGCTCCTTACAGCACACCACATCTATTCCTGCATTTGCCAATTCCATCTCATTAGCCCCTTCTTCTTTGATGCGTATAGCTACATCAACACCATCATGAAGAAGGTTTGCAAGTGTTGACATGATATAGGGTTTGTATTTGAACTTCACTTTTGGAACAGCAATAACAACAGAGTGCTTGGCTTTTGCCAAATCAT
>DLLX01000004.1 GCA_002479145.1 Prevotella sp. UBA7551 | reverse complement strand
AATGACCGATTTGGGTTAAAGGGCATAAAACATCAGCCCCGCCTTCAGGCAGTATGGTCTGGAGGCGGGGCTGACCGTTATTGTGTCGGAGAAGAAACTACACGTCGTAGTCAAACGTGAAGGCTTTCTCTGCGGTAAGTGAGTTGCCTACCGTGCAGCCCCGATGGGTGAATGCCTCAAGCCGCTTGCGCTTGTCTGCGGGCACATTCTGCCCGAAATGGAAGTGCACAGCAATGCTTTTCACCAAATCATGGCCCTCATCGAAGCCTATTCCTGTCACCTCGGCATGCCACCCCGTGGCGTCCAGACCGTCCTTGGCAGCACCCATCGCAGCGGTGGTCAATGCACAAGCAGCCAAGGACTCGGCCAGCAGCACCACGGGCGTGGGATACTCACCATGTCCGCCAGCTCCTGTGGGCACGTCGGTGTGGGTCAACTCGCTGTCATTCTTTATTTCCATGCGGAACTTTCCCGCATTCTTTACCGTAATCATCGTTTTCTCTTGCTTTTGGTTTACAAATATAATGCAACAAATGGTATGCCATATACTTCTCCATGCCAATCCGTCAGCCAACTTTATTCATCACCTCTGGGCAGCCCATAGAAAGGGAACAGCTCCGGAGCTATTCCAACTCTATCGCCTTGTTGACCATGAAACTGCCCTTTAGGAGGATGCGGTCGGAAGACGATCCCACCATGACGGTGAACTCGCCCGGCTCCACCACACGCCTCATCGCACGATTGACGATGGCCAGGTCATCCGCTCCAAGGGTGAATACGAAGTGGCGGGTAGTGCCGGCGGGGATGCCCGCGCGCTCAAAAGCCTTCAACTGGATGGAGGGTTGCGCCACGCTCGCCACCCGGTCGCGCAGATAGAGCTGTGCCACCTCGTCGCCATCGCGCGCACCGGTGTTGGTCACGTCAAACTCCACCCGTACTGTGCTGTCGCCAAGTGGGCTGACCTTCAGCCCGTGATAGTCGAAGGTGGTGTAGCTCAGCCCATAACCGAAGGCATAGAGCGGACGGGCCGACATCTCCACATAGTCGTGTGGCATGGGGGCTTTCTTATTATAATAGACCGGAATCTGTCCCACACTGGTGGGAACGCTCACGGGCAGCCGCCCCGCAGGGTTGTAGTCGCCAAAGAGCACGTCGGCAATGGCCTGTCCTCCCTGCCCACCGGGATAATAAGCGGTCAACAACGCATCGGCATTGGCAGCCGCCCAAGTCTTATCGAGCGGCCTTCCCTCGATGTAGACCACCACCATCGGCTTGCCCACGGCCTTGAGCTGGCGGAGCAGCCTGTCCTGCAGTCCGAGCAGACCGAGCGTCGCACGGTCGTAGCCCTCACCACAATCCATATCACTCAGGCTGCGCGTGTCGGCCTCTGCGGCACCCGTGGCCTGATAGTTGGTGCGGAAGTCGCGTGCGCTGCTTCCTCCTACGGCCACTACGACCACGTCGGCGCGACGCGTTGCAGCCACAGCGGCGGCAATGTCCTCGTGCGTTGTGTCGCGGACGGAGCAGCCTTTGACATACTCCACCTGTGCGTCGGGCAGCTTGGAGCGTATGCCCTCCAGGATGGTAACGACGCTTTCGTCGGGCTGCGGGGCGGTATAGTCGCCCAACAGGTTGTAGCGGTTGTCGGCATTGGGACCGACCACGGCCACGCGCACGCTCCGCGAAAGGGGCAACAGACTGTGCTCGTTCTTCAGGAGCGTTACCGACTCCCGTGCCACCTGCCTTGACAGTTCCACATCGGCAGTTGTCCGCACGCCCCGACGCGCCTTCTCCGGGTCAACGTAAGGGTTCTCAAAAAGCCCCATCTCCATCTTCAGCCGCAGGATGCGGGCACAGGCGGAATCGACCAGCGCCTCATCGACCTTTCCGCTGCGCACCGATTCCACCAGCGTGGCGTAGGCTTGCGCCCCCAGGTCGGCATCCACTCCCGCCCTAAGCGCATAGGCGGCCGCATCCTGAAGCGTCGGCGCGACATGATGGGTGCCGTAGATGCCGTCGACACTGTACAGATCGCTGACGACAAAGCCCCGGAAGCCCCATTCGCCACGCAGGACAGTGCGCAGGTAGTGGTCGTCCATCGTGCTGGGCACGCCATCCAAAGAGTTGTAGGAGGTCATCACCGACTGTGCTCCTGCTTCGATGGCCTTGCGGAACGGGTAGAGAAACTGCTGGCGGATTTCCCTTTCGCCGAGGAAAGTGGGACTGCCGTTCTGCCCGCCCTCCGTAGTGCCGTAGCCGATGAAGTGCTTCAGCGTGGCGATGGTGCTGTACGGGCGCGCAAGGTTGCCCCCGCCGAGTCCGTGCACCACCGCCGCACCCATTCGTGCGGTCAGCACGGGATCCTCGCCCATGCTCTCCTCGACGCGGCTCCAGCGCGGGTCGCGGCTCAAGTCCATCACTGGGCCATAGCTGATGTGGCCTCCCTGCAGCCTCACCTCGCGCCCGACAACCTGCCCCATCTGCTCGGCGAGCCGCGGATTCCACGTCGCCGCCAGCCCCAATCCGGTGGGAAAGACGGTCGTCCCGATGGCCATGTGTCCGTGTGGCGCCTCCTCGGCCAAGAAGAGGGGTATGCCCAACCGGGTGTGCTCGACGTTATAGCGCTGCAAGGCGTTGCCTGCCTTTGCGGCATCAGCAGGGTTGAGCCCGGTGGTCAGGCTCTTCCGTGTCCAGGGGTCGGCACGGTAGGTCGCCCAAAGCATCCCAATGCACCCGTCGGCCAAATCCTTTTTGAAGCGGTCAGCTACCACAATGCGCCCGTCTTTGCGCTCCCAGTAGTCCCAGGCAAGCGCACAGCGCAGCTGTCCCACCTTCTCCTCAAGGGTCATGCGCCCAAGGAGGTCGGCCACACGCTGTGAGACGGGAAGTTTGGGGTTGCGGTAAGGCGCGGTCGCAATGCCCTTTCCCACACTCCTCATGCCCACAAGAAACAAGAGAAAGAGGGTTAGTAATAGTTTGTTTTTTCTGTTTTCCATACCCACAAAGTTACGAATATTCCGTTGAGCAGCAAAATTTCCCAAGCACAGTATGTTAATTTTGCAGTCGGTTAGCATACGATGACTATCATTTACGGCCAAAATTAAGTTCTGAAGGGCATTGGCCTTGAGACCCATCCTCACTATAAAAGGTTGCACATAACACGACAATAGCAATGTGTCAACCATCACAAGCAAAATGTTATCATTTTTACTAACTTTGCTTACACGATATGTTAACTAAGGTTAAAAACTGGAGGGTTTTGCGATTCAGCCCAAATCAGCGTGCAATAGTGCCTCTTTTGTGTTGCCATAGGGGCTTTATGGCAAGGCAATATCGGCCCTATCACTTTGTCATTGCGCCCCATCTCACTGGGACCGCAGTAAACAAGGCCGGAGGAATGCGCCTCCGACAGATGCGAAAACGGGCAGGACGCTACTGCACCCTGCCCGTTTCAGGGCCTAAAGCCCCCACCTCTTTGATCCCGCCATTGCTTGCAGGCCGCACCTCCCAGCGCAATCCCACCGCTTAGCGGAAGAGGTCATCCGTGTTGTAATACAATCCAATCACCTTTTCAAACTACTCACACCTATTTTCAAGTGTAAAACAGGCTCGCTTGCCCGCCTTTTACCTTAAAATTTAACAACTAAAACCTATAAAAAATCAATTACTATCAAACCAATTTATTGCTATTGACAATGCAAAGGTAAATATTATTCTGCTGCTGACGGACTTTTTCCCTCCTAAAAAAACGCTTGGACTACTACCTTTTTGACCTATATCAATCGTCAAGATATTTTCCACCCCCTCCCCAATGGCTTCTCTCTGCCAAACTTGAGGATTGTGCTACGAAAGTTGACAAAGCGAAAGTAGAGGTTTCATTGCGTAACAATAAAGGATTTTTAAAGCATTTTGTTGCTCAGTTTCTAAACTTATTGCTAACTTTGTACCCAATATATAGATAACGGAATGACGGTTAAGAACTTTTTCGGCAATCTTTTCAGCTCCTATGTTTTGGGCAATATCGTTGCCATCGCCATCGTCATCACCATGCTTTTCATCGGAGTGAAGTATGGGTTGGACTACTATACCCATCATGGCGAGTCGATTGTCGTGCCCAATGTCGTAGGCATGCAGATCGAAGATGCTGAGAAGAAGATCTCGGAAGCCGGGCTTCAACTCGTCGTTCAGGACACCAGCTACGTCAAGGCGATGCCGCCGGGCTGCGTGCTGGAGCAAAGTCCGGGGCAGGGAAAGCGCATCAAGGCGACCCACATCGTCTATGTGACCATCAACGCCGCCACTCCTCCCATGCTCACCATGCCCGACCTGGCCGACAACAGCTCCTATCGCGAGGCGCGTGCCACCCTGCTGGCCATGGGATTCAAGACCGTCGAGCCGCAGTACACGCCCGGAGAGAAAGACTGGGTGTATGCCATCATCGTCAATGGCAGGCGGGTAGAGGCCGGCGAGCGGGTCTCGGCCGACGCAAAAATCGTCATACAGGTAGGCGATGGGACGAGATTGCCGGCCGACACGCTCGACAACGGGCAGCAGGATGATGATTATGAGGAGGTGGAAGAGGAAGTGCCCGTCTATGAGGAGGACTACGAAATCCTCGAAGTGCCCATCGACGAGGTACGGCCGGGGGACGAAATCATCTCCGGTGACGTGCCGTCGTCGGGAGAGTAAGGCCATCCGGCTGGACCGACTAAGAGATGCCACCCACCGGAAGCGGTCCTCACGCGCATATATAGATAAGGTATAAGGAAATGGAAGAAGAACAAATCGACGACGAGTTGCTGGACCTTGACGACGACACGGCTCAAGGGGAGCTGCCAGACGGCACGGGACAGCTCTACGAACACTTCCGCGTAGAGGTCGACAAAGGGCAGGAGCCGGAGCGCATCGACAAGTATCTCTTCGTCAGAATGCAGCATTCCAGCCGCAACCGCATTCAGAAAGCCGCCGACGCGGGATCCATTCACGCCAACGGCGTGCCCGTGAAGAGCAACTACAAGGTGCGCCCGGGCGACGTCATCACCCTTATGCTCCACCAGCCCAAGCACGACACGAGCATCGTGGCAGAGGACATACCGCTCAACATCGTCTATGAGGACGACCAACTGATGGTCGTCGACAAGCCGGCGGGCATGGTCGTGCACCCAGGAGCAGGCAATTTCCACGGCACTCTCATCAATGCCGTGGCGTGGCACATGCGGAACGTGCCGTCGTTTGACGCAAACAACCCCGAGGTAGGGCTGGTCCACCGCATCGACAAGGACACCAGCGGACTGCTGGTAGTGGCCAAAGCCCCTGAGGCCAAGACGATATTGGGCAAGCAGTTCTTCCATAAGACCACCCATAGGAGCTATGTCGCGCTCGTTTGGGCCAACTTCACCGAGGATAGCGGGCGCATCGAGGGCAACATTGCGCGTGACCCACGCGACCGGCTGCGCATGGCAGTGTTTCCTTCCGGCTCAGAAACGGGCAAGCCGGCGGTGACCCACTGGCGCGTTATCGAGCGGTTTGGCTACACAACGCTCGTGGAATGTGTCCTCGAGACGGGAAGAACGCACCAAATACGCGCCCACATGCGCCACATTGGGCATCCTCTCTTCGGCGACGCACGCTATGGCGGTACGGAGATTCTGCGCGGACAGCGCAGCAGCACCTACAAGGCGTTCATACAGAACTGCCTCCGCATCTGCCCCAGACAGGCTCTGCACGCCCGCACACTGGGCTTCGTCCACCCCTCGACAGGGCAGCAGATGGACTTCACATCACCCCTGCCATCCGACATGGAGCAACTCATCGCCAAGTGGCGGACATACATCGGAGGGACAACACAGGACACCTTTGCCGAGCCATAAGGACACAAGGCAGGAGAAGGACGGCCCGATTACTCAACAAGAAAAATAAGACACAGATCATAAAGATGAAAAACTTAAAGAGAACTATTGCCATCGTGTGTGGCGGAGACTCCTCCGAGCACGATGTTTCCCTGCGCTCAGCCCAGGGACTTTACTCCTTTTTCGACAAGGAACGCTACGATGTCTACATCGTGGACGTGCGCAGAACCGACTGGCGCGTGCAGCTTCCCGGAGGCGAGGAGGCAAAGATTGACCGCAACGACTTCTCGTTTGTCAAAGCCGACGGCACGGTAGTCGTCTTCGACTACGCCTATATCACCATACATGGACAGCCTGGAGAGAACGGTCCCATGCAGGGTTACTTCGACTTAATACACGTTCCCTACTCCACAAGCGGCGTGCTGGTCGAGGCAATGACGTTTGATAAGTTTGTGTTGAACCGCTATCTGTCCAGCTATGGAATCCATGTGGCCGACAGTGTGCTGCTCCGACGCGGCGAAGAGTACGACGAAGAGGCGATTGCCAAGCGCCTCGGCATGCCCTGCTTTGTCAAACCGGCCAACGACGGGAGCAGTTTCGGCGTGTCGAAGGTGAAGAATGCCGACCAGTTGCCGCCCGCTCTGCGCGTCGCTTTCATGGAAAGCAGCGAGGTGATGGTCGAATCCTACCTCGATGGGACGGAGATCACGCAGGGAATCTACAAGACCAAGGAGCACAGCGTGCCTTTCCCCATCACCGAAGTCGTCACGAGCAACGAGTTTTTCGACTATGACGCGAAGTACAACGGCCACGTCAACGAAATCACACCAGCCAGAATCAGCCCCGAAACGGCGCAGCGGGTCACGGAAACCACCAGCCGCATCTACGATATTCTCCATGCCAACGGACTGATCCGCATCGACTACATCATCACCCACGACGCAAAGGGCAACGAAGTCATCAATATGCTGGAGGTGAACACCACGCCTGGCATGACGGCAACGAGCTTTATCCCTCAGCAAGTGCGCGCTGCGGGACTCGAAATCAAGGATGTACTGACCGAAATCATCGAGAATCAATTCTAACGAACACCCCTCTCCCCACCCTGAACCTAACAGGGCGGGGAGACAACGGGACACATGACACCCACCTATACAAAAACCTTTCAATTACGATTTCATTATGGTTATCCCCGAAGAATTTAACGACATCCGACCTTATGAGCCGGAAGAGTTGCCCGCAGTGTATGACCGGCTGATGAAAAACCAGCAGTTTCTCCAGATGGTCAAGTTTCTTTTCCCCGAGGCAACAGCGGAGACCATTGCCCAGAAGATGCACGAATGCAAGACGAACATGGACTTCCAGCTCGTCTTCGCCTACCGATTCCTGAAGAAACTCATCTCCAAGGCGAGCACAGGGCTGGACATGGACGTGACGGACATAGACAACAAGCACAACTATACGTTCATGAGCAACCACAGAGACATCGTCCTCGACTCGGCCTTACTCGACGTATTGCTCATCGATCACGGCTTCGAGACCACCTGCGAGATAGCCATTGGCGACAACCTGCTGTCCATTCCATGGGTGCTCGACGTGGTGAGGCTCAACAAGTCGTTCATCGTCAAGCGCGGACTCATGGCGCGCGAGCGGCTGCAGGCAAGCCAAAAACTATCCCGCTACATGCACTTCGCCATCGCGGAGAAGCGACAAAACCTCTGGATTGCGCAGCGTGAGGGCCGCGCAAAGGACTCCAACGACCGCACGCAGAAAGGAATACTGAAGATGTTGGCCCTCGGAGGAGAGGGTGACGTAATCGAACGGCTCGCCGAACTGCACATCGTGCCACTGGCCATCAGCTATGAGTACGACCCATGCGACTTCCTCAAGGCTCAGGAATATCAGCTCAAGCGCGACGACCCCAACTGGAAGAAAGGCCCTTATGACGATATTGTGAGCATGAGGACGGGAATCCTCGGACTGAAGGGGAAGATCCACTATCAAGTCGCCCCCAGCATTGACGGCTATCTCGACAGTCTGCGCGAGCAAAAGCTCAACAAATCGGACCTGCTCGACAACATTTGCGCCCACATCGACCACGAGATTCACCGCAACTACCGCCTCTATCCCAACAATTACATCGCCATGGACGAGCTGGACGGAACCGAACACACCGACCATTACACCGAGGAGGACGTGAAAAAGTTCAACCTGTACTTGCAAAGTCAGCTGGCGAAAATCAAGATTCCCAACAAGGACGAGGAGTATTTGCGCGAGCGACTGCTCACCATGTATGCCAACCCGGCACGCAACTTCATCGAGGCTTTGAGAGAATAGCCAACACCTACCCTCCCCTATCCCGCACATCGGGAGGGGGAAGGGTATCGCTTCGACACACCCGCCCAACGGCCTCAACCACCATTGACCACCCCCTATGCGACTTTCCCACCTCTTTCTGCTCCACAAATCCGACCGCAAGGCACTCTCCTTCCTCCTTGCATTAGCTGCCGTCATTGTCCTGCTGATTCACCTGACGGGCAACAGCGGCGACGAGACCACGCTCTCTGCCGCCGACAGTCTGGCCACCAGACAGACCCAGAGACGTGGAAAAGGAAGGGAAGCCCCGCCATATTACGCCTACCAGACACCAGACGGGCGAAAGGTAGAGCTGTTTCCTTTCGACCCCAACACCGCCGACAGCACACAACTCCTGCGCCTTGGACTGCAGCCTTGGCAGGTACGCGCCATCTACAAGTACCGGGCCAAGGGCGGAGTCTACCGCACGCCCCACGATTTCGGACGGCTCTACGGCATGACGCGCAAGCAATATGAGGAGCTGGAGCCCTACATACGCATCGGTGACGACTATCAGCCGGCCTATACCCTATTCAAGTCGCGAGCCGAGGAGGCGCGAGAGCGCTACGAGGCGTACAAGGCGAGCGACCATTACGTCCCCTACAAGGAGTACGACCGCGACACTACGCGCTTCCCCGTGAAACTAAAGGCGGGCGAGCAAATAGACCTTGCCACCGCCGACACTTCACTTCTGAAGAAGATACCGGGCATAGGCTCCGGCTGGGCACGCCGCATCGTGGGCTACAGAAGCCGGCTGGGCGGGTTTTACAGCGTCAGCCAGCTGCGAGACCTCGAAGATTTCCCCGTCGAGTCGCTCCCCTTCCTTACCCTGAAGGCAGAGAGGACCACCAAACTCAACCTCAACCAGCTCTCGCTGAGCCAGTTGCGCCGGCATCCTTACATCAACTACTTTCAGGCCAAGGCCATCTGCGACTACCGAAGGCTGAAAGGCCCGCTGCGAAGCCTTGACCAACTGCGCCTCTTACGCAAGGATTTCCCACCCGAAGCCATCGAGCGGTTGCGACATTACGTCACCTTCTGAATGACGACCGAACGAAAATGGTGAAGGGCGCACAGGCATAAACGCATCCTCTTCTGCCCTACGCCGTGCTCACCATGCTTAAAACGGGATTCTGGATATACAGGGTGCGAAGCAAGGCACAGGCGGTTTACCACACCGCACGAATGTAATAATATTTCAGAGCCAGTCCAAACACACTTGCACAAGGTTTTAATCCAGAAAATAAGGCTTACGATGGATCAGTAAGCCAAATATAGCAATATAACATACTGATTATCAACACTTTGTAATTCAGCCCATATTGGCTTGTAAAAGGGGCTATATTAGGATGCAAAAGGGGCTGAATGGCAACGCCATACCGGCCCTATTACCATTCAAAATCAATGGCATCTGCACGCAAACACACCGGCAAGGATGGGCGATGGATGCTTTTGTAAAGAATAATAACCACCACTTTCTCCCGCTTCCACAATAGGACAACGCAGGAATTATCCCAATTCCATCATTGGGTTTCGTCGGAAAGGTAGAACATTCCTCGCTTTCTTTGTCGATTTCGGTTTGAGGATCAGTGCAGGATTATCGCTCCTTAATGCCCGAAGACACACCGCTGGCGACGCGAATTAGAGCGGACTTGCCGTGCTTGCAAAAAAATAATCGTATTTTTATGTCACAAAATGGCGCGCTGTGCGTACTAAGGGCAGAAGTCAAACAAAAAACTTAGGAATTATGAAACAGAAGACATTCATCACCTTGCTTGCCGCGCTGCTTTTCAGCGGAGCCTCATCCGCCTGCCAACACGGCCTCAACACCTTGTCCAAGCAGCTGCCCGCCAACAACCTGCAACCCCTCACGGCGAGCCTGTCGCCCAATATAGGGGAACAGAACACACAGGGAAAGGACGACAACTCGTCGAGCACGCGGGAGTACAAAGTGGATCACTTCGACAAGATTGACTGCTCTACGGTGGCACACATCTATTTTACGCAGGGCAACGAGACCCGAGTCGTGGCCAAACTGCGCCAAGGAGACCTCAACTTTCTTGAGGTCTCCACACACAATGGATGCCTGAAGCTCAGGACAACATGGGGAAAATACCCCAAGGGACAGTATAGTGTGGGACCGAAAAACCGTGTATATATCGGTGAACTGGACGGTAGCCACAGCGCACAGCAGGAGGTGGACCTCTACATCACAGCCCCTTCGCTGCGCAAGCTGGACCTGTCGGGGGTGTGCTCCTTTACCGCCGAGCACCTCAACGTGCCGAAACTGGAAGTGGAATCGAAAGGGGTATGCCAGATAAAGCTGCCCGACCTGAAATGCAACGAGACGCAACTGGACATCAGTGGGGTCTGCACGATAGACGCAACCATTGCGGGCGAGGAGCTTGAGGTGCAAAATTCGGGCTCGGGAACGACGAATCTGGACTTCAAAGGCACAAAAGCCAGCTTCGATAACAGCGGCGTGGGAAAGTTTACCGCACAGGTTGACTGCAAGATTCTGGAAGCCAGCAACACGGGTGTGGCCACCATGAAGCTCAAAGGCACTGCCGACCAGACCGAAATCAAGAACGGCGGCATGGGGAAAATCAGCACCAAGGGACTGAATTGCTACTAATTGCCACCGCTACCCAGCCCCTGACGTCACACGGAAACATGCCATAATGGAAGAGACGCTATTCAAAAAAGAGGCACGAAGGCTGCGCCCCAGCCTGCTGGCCGCTGCCCAACGACACACGGGAGCGGCCGACTGGGCGGAGGACATCGTGCAGGACGTGCTCCTCCGGCTGTGGCAAATCCGCGACAACCTGCACATGCCGATAGCCCCGCTGGCCTTCGTGCTCGTCAGAAACCTCGCCATCGACGGGCTGAGGAGGCGCAAACGCACCGTGACGGTGGAGCATCTGGCCGTGGAAGCGCCCACAAAGGAAACCGACGCACGTTACGAAAGGGTGGTCGGGCTGCTCAACAGGTTGCCCACCCTGCAACAAACGGTCTTCAGGCTGCGCCACATGGAGGGCATGGAGTACGCCGACATTGCCGAAATCGTAGGCACTACGCCCGAGTCGGTGCGCAAAACGGTGAGCAGAGCGCGCCAAACCATTCTCAAACAATATCATTCCGCATCATGCAAGAAGAACAATTAAAGGATTTGGTCATTCGTTTCCTCGACGGAAACACCACGCTCGACGAGGAGAAGCGGCTCTACGACTACTTCTCACGGACGAAGCAGGTCAGCGAAGCACTGCTTCCCTACGCCGAATACTTCCGCGACTTGGCGGTGCTTCCGCCCCCTCAAAAGGCCGTAAGGAAACGCATGAAGCCCATTTGGACACGCCGATGGGTGCGCATGGCTGTGGGAACGGCGGCCGCCGCACTGCTCGTTGTGGGCGGAATGTGGACGTACAGACAGCAGGAGGAGCAACGGTTGGCACAACTTTACGGCGGAAGCTACACGATTGTGGACGGCAAACGGTGCGACGACCTGGTGGAAATCAAGGACGACATACGCAAGACGCTCGCTGATGGACACCAGATTGAGCGGCAGGCGGATGGCGAGGAGGTCATCGAGAAAGCCGAGCAGGAGGTGCTCGAGAGCGTAGGAGACCCGGCCGAAAGGCAGCGGCTCAAGGACATATTGAGAAACTAAGGAAGAAAGGAAGGACAAAATGAATTATAGGCTTATCCTATTGATCGCATGGATACTGCTGCTTACGCCACCCATGAGGGCGCAAAACAGCATCGACAACATGGTGGAAGAATACTCCACCGTGGGAGGTTCGAGATTCACATCGGCCGTGGAACGCGACCCAAAGACCCGAAGGGTGAAGAAAGTGGTGAAGCAACTGCACGTGGATGGGGTCAATGCGAAGAGGTTTATCAGCGGCTTCAAGCGCGAGGCAAAGCGGCATCGGCACACTGTGACCAACACAAAGAACGGCCAGACCACCATGACGCTCGTCACGGACAACAAGCAGGGCACCCGCATCTATATGCTGAAATATGACAATCCGTCCTACATGCCCAGCGCAAGCATCACGATTGTCATCGTGCCCTACTAAGTATAGCGGTAAGAACTGGCGGGAATGGGCAGTCCCAAGGGCGGAAATCATCCCCTGACAGCACTGTGGACAGACTAAAAGCCCAGCTCTTTGGCCACCTGACACAGCTCGTCATACCACGCCTTTCCGAAGCGGCGGACGAGCGGCCCGGCCAAGAAACGATACAAGGGCAGCCCCAGCGCCTCGCCTTTCCGCCGGGCGGGGGCGCAAATCTTCCACCGGTGGTAGTTCAACCCGTAGAGATGGGGGGCAAACTGCTTCTCGCGGATGGGGTAAA
>DLLX01000083.1:6572-9328 GCA_002479145.1 Prevotella sp. UBA7551 | reverse complement strand
TAAAAAGAACAAAAAATAGAGTTGCCCCATGCTCACACAAGCAAAAGAGCATGGAACAACCCTATTGATTTACAGAAGATTGTACTCTAAAGATCACACCAAAAGGAGGCGACCAACCTGGAAGACAACCGCACTGACCACCCAAGCCAACATGGTAGTGTAACCCGCTGCAAACAAAGCCCACCGCCAAGAGCCTGTCTCTCCCTTGATTGCCGCTATGGTGGCTATGCATGGGAAGTAGAGTAGGACAAAAAGGAGAAAGCAATAGGCCGTTAGTGTAGTGAGTGGTCCAGCCGCATTATAGCTGATGCCATGTTGTAAAGCCACATCGTGCTGAAGCTCCGAGCGAAATTTCTCACTGTTGCTGTTGTAGAGTACACCCATCGTCGAGGCCACAACCTCTTTTGCCCCTACACCAGCTACAAGCCCAATGTCAAGTTTCCAGTTGAAACCTTGAGGTGCAAATACAGGCTCAATAGCTTGACCAATCTGTCCGATATAGCTTTGTTCCTGCTGGGCTTCCTCTGAAAGATGAGTGTTATGGGGGAAGTAACCAAGAGCCCAAACGATTATCGTGGCACAAAGTATGATGCCTCCCATCTTCTTCAAGTACTGCCTACCCTTTTCCCAAGTGTGCCGGCCAACTGCTTTCCAAGTCGGAAAACGGTAGGGAGGAAGCTCCATCACAAAGGGGGTGTCCTCACCCTTGAACAAGAATTTGGTGAAAAGTTTGCTTAGGACCACCGCCATCAAGATGCCCAAAAGATAGAGTGACATCATGACCAGCGGCTGTTGCGATGGGCGGAAGAACGCCACAATAACCATTACATATACAGGAATGCGAGCTTCGCAGCTCATCAACGGAACAAGGAGCATCGTTACGAGGCGTGAACGACGACTTTCGACGGTTCGTGTTGCCATAATGGCAGGTACATTGCAGCCAAATCCCATTATCAATGGTATGAATGACTTGCCATGCAAGCCCATTTTGTGCATCAATTTATCCATGATGAAGGCTGCACGCGCCATATAGCCACAGTCTTCCATGAAAGAGATAAAGAAATAGAGAATGAGAATCTGTGGCAAAAAGACCACCACTGCGCCCACGCCACCAATGATTCCATCGACCAACAAGTCCCTTACTGGTCCTTCTGGCAATCCTTTGGAAACGATGTCTCCCAACCACGCCACACCATCTTCCATCCAACCCATCGGGTATTGACCAATAAGGAAGGTGGAGGTAAACATGATTAACAGTAGGAGAAAGAAAATTGGAAATCCAATATACCTGTTGGTAAGCAGGTTATCGATGGCATGGGTCGTTTGATAAGTGTCTTTCTTGTTTCCCGTCTCGTACCCAGCTTCCTTCAATGCGCCATGTATAAAACCATATTTTGCATCCATGATGGCAGTCTCGCTGTCCTCACCCGTCTCTTCCTTCACGCGAGCAGCAGCATGATCTCGGTGTGCAAAGATTTCTTTGGCATCGGGCATAGTCGATATGTAGTCCTCCACCTCTTTGTCATGCTCCAAAAGCTTGATAGCCAGGTAGCGTGTAGAGTAGCGCTGACGCAGATCTAATTCCTTCTTGAGGTGCTCCTGCATGTCTCTGATACCATTTTCAATCTCATGCCCATGGTTGATATGAATGTGACGTAATTCGGGATGATCACCGTCCAAGCTCTCATAAAGGGTGATAACGGCATGGAAAAGCTCTTTCACACCACGCCCCGTAGTAAAGACGGTGGGTACCATGGGCATACCAAACAATTCAGACAGCCGACTGATGCTGAAAGAATCGCCACGCTGCTCCGCCTCATCATACATATTAAGGGCACAAACCATCGGGATGTGCATGTCTATCAACTGGGTAGTCAGATAAAGATTGCGCTCCAAGTTGCTTGTGTCGATGACGTTGATAACCAGGTCTGGCGTATGCTCCACAAGCTGTTTGCGCACATAAAGCTCTTCGGGTGAGTAAGCGGAGAGAGAATAGGTGCCAGGCAAATCAACCAGTTCAACGTGATACCCCTCATATTCGGCATAGCCTGTTTTGGCATCAACTGTTACACCGCTATAGTTTCCAACCCGCTCATGTGCCCCTGAGGCGAAATTAAAAAGAGACGTTTTACCACAATTGGGATTGCCGACAAGTGCAACATTGATGTGACGGCGCTTCTTCATCACCGCATCCTCCAACTGTTGTGGTGTGAGCAGTTTGTCGTCGGGCGATTGTTCGTCGTCCTCGAAGGGTGTCTGAGAGGTCCCCTTTCCTTTCATTTCCAAACTACGAGCCTCATCCAGAGAGATGACTTCGATGAGCTCAGCCTCGCTGTGGCGAAGGCTGACTTCGTAACCCATCACCTTATACTTCACAGGATCTTTGAGTGGGGCATTCAACAGCACCTCTACCTCTTTGCCCTTGACAAATCCCATCTCAATAATACGCTTCCGAAAGCCTCCATGACCGCTAACGCGGACAATGACTCCTTTCTCTCCTGTTTTGAGTTCTGATAGTTTCATCTTGTCAATTTTGTTTTTTCTCTTATGCAAAGGTACAAAAAAAAGCTCGTCATTACGATACGAGCTTTCTTTCTTATTCATGGAAATACCTAACCATGGGGATGCTGTCGGTTCTTTTCCCAACGCTTCATTCAGTTTATAAAGAACACGCTGTCCATGTAGCGAGACAAATATCACAAACCACGGCCATGGCAATTCTTAAACTTCTTGCCACTTCCGCAAGGGCAAGGATC
>DLLX01000083.1:5712-6456 GCA_002479145.1 Prevotella sp. UBA7551 | reverse complement strand
GCCTCACGCTCCGCATCAAGGTCGCGCTTCTGCTCGGTGTAACGCTGATTATGCTCCTCAGGTGCAGCCTCCTGCACCTGGTCGGCGGGCTGCGTTTCGGGTATCTGGCCACGCATCAGTACACTCGCAGTCCGATTGTTCATGTCATCAATCATGTTGTCCCAGAGCTTAACACTCTCCAGTTTAAAGACCAAAAGCGGGTCTTTCTGTTCATAGCTGGCATTCTGAACGGAATGACGCAACTCATCAAGAAGTCGTAAGTTCTCCTTCCAATCATCGTCTATGATATGAAGCAGGATCACCTTCTCAAACTGTTTGACAACCGATTTGCCCTCCGAGTCGTAAGCCTCCTTGAGATTACAGGGAATATTGTAAACTCGCTTACCATCGGTGATGGGTACCATGATTCGCTCATAGAGCGCTCCAGACTCCTCATATACCTGCTTAATTATCGGCCAGGCGACAGTCTGGATTCGTTCCATCTTACGCTGAAATGCCGTCATAGCAGCCTCGAAGGCGTGTTCCTCCAGCTCCTCGAGCTTTCCGCCAGTAAATTCTTGCTCTGTGAACGGACACTCCATGGCAAGCACCTTGAGGAAGTTCTCCTTGCAACCCTCGTAGTCATTATTGGTAACAATATTAACCACACGATCCCAAATGACATTGCTGATGTCCATTCCTATACGCTCTCCCATCAAAGCATGGCGGCGTTTTT
Organism: Prevotella sp. UBA7551; assembly: GCA_002479145.1. Classification (GTDB taxonomy): domain Bacteria; phylum Bacteroidota; class Bacteroidia; order Bacteroidales; family Bacteroidaceae; genus Prevotella. The sequence goes on along the minus strand of DLLX01000083.1, from coordinate 5,741 downwards.
CGTAGATGACGGTGCGTTGCTTGTTCATC
>DLLX01000083.1:0-5659 GCA_002479145.1 Prevotella sp. UBA7551 | reverse complement strand
CGGATACCGAAGTTGTTCTCCTCTACTTTCTTCTGTGCACGCTCGATACTGCTTGAGATCATGGAGCTTTCTATACGCTCTCCCTCCTCAAACCCGAGCTTGTCCATTACCTTAGCAATACGCTCTGAACCGAAAAGACGCATCAACTTGTCTTCCAGCGATACATAGAACACAGAAGAACCAGGGTCACCCTGACGGCCTGCGCGGCCTCGAAGCTGCCGGTCAACACGGCGGCTCTCATGTCGCTCTGTACCTATAATAGCCAGTCCACCAGCTGCCTTCACCTCAGGAGATAGCTTGATATCCGTACCACGGCCAGCCATGTTGGTGGCAATAGTCACTGCTCCAAGCAATCGCTCCTCTGTTTTGATAAGCTGCTGTGCATCCTGCCCTATAAGGGAAGAGTCGCTTCCTTTCACCTTGTCTTCAGCATCCTTAATCAACTTCTGCTGGTGTCGGCTTGCTGATAACTTATCGGTGTAAGCCTTTCCATCAGAACAGACATAGACCGTCCCCATAGCACTCTTACCCGCCTCGGCGACGATATTGGCTTCCTGCTGGTGATACTTCGCATTGAGCACCTGATGTGGAATATGACGCATTTTAAGCATCTTGCTCAACAACTCCGATATCTCCACCGATGTCGTTCCAACAAGGCTTGGACGGCCGGAAACTCGCATCTCCTCGACCTCCTCGATAACGGCGGCGTACTTTTCCCGTGCCGTCTTATAAACGCGGTCGTCCATATCCTTGCGGATGACAGGACGATTAGTAGGTATCTCTACGACGTCCAATTTGTAGATATCCCAAAACTCCCCTGCCTCAGTAGAGGCTGTACCGGTCATGCCCGAGAGCTTGTGATACATACGGAAGTAGTTTTGTAACGTGATGGTAGCAAAGGTCTGGGTGGCTGCCTCCACCTTCACGTGCTCCTTGGCTTCCACCGCCTGATGCAGTCCATCGCTCCAGCGGCGACCCTCCATAATACGCCCCGTCTGTTCATCGACGATCTTTACCTCGCCGTCCATGATGACATACTCATCATCCTTGGTGAACATCGTGTAGGCTTTGAGCAACTGTTGCAACGTATGGACGCGCTCGCTCTGCACTCCATAGTAAGCCATCAGCTCGTCTTTCTTGTCAACGTATGCCTGTTCGTCGAGTTTTTTGTCCTCCTTTTCTTTTTCAAGCTGTGACAATTCTGATGTAATGTCGGGCAGGACGAACAGCTTGTCGTCGTGAACCTGCGCTGCGAGCCAAGCCGTACCCTTGTCGGTAAGGTCACAGGAGTTCAGCTTTTCGTCGGCCACAAAGTAAAGAGGCTCTACGGCCTTGGGCATCTCGCGATTATTGTTGGCCATATAGTATTCCTCTGTCTTCAGCATGCCACTCTTGATGCCATCCTCAGAGAGGAACTTGATGAGTGCCTTATTTTTGGGCAACGCCTTGTAAGAACGATAAAGAGACAAGAAGCCCTCCTCCATGAGCTGCGCCTTCTTTTTGTTGTCGCTCTCTTTCATACCGTCGGCAATCTTATGCCGCGCATCGGCAAGCAACTCGATAGCCTGCTTGCGCTGCACCTCATAGAGTTTCTGTACCAACGGCTGGTACTCCTCGTACATTTGGTCATCGCCCTTGGGCGTAGGTCCGCTTATAATCAGTGGTGTCCGAGCATCGTCTATCAGCACAGAGTCCACCTCATCAACGATAGCGAAGTTGTGCTGACGCTGGACGAGGTCGGCTGGTGACATGGCCATATTGTCACGCAGATAGTCAAAGCCGAACTCATTGTTGGTACCAAAGGTAATGTCGGCTTGGTATGCACGGCGACGCGCTTCGCTATTGGGCTGGTGCTTGTCGATGCAATCGACGGAGAGGCCATTGAACTCATAAAGCGGCCCCATCCACTCAGAGTCACGCTTAGCCAAATAGTCATTAACTGTAACGACATGCACTCCGTTGCCCGTCAAGGCATTAAGGAAAACGGGGAGCGTCGCCACCAAGGTTTTACCCTCACCTGTTGCCATCTCGGCTATCTTGCCCTGATGAAGCACAACGCCACCGAAAATCTGCACGTCATAATGTATCATCTCCCACTTCTGGTCATTGCCTCCCGCTGTCCAATGATTGTGGTAGATAGCCTTATCGCCATCAATGGTGATGAAGTCTTTGGTGGGATCAGCAGCCAACTCGCGGTCGAAATCTGTTGCCGTGACAATGGTTTCCTCATTTTCCGCAAAACGACGTGCGGTGTCCTTGACAATACTAAAGGCCACAGGCATCACTTCATTAAGTGCCTCCTCATAGCGATCAAGTGACTCCTTCTCTAACTTGTCTATCTGGTTGAAAATGGCTTCGCGCTGATCGAGCGGTGTGTCCTCGATGGTTGATTTAAGTTTAGCTATTTCCTCACGCTGCGATTTGGCTGCATCGCGCACCTGCTGCCTTATCTCCTGCGTCTTTGCGCGGAGTTCATCGTTGCTCAACTGCTTGATGGAAGGATAAGCAGCCTTGACTTTCTCCACCAACGGGCGAATGGCCTTCATGTCACGCGATGCCTTGTCGCCAAAAATGGATTTTAAGAATTTATTGATATTCATTATTGTTTTGTTTTCTGATTCTTTTGTTTTTTACTTTAAATAATGGGCATAACGCCCCAAATGTCCACTGTAAGCGGACAAGCCAAAGGCCATCAGACCCTTGGCAAGCGGAAGAAGAATCAGAAACTTGGCGCACGAATTTGAATGCAAGTGATGTGTGCAGGCTTTAGCAACGCTCCCCTGCTCTTTTCAGACACCACCTGACGTGTAGCAAGAAAAGTTATAGAAGCAATCAGATTTCCTTGCATACCACAAGAGACACGCGTCAATTCATGGTCGTCGCATTCCTGCACGCTTTTGATAGCCTTGAAAAATGACCGAAGCTCAGCTTCCCTCCCTTGAAATGCGCTGTGCCGACACAGCTCCTCAAGGGCTACTTCACCACCTCGAGCAGCCTTGATTGCCGACTGGTAAACCTGTGCCTCGATGCCAGTTGTTGTCAGAACAACTAACAAGGCGGTGATATAGCGATTCATCATCATCTTTTCCATTCTTCAGTTGTGAATGGGCAAACTACCCGAATGCCTCTGCAAGAGAGGATGTATAACGCTATTCAAGAGCAAAACAAATGCCACAACGATTATTGCGGGAGGATAATACTGTAAGGCTCTGCCAAAAAGTCCGATAACAATCAAGCATGCCCAAACTGTCCACCAGCCATCGGACTTACGAGCAAGCGTGCGCCGCGTCGTGCGAACGGCGAAAAGAAGGGGGAGAGGGTTGAATATGAAAAGCAGGAGATTCAGACTCACGCAAGGATGCTGTGAGAACAACATCACAGTCAAGAGTAAACCCACACAACCCGAAGAAAGCATTAGCAGTAAATCCCAACCCCAGAAAATCTTCTTCGTCTTCCATTCTATCATCCAGACGACCATGGAAAGCAACAATAATGCGATCGCAGATAAAAGAGGGGTAGGAGCAAAAGTTTTCTTGGGTTCTTCTTTTTTCGCGAGAACTACCTCGCGTGTAATTCGAACCAGCGGCTTTCCTTTGTAGGTGGCACGGGCAAAATCTTCTCTGAGATGCTCAGGCAGAAACTGTTGCTGTGACTTTACGGTTGGGCGGTCAGCATTTACGCCCAGCAAAATATCCTCACCAAACTGCGTCCAGGGTGTAACTCTATTCCACTCGTGTATCATCGCTCTAAACGAATCGTTAGTGCGGCGTGCGGATGGATAGGTCACCTGTCCGTGAAGATGACGAACAAGCAGGTCACGGGCGCGGGTTGTACAGTTGTCATAAAAGAAATTGTAACGGTAAACCACATTTTCAGGACGCATGTTTACTCGCAGCGCATTGAATATTGACTGCTTGTCTGCGTTGTCAAGGTTAAGAACCTGCTCACAAACCGAGCGTTTCTCATATTGGTACTGCACACAAAACAACTCAAAAGGTACCACACCCAACTGGTAGTCGGTCTGCCCGAGAATGAAATGAAGCACGAAGTGGGGCGCGTCGGGCGAGAACACACCGTAGTTAATTGCCACGTCCATGCCGCCTGCCCGCTTATCGTGCCAACGGACAGCCGTATGTCCGTACTGAGACCACGATTCCGAACCAGGCGAACAGGTCAGCAAGCTGACCTCTACCGAATCCATTGGGTGGGCAGATGCAGACAATAGCGACAATAGAATGCCGACAAGGGTGATATATAGCCGTCTCAAACGATGCTTCATTTCTATTTACTTGCAAAGGTAGCAATAAATTGCAGGATGGCAAAAGAAAGCCTCGACAATTTGCCACAGCTTTCTCGTTCTGCCGATAGGGGAACCCACCGAAGTCCGGCTTCGAGAGTATTACCTTTTGACTTTTGGTGGTTTGATTCAGAAGTTCTGTTGCCCACAACGTCCAGGAAAACCATTTTTTGTTCCCATCTAAACTTTTTTAGTGAGCATTCGTCTTAAAGAAAAATCACAAACGAGATGGAGAATGACGAGGCATTGAAGACTCAGTACGGAACGAGAATTCCCTTTACCGTTCCCGAAGGCTATTTTGATCAGCTTGGAGAAGTGGTAATGGAGAGCATATCGCGTCGTGGCAGCATAAAGAAAGGAGAGACTACTGTGGCAAAGACATCACTGTGGTCGCACGTTTCGCCGTTTTTGGCTGCTGCCTGCTTTGTGGGTGTAGTCCTGTTTGTGGGGCTGACAGTGTCTTCCCCGAAGGCTCAAGATGGAAAGACAGCTACATCGTCCATGGCATCATCCTCTTCCTTGGCTGTACAACATGACGATGACCTCGACCGACTTGCCGACTATGTGATGATGGACGAGGACGATGCCTACGCCTATTTCTCCGCCGAATAAATTTCAACAGCCATGTCAGCCTATTATCAACGGATTTTCGTCACACTTGCATTCTGTTGCAGTCTGTTGTCTGTCTCGTCGCAGAAGCATTTCGATGCTCGTGCTTTTGAGAGTCAAATGCAGGCCTATGTCATCCAACAGGCTCGCCTTTCGACCGAGGAGTCACGCCGTTTTATTCCTTTATATAAGGAGATGGTAGCCAAGAAGCGCAAGCTCCACGATGAGTTGCGCCAGATACAGCGGCAGCATACGGATAATGCACGGATGGCACGGGCACTCATTGAGCGTGCCGACAACCTCGAAGTCCGCATGAAGCAGGTGGAACGCAGCTATCACCAGCGGATGTTGAAGGTCTTGAATGCAGTTAAAGTCAAGGCGGTGCTCGACGCAGAGCGGAAATTTCACCACATGATGTTCCGCAAGGCGGCGGGGAAAAGAAGATAGGCGAGTCCCCAAGGATGGAAAAATACCGAATATGAAGATTTCCCAGATATTGAGAGTTTTGTTGCTGGCGGTGCTTTTTCTTATGCCTGCCGGCGAGTTGTTGGCGCAGACAAGCCGCCCGAAGCGTGAGTTTCGCGGAGCATGGATACAGTGTGTCAATGGTCAGTTTATGGGCATTGGCACGCAGGAGATGCAACGCACACTGTCCTATCAGCTCGATGAGTTGCAGAAGGATGGGGTCAATGCCATAATCTTTCAGGTGCGTGCGGAGTGCGACGCACTCTATCCGAGCCGCTATGAGCCTTG
>DLLX01000020.1 GCA_002479145.1 Prevotella sp. UBA7551 | reverse complement strand
TGAGTCTATATAGTCGAGCAATGCATCAGGCTTTCTCAATCGTCTGTTTCGGAAGTCATCAAGCTGTATTTCTATTATGTGACTATCAGTCACCCCATGCTCCAACAGCCAGTTATGCCAGATATCAAACAGCAGAAAAGACTTTCCGCATCGTCTGACACCTGTTATAATCTTCACAAGTCCATTTCCACGTCCTGCGATAAGTTCATCCAAGTATTTCTTACGTTCAAATATCATATTAGAGTACTATTTTTGATATTAGTATCATATTTTATACCGCAAAAATAACTCTTTTCTTTCAAAATACGGCATAAATGATGAGAAAACTACGTTTGAAAAGTATAAAATCGACGAAAATGTAGTATAGCGGGCTACATTTTCTCGATTCTCATAGAATAAGGGTATGATTTGTAATCACATCCTTTGATGGAGTTGTTTCAACCGGTACCCTTTAAAATATCATTGGATAACTTTTGTTTGCCAAATTATGGGTTCGGTAGAAACACCCCATCCAATTCCATTTTTATAATTTTCGATGTAATCAAAAGTTAAATACGTTAAAGTTAGCCCTTTTCGTATACAAACAGACCCCATGCTGTCACTTTTCTACCGTTTAGGTCGTATAATATTGATAATCAACCAATAATAGATGCGTTTATTGCAGCGGCCTCACCTCTTTGACGATAGGTAACTCCGTGACGTGGATACACGGCGGAGCATTCTATGGTTGCAGTGGCCTCACCTCTTTGACGATTCCCAACTCCGTGACGGAGATAGGCATGGAAGCATTCTATGGTTGCAGCGGCCTCACCTCTGTGATATTGGGTAAATCCGTGACGTGATAGGGGATAGAGCATTTGGGAATTGTGGTGACTTTGTATTTGAAGTGTTGTCAAATGTGCCATTAGCACCGCTGGCAGCGCTTGGTACCAAGGAGGTTATCTTTGGCAAGGGATACGAAGAGGCAAGTATGACCCATTGGAGCGAATGGAAGTCATTTGAAAAGATTTACGCTAAAGACATCACACCGCCCATGATTGGTGACAGCTTCAGCGAACTTCAAAAGAAAAATCTGCGTGTCGTCGTCCCCACCGAAGCTCTTGAGGCATATAAGGCAGCCCCCGTTTGGAAAGACTTCTTCTTCCTGAAAGGTGGCGCAGAGACCGCAGCGGTAGAGGGAGTAACAACCTTGACACCCGATGAAGACGTGCCGGTGTATGGACTGGATGGAAGGAGAGTGAATACTACAGTCCCCGGACATATCTACATCAAGGGCGGCAAGAAGTTTGTGGCCCAATAAGGAAAAGGCTTTGAACAACGAATGAAGAAAGCTGGAGTACTGTAAAACTCTGTCATCCCTTTGTTGCATCGGCTAACGATGCCGCAAAGGGATGATTGCCATGTATCCTTGACATGGACATGTTCGGCGTGTGAGGAACGTTCAATGGACGAAGCCGGCCGCTTTTCTGTCCACCTCAAAACTGCCTAAACGCACCAGTTTTTTGGTTCGCCGGTTGTGAGCGTAAATCCAGTATACTCCGTCTTCCATTCCACCGATGTATATTCGTTGGGCATCACGATGGTCAGGCAGCAGGCGAATGTTGTCTTTCAAGCATTGTCCTTGCAGTGAAAAGATGGCGCAATAGTCCATATCCATTGGCTGCAAAGCCTTGACGGCCTGGGAGATGTCAAGCTCGTTACCATCGTTGGGCAGATAGACGTTGCAAGGAAGATGGTACTTCGATGTGGCTGGGCGCATTGTTTCATTCTGCAGCGAACTGCTCTCGTTGCCATATCTGTCCATCGCCGTGACGGCTATATGTGGCGATGCGATGAAAAGTCGTGGTGCAAGATAGGTAGGAACTACCCTGTGAGGGTAGCGGGCAAGCAGTAGGTTGGCAGGGTTTTGCGTATCAACGGGGCAGTGGTCGCTTACATATATATTATAGTAAGGGGCATCCCCTTGCCAAGTGAAGAGCGAGTCGCTCACTTGCAGGTGGGTGGGTGCCGCAAGATGGGGATCGTGTTTGTCTTTCATAGCCGGTACGAGCGCAAGGAAGGCATTGAACCGCTGCTCGAAGTTGTAGATGCCCTTGTGGTTTTCCAGTAGGAATTTTGATCTGAAATGGGCGTGCCCCATCCCCGCATGTCTGCTCACCTCCATCTGTCTGGATATGTCGGCAAGTGTCCATCGACCCTCTCTCGAATCCAGGAACCAAGTTCCGAGACCGCTTACTACAGTTCGTCCACTACGGTTCTCCACCCAATCGGGCACGAAAGGGTAGTAGTGGTTGCCCTGGTAGTACTGCATTGGGTAGAGTTGCTCCATCCAACCTTCCCTAAGCCATAGCTGTGCGTCCTGAAATACTTTGTCACGGGCGTTGTATCCATAGCTGCTGTAGCAAGTAAGGTCACTGTATTTTCCCAAAGGCGACGCGCTGACCTTCACCCAAGGTTTCCGGGCTTCTACTGCGTCATGAATGGTTCGTACAATGAGGTTGATGTTGGCCCGTCTGTTGTCCGGCGTGTCTCCACCTTTCTTTGATGGCCGAGGCCATCCATCAGGGTAGCGGATGTAGTCAAGGTGAATGCCGTCAATGTCGTATTTATCCATCAGCTCGATGCATATAGCGGCCAAATAGGGGGCGACACGCTTGTCAGCCGGGTCAAGGTATCCGTTGCTCCCTATTTTCTTGACACGTAATCCCTTCTTCCGTAGCTTCCTGCATCCAAATGAGTTCGATGGCCCGCAAGGAATCGTGGCAAGCCAGGCGTGCAGCTCCATGCCTCGCTTGTGACACTCGTCGATGGCAAACGTTAGCGGATCATAGCCTGGATTTTTCCCCTCTTGTCCAGTGAGGCAGCGGTCCCATGGCTCTATCGCCGATGGATAGATGGTGGTGGCACGCACACGAACTTGAAACAGGACAGTATTGATGTTGGCTTGGGCGTAACGGTCAAGCGTTTGGGTCAGTTCTTGTTTCTGACGCTTGATGCTTTCAGGCGATGTGGCTAAGGTCTTAGGCCAATCAAAGTTGGACAGGGTGGTCAGCCATACAGCCCGCACTTCCCGCTTAGGCATCGTCTCGAGGTTAAAAGCGGGATAAAATTCCTGAGCATGACCGTGCAGGCAGGGAAGGAAAAAGACAAATAGCGCGGTGACGGTATGGCGTAAAAGTGTTGTCGGATGAATCATTGATCTAATTTTGGCACAAAGTTAATGATTCTTTTTGGTTATTTGAAATTATCGCCTTACCTTTGTCGAGCAGAAATGTAAAAGCAAATAGTAAACTTTAATAGACTAAAATAATATGAAGAAAATCACCACCTTGCTGCTGATGCTCGCTATTGCCATGACAACTCAGGCCCAGTTTCAGAAAGGCAAGGGCTATTTGGGCGCTTCCCTGACGGGGGTTGACCTCAATTATACCGGCAAAAACGGATTCAGCTTAGGCGTTGAGGCCAAGGCAGGCTATTTGCTGGAGGATAACTGGATGGTGCTGGCGCAAGCGTCTTTGAAGCACAACGGAGCAGAGGGTGTGCCCAGCTCATTCACTGCTGGAGTCGGCGGACGCTATTATATTGTTCAGAATGGGCTTTATCTGGGTGCTAATTTGAAGTACTTGCACGCTGACCACAGTTACGATGACTTGATGCCAGGGGCAGAAGTGGGGTATGCTTTTTATGTTAACCGCAGTGTGACCATAGAACCTGCTGTCTACTATGACCATTCGTTCAACAACAGCGACTATAGTTCCGTCGGCATAAAAGTCGGCATTGGTATCTATTTGTTTGACGACTGAGTGTAAATAGGGTCAAGGTAGGACGAAGTGAAAGACTTGAGCCTCCTTAGGTTTATGGAGTAATGAATCAGCAATATCCATCTCTGTTACTTCAAAAGGCTGTTGATGAGTTTGCCGCGCTGCCGGGAATAGGCCGCAAGACAGCTTTGCGTCTGTCGCTCTATCTGCTCCGTCAACCTGTGGAGCGTGCAGACTCGTTGAGCGAGGCCATTCATAGGTTACGTCATGAGGTGCATTATTGTAAAGTGTGCCATAATATCTCCGACACAGAGGTGTGTTCTATTTGCTCCGACTCTCGTCGCGACAGCTCGATGGTATGTGTTGTAGAGAATGTGCAAGATGTGATGGCCATCGAGAACACACAGCAGTACAATGGACTCTACCATGTCTTGGGTGGGGTTATATCGCCCATGGATGGTATAGGACCAGGCGATTTGGAAATCGACTCTCTTGTTCGCCGTGTTGAGGCGGGTGGCATTGAGGAAGTAATTTTTGCGCTCGCAAGTACAATGGAGGGCGATACTACCAACTACTATATTTCTCGGCGATTGCAACCAACAGGTGTTCGGACGAGTATAATAGCCCGCGGCATCTCCATAGGTGACGAATTGGAATATACGGATGAGGTCACATTGGGACGCAGTATTCTGTGCCGTACACCTTTTGAGGAAGGAACACGGTAGACATTGTCTACGTTTTGGCAGGTTCTTGTCACTTATATAAAAGTAAAAAATGGAAAAAACAAGAAAGATACTTTTGGCGGAGTGTCTGCTATCCTTGGCAATTCTGCTGGTGCTGGTCCTTTTGTTTGAGACTGGACTGGTCTTAGAGGGTCTGTTGTGCTCCACTGACGGCTTAGCATTGTTTGTGACACAGACGGTTATGACGATTTTGCTCTTTGTTACCATCCCGGCTGCTCTCTATCTCTTCCGTATCCGACGGGTGAAACAGAACTTAATCGAGGGACGCGATGGTGCACTGTTGCTTTGGGGAAGTGTGCGGATGTTGATGCTCTGTGTGCCGATGATTGCTGATTCTCTGCTCTATTATCTTTTTGGCTCAGTGGTGGGATTTTTCTATATGGCGGTGATTTACCTCCTCACACTCACTTTTGTCTTTCCCACGAAGCGACGTTGCGAGCACGATTGCCATGGCATAACCGTTTCATCAAAGGAGGAAAAACAAAATATATAAGAACCATAGGAAAGAAAGATGGCTCGTCAGCTCACTGTTGTAATCGTCAGTTATAATGTCAAGTACTATCTCGAACAGTGCCTTATCAGCTTGCGCCGTGCCCTCGAGGGTATTGATGCGGAAGTCTATGTGGTGGATAATGACTCCAAGGACGATTCCATAGGGTATCTTACCCCCCGCTTTCCAGAGGTAAAGTTTATCGCCAGTCGCCATAACCTCGGCTTTGCGTGCGCTAATAACCTTGCCATACGTTCGAGCCATTCGGAATATGTACTGTTATTGAACCCAGATACAATCGTAGGTGAAGACGCTATCCGTCAGTCCATATCCTTTATGAATGCTCACCCGAAGGCCGGGGCGATAGGAGTGAGGATGCTTCGAGCAGATGGTAGCGATGCCAAGGAGTCGCGACGCGGACTGCCTTCGCCGTTGACGTCGTTCTACAAAATTGTAGGACTGTGCGAACGCTTCCCGAACAACCGTCGGTTGGGCAAATACTACATGAGCTATCTTCCTTGGGGAGAGCCCAATAAGATAGAAGTTATCAGTGGTGCATACTGTTTTGTACGCAGGAAGGCACTCGATGAGGTGGGACTGCTTGACGAAGACTTTTTCATGTATGGCGAGGACATCGACCTCAGCTATCGTATTCTCAAAGGAGGTTATGAGAACTGGTATCTCCCTTGCCGGATTTTGCATTACAAAGGCGAGAGTACGCAACGTGCTTCCTATCGGTATGTACACGTTTTCTACGAGGCCATGCTCATTTTTTTCCGTAAGCACTATGGCCATTTAAGTCTTTTCCTTAGCCTGCCAATTAAGGCGGCGGTCATAGGAAAAGCTGCCTTGACACTCATGCAGGTGTTGTGGTGGCGAGCGGTCAAGGAAATGGGGCTGCTTACCAGAACTCGTCAGGTTTTCCCAACCTATATATTTGTGGGCAAAAAAGAATCGGTAGATGCTTGCCGCCATATTGCTGAGAAGAAGGCCTTGGCGGGTGAGTTTTATGTAGCTGACCAGTATTCTGTCCCTGATGGCCACCTGACCCTCGTGCCTTGCATTCCTTCAGATACGCCAATCGTCGTTGTCTATGATATTACTGCCTACAGTTTTGACCAGATCTTTGATATTTTTGGACACGATCCACGTGAGAATGTCCTTATTGGGACATACAATCCGTCAAACAAAATGATTATTACGGGCAATGAAATCATCTGATTCCCAGCATGACCATCTTCCTGAGGTGTGTCTTCGTGCCTTGGAACCTGAAGATTTGGACTTTCTCTATCGTGTAGAAAACGACAGGACACTTTGGGATTGTGGCTTGACCAATGTGCCATACAGTCGTCATTTGCTCCGTAACTACATCCTGTCGGCACGGAACGACATTTATGCCGATGGGCAGGTGCGGCTTATAGTGGAGAATGATGCGGGGAAAGTGATTGGCGTTGCAGACTTGGTTAATTTTGATCCGCGTCATCAACGTGCGGAGATAGGGTTAGTCGTTCTTTCCGAGTTCCGCCGTATGGGGTATGGCACAGCCATAGTCAAGCGTCTGATTCATGCGGCTCGTCACACGCTGCACCTCCATCAAGTATATGTTTGTGTGGGCGTGGAGAACGTTAAGTCCATTGCTTTGTTCACGAGGATGGGTTTCTCTGCCACTGCCCGCCTCAAGGAATGGCTTTATGTGGGCGGAAAATATCAGGACGCATTGTGGATGCAGTATCTTCTTTAGCTGCTTGCATTTCCAGAATGCAGATTGTTGGTTGCTTTGTTTTCGTTGCGCATATATTCTTTCATCACTGCGCGAATGTCGTCAAAGGTAATTGATTCGTCACACAGGTTCTTGATGGGAGTCAGACCGCCAGTCGTTCCCACTTGAGCGATGGCATGCTCAATGATGTCGCGTTTTTCTTTGCTGACAAGATCGCTGGCCTTGAGCTTCCCTTCCTCAATGTAATAGAGAAGATGATTGAAGATGGTGGAAGGGGCAAGGTTGCGCAACTTAGCGATGTCTGTGATGCTCAACCCTTTGGAGAAGAAGTCGTAAGTAATCTCTCTGGTGGGCACTTTCTTTTGCTCTTTTGCCTTTTTGGCCGTTCGTTTTGTTTTAGCATGGGTGGGGGAAGCTGATTGCTGAATGACGTCAAGCAGGGCTATTTGCTTGGCGTGGAGATAATCTCCAACTGTAAACCCATGCGCGGCAACATGGGCAAGCAGCCGTTCTTTGGCTTCCACAGACTCTGCTAACTCACTCGTTGCAGTATTGAGTCGCAGGAGGGCAACCTTGCTTCCCGTTTTGATGCGACGTGTTTGTAAGATGGCCACGTCGAAAATGTCCGACAGTTTCTTTTGAAATAGTCTGCACTACGTTGTACCCGTTCTAAGAAAGCAGGGGAATGGAGTTGTTCGTAAGGCATGGAGAGAATTATTCGTGACCACTTTTCTGCAACTGCCACCATATTTTTCAATGGCATACTGATCTTCTCATATATCTGACGCAGTGTTTCTTGTGCATAGAAATGCTCTCCTATGATGTGGTGTAAATGCTCCTTGAGTTGTGAAATCTGTCGAAACGAGAACAATTCAATGAGTAGTTGCCGCTCATATTCTTGACGAAGCGTAGGTAATGCCTTGATGTTCTCCTCTGTATTCTTCTCTTGGGTGGCGATATAGGATGTCACACGGGCATCGTTGGTGATGGCATGTTGAGTAATTGGGGTCGCCAATGTCAGTCCCTGAAGGGTTTTACAACGACTTAATGCAACATACACTTGCCCTGGAGCAAACGACTTTTCAGCGTCAATGATAGCATGTTCAAAGGTTAACCCCTGGCTCTTGTGTATTGTTATAGCCCAAGCGAGCCGCAAGGGATACTGTGAAAAGGTGCCGAGTATTTCTGTCTCTATCTCTCGTGACTCGTTGTTGATGGAGTAGCGGGTGTTCTCCCAGGTTTCGCGATCCACATCTATGGGCTGCGCATCTCCTGTGCAGAGCACTTGGATGGAGTTGGCGTCAAGATAAGTGACGTGTCCAATGCGCCCGTTGTAATATTTCCCGTCCACATCGTTTTTGACAAACATTACCTGCGCGCCTTCTTTCAAGACCAGTTCTTTGTCCGTAGGAAAGTTGCCAACAGGAAATTCACCGTCAATCTGTGCCTGATAGTTGAATGATGTGCCGTGCAGAAGATGAAGTTGCGACTGGTTGTAATGGTCTGCCATACGATTGTGTGTGGTCAGGCGAATGTAGTCCGATTCGGCTGGAGGTTGGAAGTTAGGATGGTATCGTTCGTTGAGTTTTTGTAGGTCTTCTTTTGTCGCTTGATTGGTACGCACGGCGTTGAGAATGTTGATGAAAGAGGCATCCTGTTGACGATAGATATGGGAAAGCTCTATGGTGACATAGCTTATTTGGCGTAAGGCGTGTGAACCAAAGAAGTAAGGCACATCATAATATTGACTCAAAATGCGATCATCCTCTGGGGTTACTACGGGTGTGAGTTGTTGTAAGTCTCCTATAAGCAGCAGCTGTATACCGCCAAATGGCTTGTCGTGTTCACGGAAGCGTCGCAAAACGGTGTCTATGGCATCAAGTACGTCCCCTCGCACCATTGAGATTTCGTCGATAACGAGTAAGTCAAGTGTACGGATAATTTTTCGTTTCTCCAGGCTGAAGTCAAAACGCCTCTTGATTTGGGCATTAGGAACGAATGGAGAGAAGGGAAGCTGAAAGAAGGAATGAATGGTGACACCCCCAGCATTGATGGCGGCTATTCCTGTTGGAGCTACCACGATAAGCCTTTTACCACTCTTCTGCTGTACGGTCTTGAGAAAAGTAGTCTTTCCCGTTCCTGCTTTTCCAGTGAGGAAGATGCTTTTTCCCGTGTGTTCTACAAATTCCCAGGCGGTTTGTAACTCGTTGTTTTGTTCCATATTGTTGACTTCTTGCATCAGCAGCATGGTCTATCTGTAAAGATAAGGGAAAATCACAGTGCTGATTAAAAGATACGGGCTTTGGTGAAAAATATGCGATTACCCGTAGGAAAATTATAGTGTCAGAAAATAGAGAGTGGACAAGTAAACTATCTTTATCACATCAGACTCGGTAGTTTTTCTGATGAATACGACTGACTTAATAGTTTGCTTGTCCACTTCCTAAAACAAAATTCCAAAGACCACTATGAGGGCTTTTAGAATTTTGCCATTTTTATGGCTACAACGGCACACTCATCCCCCTTGTTTCCTAAGCGGCCGCCACTTCTTTCTTTAGCCTGTTGCAAATCATTAGTAGTCAATAAGCCATAGACCACCGGAATGTCACTGGTGGCATTCAGCCTGGCGATGCCATAGGTTACTCCCTCGCAAATATAGTCGAAGTGAGGAGTATCGCCACGGATGACGCTTCCAAGAATAATGATGGCATCATAACCATCATTGCGTGACATTTGATGTGCGCCATAAATCAGCTCAAAGCTGCCTGGTACACTCTTGACATGTATATTCTCTGGCAGTGCGCCATGTTTCTCCAATGTAGCCACACAGCCCGCGAGCAATGCATTGGTAATTTCAGAATTCCATTCTGCTACGACGATGCCGAAACACATGTTACTCGCATCTGGCACCGTCTGCTCGTTGTAATCTGAGAGGTGATGAAGTTCTGTTGCCATTAGCGCGAGGCCCTTTCAATGTATTTGTCTATCTCTTGATAAAGCGGAGAGGCGACATACTTCTTCTTTATGCTCTTGTAAACCTCCAGTGCGTCAGCCTTTTTATGCTGACTTTCCAACAACTGTCCAGCTTTGAGCATGGCGAGTGGGGCAACCGAGAGATTGACGCCGCCATCTGCGCGTTGGTCTGCCATATCCGCAGCATTCTTCAATGTTTCGATGGCTTTGTCTGTCTGGTTGTTGTTGACATAGATGTCGGCTAAAGCAACTTGCGATTCCGGGCTGATAATCTTGTCGTCGCGCGTGTCAAACTTCTCCACATACTCCAAGGCCTTTTTCCAGTCTGGCTTTTGAAGATGTGCATAGCACAGACCCGTATAGAGATTGGCGAGGTTGCCAGCTTTTGTGCTTCCATAGTTGGCAGCTACTTGCTGGAAGCCTTTAACGGCTTGGTCGTATTGTTGCTGCATCATCAGCTGCTCGCTCTTGGCCAATTCCGTGCTGGCCTCATCTTCAAGGGGCAGTGAAACATAGCTGTGGTAAAGAATGCCTCCAACAATAAGGATGATAACTGCTCCCAAAATGCCGAAGATGACCTTCTTGTTTTTCAAGAAGAAAGTCTCAGAAGTGCTAAGCGACTCGTCATAAGTCACCTGCTTTTCTTTCTTTTCTTTCATTTTTTATACTTTTACTAAATTTAATTTGCGTTTTAAGCTGCCTACTATTAAGGCGTTGCAAATTTACGGCTTTTATCCCGAATACTAAAATTAGAAAGTGTTTTTTTTCGTATTTCCACTCAAAACGCATAACTTTGCACACGCTGAACAAAGGGAACTGATATGATTTTGAATAGTATATCCATCCTCAATTATAAGAACATTGCCTCAGCAGATGTAGCTCTGTCACCCAAACTGAATTGTTTGATAGGATCCAATGGGGTGGGTAAGACCAATTTCCTCGACGCGGTCTATATGTTATCTTTTTGCAAGAGCGCATTTAATTCAATCGACTCTCAGCTCATACGGCATGACCAAGATTTTATGGTAGTCCAAGGTAGCTACCTCACCGATGAAGGCGATCAAACTGAGGTATATTGCGGGATGAAGCGAGGGCAAAAAAAACACTTTAAGCGAGATAAAAAGGAATACCGTAAGTTGTCCGAGCATTTGGGACTGATACCATTGGTATTTATCTCTCCTGCTGACTCTCAACTGATAGATGGCCCCAGCGAGGTGAGAAGAAAGTTTTTGGACGTAGTCATCTCGCAATATGACCGCGACTATGTTGAGGCACTCCAGCGGTATGGCAAAGCCCTGCAGCAGCGCAACGCCTTGCTTCGGGCTGAAGAGGAACCCGACGGCAGCTTGCTGGACCTGCTTGAACAGCAGATGGGGGAACTCGGAGAGACCATTTTCCGAGTCCGGGCATCCTTCGTCGAGCGACTCATTCCCATCTTTCAGCAAACCTACCATTTCATCGCTCAAGGCAAGGAAGAGGTGTCTTTGCAATATGTGTCCCATTGCCAGCGTGGGCCTCTTTTGGCGGTGATTCGCCAAGGGCGCAACAAGGACCGTGCCGTGGGCTATTCTCTTCATGGCGTCCATCGGGACGATGTCGAGATGCTGATAGAAGGCTACCCCTTGCGCCGCGAAGGTAGCCAGGGACAGAACAAGACCTTTTTCCTCGCTTTGCGTCTGGCGCAGTTTGCTTTTCTAAAAACGGTAGGTGCCCGACGTGTCCCCTTGCTCTTGCTGGACGATATCTTCGACAAGCTCGATGCTCAGCGTGTGGAACAAATTATCAAGTTGGTCTCCGGAGATGCCTATGGACAAATATTTATAACGGATACCAACCGCGACCATCTCGACAAGATACTGTCCACGACCCACTGTGACCATAGACTGTTTACGGTCAAAGCGGGGGTAATTAACGAAAAATAGAGCGACTATGTTTAGAAGAAAAGTTGAAAAGCTGGATAACTTGGTTAACCTTTTGCTCCGCAGGAATGGCTTGGAGACCCCTTTGATGCAGCGGCGTCTGCTGGATGCGTGGGACGAAGTGGTGGGGAAGGTCATTGCGCGCCACACCACCAACAAATTCATTCGCAATCAAGTGCTCTTTGTACAGTTGTCCAGCCCAGCCCTGCGTGCAGAGTTGGGCATGGAGCGCAAGAATTTGGTGTTGAAACTCAACAAAAAGGCTGGGGGTACACAAATTGTGACCGACATCCGATTTTACTGACACAGCCGTTGAACGCGCATTGAGCCACTCGTCAGCTTTACTTTCGACCCCTTTTCACCCATTCTTATTCAAAATAGAACGTAAGGGCAATCATCTTGGAATGAGCCTCGGAGACGGACTTTGTGTAAATAAGCATGTTCTTGTCGCGCACTTGGTCAGCGTGATTCTTGTCGAGGCAGTCGCCAAGGCTGTACATGAATTTCAGCTCGGGACGCAATTTGAAGAAGGGCAGATAAAAATCGCATCCCACTCCTAATTCCAAGAATAGGTCTGACCGCTTCAATTTGATATAATCGTTGTCTTTTCCCGACAAGTTAATCATTGGATTCACGCCTGCCACAACGTATGGCCGATGATTGTTGAAGCGTGGGCCAGCGGCTATCAAGTCGAATGCGCACGCCACGTAGGCCGTCTTCAAGTCTTGCGTTTCTATGGTGGGTGCTCCTTCTGCGTTGACATCAGTTATATTTCGGAAGGTCAAGTGACGCGTGCCAAAATACATAGCAGGTGCAATCCGCAACTGGAAAGTTTGGTTCAACCGCAGTTCGCCCAACACTCCCACCGTGAATCCTGCATCCCATCGGTCTTGGTCTACGGAAACTGTACGTTGCACCGGGCCTCTTCCGTCCTCCACGTCAATAGTCGTTGGTCCACTGTTTAACAATTCCAGGTCTTGCAGGTGAGTTCCCACAAGCACGCCGAAGTGAAACGTGCGCAAGTCTGTATAGGGGCGATTCGACACCGTCCGTTGCTGTGCTCTGCTTTGAAGGCAATTTCCTCCAAGGCAACACAGCGTCAATATCATTACCAGTAATCTCACAACAATATAACGAAGCTGAAGGCTGCTTATTGTGCAGCTTGTCGTATGGCAAATAATTTTAATATCGTCTAAATATCAATTTTTCTCCTCCTCATTTGTGGGTATATAAAATTTAATGCTTACCTTTGCAATGCAAAAGTAGGTAGCCTATTCTATCTTAGAATTGGGTGGCCGACTCAACGAAAAATTACAAAAACATTAAATTTAAAGTATTAAGAATCATGGCTTACGTAATTGGTGATGACTGTGTGGCATGCGGCACATGTATAGATGAGTGCCCGGTGGGTGCAATTTCTTCTGGAGACGAGAAATACTCCATTAACCCGGATATGTGTACAGAGTGTGGCACTTGTGCAAGTGTCTGCCCGAGTGAGGCTATTAGCCTTCCTTAATGTATTATTCGGGAAAGTAAAGAGAATTTTAGGCTGCTTCGGCAGCCTTTTTTGTTTCTATCCCACTTGAGCGTCATTAACGAATGGAAAGAGCCTGCCGGGAAATGGAAATGTTGGGTTTTTAACTATCTCAGAAAGTCTGCCTTGTCTATATGAAAGGTAAAAAAGGCAGTGGATGTCGCTGATATTTGATGGGGTGGTAAATGCAACGTATTGATATACAACTTCTTATGATTTAGCCGATATGAGGCTGCCTTTCAGGCTCTATTGCGAGGCGAAAGCATCGGTATTATGCGCCAATATGGGCCGTATGACAAATCAGTTTCACGATTATCTGGCACCATTCCGCCAACACACAGGTATGCTGTACATATTTTTTACGAGGTCAGATTGTGCAGTTCAGCGTTTATCGTGCCTAAATCGCATGCGTTATTGGGGGGAAATGGCATGATTTATGGTGTTTTTTCCCCTTGTGGAGAAAAACTTTATGAAAATTGTCCGAAGTAAGGAAACTTTTTCGTAATTTTGCAATTGGCTACCATAGCGATGATTATCTATGAACTTTTGAAGTGTTGCACTTCCAGGTTGCAAGGATTTTCACAAATCACTAAAAATATCAGCCACCGAGTTTTCATCAAACTTACACAAAAGTTTTAACTTAATTCAAATATTATGAATCTACATTGATTTTTAACCCTTGCGTTGACAGCGACGCTTACTGTGCCGTCAATGGCGCAAGACCGTAACAACGAGGACGAAGTGGTAAAAGTGGACACCCGTTTCTCTGCCTACCACTGTAGGGAAGGAGAGGTTATCGTAAAGTTTAAGGAGCAGAGTGCCGTCCGCATTCATGCCCCTCAGCGCACGCCATTCAAGTCGGCGGGCGTGAGCGCATTGGACGCAGTGTTGCACGAACTCGGCGTGACTACGGTGGAGGAGCTGATGCCCCTCTCTGGCAGCCAGCAGTTGAAGCGCCAGGCGCGGGCTTTCAACGGCAAGATGGTGGATGCGCCAGCGATGAGTCGCATCTATCTACTGCGTTACGACAAGGCGAAGGTGCGCAACGTGGAGGAGGCGGTGGCCAAGATCTCCCAACTGGCTGATGTGGAATATGCCGAGCCCAACCGCATCGTGTACGCCCTTGGCGCTACAACAGAAGGTCAAGTTCCTACTGACCCTGCCATGGATGAGGGGGCAAACGTATCTGATGGGGCAGATGAGGTCACCTACGACGACCCACTTTACAGTGAGCAGTGGGGGTTGCGCGACATCCGCATGCCCATGCTATGGAAGGAGAAGATTATCGCCCAAAAGCGGCCGGTGATTGCAATTCTTGATACTGGGGTGGACATTGAGCACCCTGACCTTAAACCTAATATCTGGACCAATACGAAAGAGGCTGATGGTGTGGATGATTATGACGACGACGACAATGGCTTCAAGGACGACATCCATGGATGGGATTTTGTAAACCAGACTGGCCGCATTGGCGACTGGAATGGCCATGGCACCCATTGTGCCGGTATAGCTGCGGCAGTAGGCGGCAATGGCATCGGCATTGTCGGGGCAAACCCGGATGCCTTGATTATGCCTGTCACCGTGATGCAGAGCGACGGAACGGGCGATGTGGCTACCATTATCAAAGGTATCGATTATGCCGTGGCTAACGGTGCCGATGTCATCAGCATGAGCTTCGGCAGCTATGGCGAATCTAAAGCTGAGGAGCAGGCATTGGGAAGAGCTTACCAAAAGGCGGTGCTCGTGGCTGCTGCGGGCAACGACGGGATGTGCCTGAACCATAAACATTTTGAAAGAGGGCAAATGGCACCCATGCCCATGTATCCGGGAGCTTACACTTTCGTGCTTGGCGTGCAGGCGATGGGCAACGACGGCAACGTGACGATCTGGAGCAACTATGACGACAACGGTCCTGCTTATTCCGAATGGGGAGAGGAGAAGCTGTATAATTACGAGTTGCTTGCCCCTGGCGCAACGATAGAGAGCACATATCCTGGCGGCAATTACAAGTCGCTCAACGGTACTTCCATGGCCACGCCGATGGTGGCGGGTGCCTTGTCGCGGCTTATCCAGACAAAAGAATATCCCAACAAGGAGTATCTCTATGGCGACTTGATCCACTCTCGTACGGCAACTGGCGGACTGGATATCTACAAAGCATTCGCTATCAAGAACGAGGACCGCAAACCGGAACTGTCGTTCGTCACATACGAAATGGACGACAGTGCCCATGTGGAGGGCGCAACGAAAAACGATGGCGACGGCCAACCCGATGCCGGTGAGGTGATTGACATCTATCCCGTGGTGCGCAACGCTTGGGGCAAGGCAAAGAACATCAAACTTTCCATTGCACTTGGCGAGAACGAAGACCCTACTATCGTGAAGATGATTAAGGGCAAGGCTGACTTCGGTTCGGAATTGAGTGCATACGGCAAGGCAAAAAGTGCTGAGCCGCTGAGGATAAAGATAAACGACAAATGTGCGGACAACAGGCGTATAAAGCTTGTAATCAAGGGCTCTTGCGATGGTTCGGACGAAGTGATCACGCAGGATGTGCTGCTTACGGTTGAGAATGGCGTGGAGATCGGAGGCGTGATAAAGGAAGATATGACGCTTTACCCTGATGTGCATTATATCGTGACGAAGAATCTTGCTATTCCTAAGGGCGTGACGCTGACCATCAAGCCGGGGACGAAGTTAGAGTTTAAGGATACGTACTTTACCAATGAAGGCACAATTCATGCAGTGGGTAAACCTGATAGTTTGATTGTTCTTGAAGGAATAAGCAACGGGGGAGGTGAGGCAAACATTAATTTAAATGGATTTGCATACACTGAGGTGAAAAATTCTCTTCTAAATGGGATATATGGAGATGTATGCAATGATGCCCTAAAGTATAATGTGATTTTTCTTTTTTATGGAAAAGGGACGAGTTGCAATGTTTATGATAATAGGATTTGTGAAATATGCTGGGATGCATCTTATCTAAATCTAAATCTAAATCTAATTAATAATACTTCTTACTTTGATGATGAATATTTTGGTGAATTGAGTCAAATTGGAAAGTCTAACATCTGGAATGCTGTAAAAGTTGCCATTAATGGAGCTCCCGAAGTGTTCACTCCTCATAAGCCTAACTATTTCGGTTCTTCCAAAGAATCAATTGTAAGAAAGAGTATTTATGATGTCAACAATGGTTATGGTACTACCGAATATGACCTTTCCAACATGCTTACCCGTCCAGTTGCCGAGGCACACGGAGTGGTATGGAAAGTGGTCGTAGACGGCTACGATGCACAGGATGAGTTTGATATGCTGCCGCCGCTTGGCGTAGGAAAGCATAAGTTTGAGGTGTACTTCAACCGCCCGATGCGCACCAACGCCGCCCCAATGGTGGCTATGGGCGTTCGCCCCCCATACACGCAGACCCCTATTGCAGAGGAAGGCGCATGGAGCGCAGACAGCTTGATATATACCGCATACTTGACTATCACAGGAAAGAGTGGTTTCGATGGCCTCAACCGCATCTATGTGGATGGTGCAAAGGACAACGAAGGCTTTGATATTCCTATAGAGAACACCCGCTTCAACGTGAATGTGCAGGCGGCTGGTTCGCTGAGCACAGGCTTTATGGGTGAGGCTGGACTGGGTAAGGTGACGTTGTCGTGGAATGACGTGCAGAACAACTTCGATGACTTCCTCGGTTACAACCTCTATCGCTACACCGAAAATGGTGACACGGTGAAGGTGAACCAGCAACTCCTCGACAACGAGACCCTCGAATATGTGGACTATGACGTGGTACCCAATACGACCTACTATTATCTTTATAAGGTCATCACCACCGACTTGAAAGAAACCGACCCATCAAACATCGTTGCCGTGACGCCCAAGACCTCCACGCTTGGCGATGCCAATGGCTCGGGCAAGGTGGACGTTGCCGACGTGATTGCTACCGTGAACTATGCTTCCGGTCAGACACCGAAACCATTTATCTTTGAGGCAGCCGATGTAAACAAGGACAGCCAGATCGACATCCTCGATGTGGTGGGTATCATTCGCACCATCCTCCATCCAGATGCCAACGCCAATGCATTGGCCATGGCAACGGCCACCTATACCGTAGAAAACGGCATTGTGTATGTGGACGCTCCTGTTGCACTTGCTGGCGTTCAGATACAGCTCGCCACGGAGAAGGGGACGGTGATAACTGCCACCGACGATATGAAGGAGTTTGAGCAAACATCGGCTTGGCTCAGCGACAACGACTACATTTATCTTGCCTACAGCATGAGCGGAAAGACACTCGCTCCAGGCAAACACGCCATATTGAACATCGGCAACGCCAAGGTGATGGATGTACGGCTGAGCGACGCTTTGGGTAACAATGTGGAGGCAAAGGCCGGGCAGACTACGAGCATCACGCGTCTGGGTGCTGACGCTATGAGCGTATCGGGAATCTACACGCTGACGGGTGTGAAGGTGTCCGGAAGCAGTAGTGACCTGCAGAGACTTCCAGCCGGAGTGTACATTGTCGATGGCAAGAAGGTGGTGAAATAACAGAAGACTTTTCGTAACGAGATGCTTTATTATCTATTATGAAATGTATAATCAAGCCTTTGTTGCTTGTGTGCATCATGATGTGGTCGGTGGCGGTGGGTGCCGCTGCCGACAACATTGTAAGCATCGGCACAGTGGAGGGCCAGCCGGGCGATACGGTGGTGTTGCAGATTGGGCTTGCGAACACGGAAAACGTTTCGTCGGCGCAGGTGAGCATCCCCTTTGACGCTCGTCTTGAACTTGTGGAAAACTCAGCCAAGGTAACGGGCAGGACAAGCGAACACCGCGTGACGGCAGGAGTGAAAGACGGCAAGTTGAACATCTTTGTCTATTCCATGACAATGGGCGACATCGCTCCGGGTGATGGAAGTATTGCGACGGTGGAGTTGAAGTTGGGCAAAGAACCATCGAACATTGTGCTGCGTGCGGACAAGGTAGTGTTGACCGACAGCAAGGGCTTAGTCCTGCCCAATGCTACGGCTACAGACGGCAGCGCAACGATATCATGCGCCAAAGCTGAATACAGCTCGATGCTTCTGGACTATGGTAGAGTGCCGATTCGGAGCAGTTATCAGCAGATGGTAACGGTGAGCAATGTGGGCAATGCACCACTCATGATTGAAGGGGTGGAGTTTAGTGCGGCGGAGTTTTCTTGTAACGAAAAGTTTCCTATAGAGATAGCCGCCGGCAGTAGCAGGGACTTTACGTTGGCCTACGCCCCAGTGGAGCGTGGAGCTATAACGGAGGAGGCAAAGTTTATCACCAACAGCATCTACAAGCTGAACACGGTGAAGATAAAAGCTGTTCCGTTTGCTGTTAACGAGTTGCATGTAGAGAATGTCTCGGGTGTTGCCGACGATACCGTAACGGTGTCGTTGAAGATGAACAATATGGATGCGATAACGGGCTTTCAGTTCAACTTCAACCTGCCAGAGCAGTTGAAATATGTGGACGGCAGTTTCGTGCTTACTGGTCGTAAAGCTGACCATCAACTCACGGTCTCCCTGGAAGGCAGAAGTCTGCGTGCTCTCGCTTTCTCACTCACCGATACACCCTTTAGTGGAAACGATGGGCAGATTGCTACGTTCAAAGTCAAGCTGAATGGTAGGTACGGCACATCGTTTGGTGCAGAGAAAGCTGTACTGGTGGCAAACATCAAAGGTCAGGAGACCAATGTGTTGTCGGACAAATATTCAGGTTATGTGAATATCCAGAGTCCAAGCATGAGGGCCGCAGATGCAATAAGTATGGGACGTACCCCTATTACGCAGGAGGCCAATACTTCTTTCCGCATTAACAACTATGGATCGGCCCCTCTGAGGATAGAGCGCATAGTGACCAGTTCGGTCCACTTGAAGGTGGACAAAAAGTTGCCGATAGTGATTGATTCGTGGAACAGCACAGATGTGAATGTGGTATGGGATGGTATTGAAGAAGGAGATTACAACGAATTGTTGCAGCTCTATACCAATGACCCGGACATGAGGCTGCATAATATCAAAGTATCGGGCAACAGGTATTCGCCTAACTATGTCACGCTTAGTGGTGCAGATGTGGAGCCAGGTGACACGCTGAAACTTAACATCAACTTGTCGAATAATGATGTGGTGAATGGGTTGCAGTTTGACTTAACCTATGACTATAAAAGCTTTGTACTTCTCGACAAGATAGTTTGGTCGCAGCGTGCTGAAAATTACACGATGACAACACGTGATATGGGCAATGGAAAGGTGCGTTGTTTCTGTTATTCGCTTGGCGGCAACGAGATTGTTAAGGGTGAGGGTAATGTGATGGCTGTTTCGTTTGCCATGAATAAGGAAACGGCGGTAGGGTCTTACGCTTTTGCGGTGGATCATGTGTTGATCTCTACTCCGAGTCTGGTGAACAAATATTCAGGATCTGGTAGCAACGTGACGGTTAATGTGGTAAAGCCTGTGAGGACAATCACTATTAACCCACATTGCAGCTATA
>DLLX01000044.1:32546-33468 GCA_002479145.1 Prevotella sp. UBA7551 | reverse complement strand
GTGCTATACCAGCTGTATTGCGTTGTATTATAGGCTATATTGCATGACAAAAGCGGCTCTATTACAACGTCCTGTTTATCAATGTGTTGCTTTGCTTTGCTTTCGCAATTTATGAAGGTGCTCCTCATTTTCAGCAGCTTTTCCTCTCTATGGGATTATATGTGAATGTAATGAAATATCACAACAATTCTTTAGCCATTTGTCCTCCAGGATTCGGATTCCAAGGGCCGTTATCTTTTACGGCATCTAACTACCACAATGCCGACCATTGACAAACTACCGAGAGCGGCCCATTGTTCCTACTGCAGTTGCGTCCCTTTTAGTTGAGCAGTTTCCGCCGGTTGATGACTCCTACATACATGAGCAGAATGACGTTCATCATTAGTGCATAGATGATGGCGGGTATGGCCATGCGACCATCGTTGAACACGAAAGGGCTTGAGGCTATCGCTATAGCCTGTGCGGCGTTTTGCATGCCCACCTCGATGACTATGGTGCGTCGCTCCTGTGTGCGCAATTGGAATAGGTAGCAGAGCAGGAAAGCTCCCGCTATGGCGAAGAGCAACAATAAGGTTGTGGCCAGCCCCAGCGTGCCGAAGTTTTCTACTATGGTGTCCTTGTGTTGCATAAAGAATATGCCGGCCAGCAGCATCAATGAGGGAAAGGCTAATCGCGAGAGTATCCGCTCTATCTTTTGCGCTGTATCCTTCCAGTAGTGGCGTACGCCAATACCCAGAAGAATGGGCAGTAGCATCGTTATCACGTTCTGCATCAGGAGGTTAGTAACGGGCAGTTTCACGCCTACGGCCTTGCCCAAGTGGGCGGTGACAGCCTGCATGATGAGCGGGACGGTGAAAAGAGTAATCAGACTGCTCATTGCGGTAAGGGACACCGACAGTGCCACATCGCCTTTGGCCAGCAT
>DLLX01000044.1:7186-32474 GCA_002479145.1 Prevotella sp. UBA7551 | reverse complement strand
ATGGTGAAAAGTGGGCTCAACTCCAACGCACCAGCCACCCCCCATGCGATGAGGGGAAGTAAGACCAACTGGCCTATCATTCCGGCCAGAACGGCTTTGTAGCGCAGAAAGACTAAGCGGAAATCCTTACCCTCCAGCGTAAGACCCAGGTCAAACATCAGAATGGTGAGGATGGGAAGCACTATAAAAAGACTGTTCATTTGCGATTAAGTTTCTTGGACCTATGCTATTTTCCACCTGCCATGACAACAGAAAGCCTCTACCTCATTGGCATTTTGAACAGCGATGTGGCTCAGCTCTCTGTTGCTATGATGCGTATAGTCAGGTGATTGCTATTCTACATGCAGCGCTTTAAGGATTTCGGCCATCTTCTGCTTTGTTGTTACCTCGGTCGGCACAAGCGGCAGACGAAGCACGTTCTCAATCATTCCCATGTCATTAAGCAGCGCTTTCACACCTGCAGGGTTGCCGTCAATGAAAAGCAATTTGTAGAGTTCGGTGAATTGGTGATGTATTTTTCTGGCTTCTGGGTAGTTACCCTCAAACTCAAACTTGATCATTTGGGAGAATTGGTGGGGTAGGGCATTGCCGATAACCGAGATGACCCCAACTGCGCCGCTGGCAATCATGGGGAATGTCAGGGCGTCGTCTCCGCTGATTACCTCGAAGCCTTCGGGTTTGTTTTTGATGATTTCATCGACTTGCTCTAAGTTTCCAGATGCTTCTTTGACACCAATGATGTTGGGGAAGTCCTTGGCAATGCGGCACGTGGTGGCGGCTTTCATATTCACACCCGTGCGTCCTGGGACGTTGTAAAGTACCAGTGGGAGTGGACTGCTCTCTGCGATGGCTTTGAAGTGTTGGTACAAACCCTCTTGTGAAGGCTTGTTGTAGAAAGGGCAGATACTCAGAATGCCATCGATGCCCTCCCAGTCTGTCGTCTTCAGCTCTTCCGTTACGATTCTTGTGTTGTTTCCGCCGCAGTACTTGAGCAAGGGTACACGCCCTCGTACCACATTTTTCACTACCCTTGTAATCTCGTTTTTCTCTTCGAGGGTTAGGCAGGGAGCCTCCCCCGTCGTGGCAAGGATGCATAGAAAGTCGGCGCCATTGTTCAGCTGGTAAGTGACAAGACGCTCCAGAGCCTCGAAATCGATGCTTGTGTCGTTTTTGAAAGGAGTGATTAGTGCGATTCCCAATCCTCTGAAAATATTTTCCATATCGTTGTCAGTTCTTGCGACTCCTTCTCTTTCTTAGATGAAGGAAGTCCGGTGATTGAATTATAATTATTGGCTTTGAAAACTAAAGTATAGGCTTATTACCTCTTGTTGGATATCCTTGTGCAGCTTCTTGACAGGCTATATGTTATAGGCGCTATTTTCTTCACCGTATTCTACTTTCCAAAGAAACAGTGCGTTGGCAGGCATGCTCTCGCCGGCATCGCTTCGGGTCCCGTTGTTGAGCACCTCATCCAGCCTTTTTAGTGTCATTCGGTTACGTCCTACCTCAATGAGAGTACCCACCACAGCCCTTACCATGTTGCGTAAGAATCGGTTGGCCGAGATGGTGAAGCACCAAGCCTCATCCCCCAAAAAATCCCAATGCGCCTCGTAGAGCTGGCAAATGGTCGATTTTACATCGCTTCCTGCCTTGCAGAAGCATTGAAAGTCATGCGTTCCTATGAGCTTCTGCGCAGCTTTGTTCATCTTGTCGTAGTCGAGACAGCAGTGAACCTCGTGCGAGTATGCCTTTCGGAACGGATTTTTGTTATTGTGTAAGTAATAATGATAGGTGCGCCTTGTAGCCGAAAAACGTGCGTGCATCTCTATTGGTACGGGGACAATAGCTTTTACGGAGATGTCTTGAGGAAGCATTTTGTTGAGCCGGTAGGTCAGCTGGTGGCTGTCAAGCGGATACGTTAGCTGTTGTTGCACGTCGAAGTGGGCCACCATGATTTGTGCATTGACTCCTGCGTCGGTTCGTCCTGCCCCTATTACGTCTATTGGGGCATGTAAAAGCAGAGACATCGACTTCTCCAGCGTCTCCTCTACAGTGATGCCATTGGGCTGCTTCTGCCATCCGTGATAGGCACGCCCGTCAAACGAGAGATAAATGAAATATCTGTACATAGATCTAATAATGGTGCAAGCGAGCACAATGAATGGTCGCTTTCAAGCTTCAGAGTGCAGCTTATCTTGTGCAAAGATACGGATTTTGCTCCACATCTTTATCTTGTTGAACTTGAAAAAGCTGAGTTTTGCCAAAAAACATTATCTTTGCAAGCAGTATGCGGAAGCGTCACAAGATACGGCAGGTTGCAATAACTTTCAGTCTGGCTGCCTCNNCACAATGATATTTTATTTTTCATGTACTGGAAACTCCTTTTGGGTAGCAAAAGTGTTGTCTGAACGGCTGGATGACCGACTCGTGAATATGGCTGATGAGATACAGGGCGATGGCCACTATGTGCTCGGAAGTGATGAGCGCATAGGGTTTGTGTTCCCCGTACATGGCTGGCGAACCCCATGCCTTGTGCGGCGTTTTATAGACAAGCTTTCAATAAAAATGGAAGAAGGTAATCCTCATTATGCTTATCTTATCCTTACGGCAGGTGACTCTATCGGGCGAACAGTTGAGCGGTTGCTTCCCCATTTGCAGGCCAAAGGAATAGAACCGCAGTTATTTGCTTCACTCATCATGCCTGAGTCCTATGTCGGTCTTCCCTTTATGGATGTTGACTCCCCCAGCAAAGAAACGAAGAAAAAAGCAGAAGCAGCTCAAGCGCTCGATCGTTTGGCTGAAATCATAGGCAGGCGGGACTGTAATCATTGCGATTCTTCTTTCCAAAGCCTTACGCGTGGGCCACTGCCAGGATTTTTTTCTGGGGTAGTAGGGAGTTTCTTTGAGCATTTTCTAATTTCTGATAAGCCATTCCATGTGGTTGCTGAACGCTGCCTCAAATGCGGACGATGTGCAGGTGTGTGTCCAGTTGGTGATATTGGAGGAGGAAAAGGCAGTGTGCCGCGATGGCTTCATCACGGCGACTGCTTAACCTGCTTCTCCTGTTATCATCATTGTCCGACACATGCAATCGAGTTCGGCAGACGCACAAGGCATAAAGGACAGTATTTTTTCACGCGTAATCAGTAAGAGAGGCTCTTCACTCTAACCTCATTCGAGGATGGAAATTATAGATTTGTAGAATGGTCCTTGAGAAAGACAAGATATTCATCACAACAACGGAATAACATTCAAGCCCGCTACTCTTGGCCACGCAAGCTGTCGGACAACACCTTCCATAGTTTCCCGTCGGGTAAGGGGGAAGTGATGTCTATTGGAAGTTTGCTCACTGGATGAATAAATTCTATGTGGTGGCTCAACAAGCAAATGCTCCCATCGGGATTAGAGCGCGGTGAGCCATACTTCAAGTCGCCCTTGATGGGACAGCCAATGTGTGATAATTGTGCGCGAATCTGGTGGTGGCGGCCCGTCAACAGGTTGATTTCCATCAGCACGTAGCGCTCAGAACGAGCAATGACCTTGTACCGCAGGATGGCTTTTTTGCTTTTTGGCACTTCTTGGTCGTAAACGTAAGTTTTGTTCTGTCGCTCATTGCGTACTAACCAATTGGTCAATACAGCCTCTGGCTTTGCTGGCTCGTTTTGGACGATAGCCCAATAGGTTTTGTGGATTTCGCCTTTGCGGAATAGGTCATTCAGCCGGGTCAGAGCCTTTGAGGTCTTGGCAAAGACGACTAATCCCGCTACGGGGCGGTCCAGCCGGTGTACCACGCCAAGGAAAACATTGCCTGGTTTTTGGTATTTTTCTTTGAGCCATTCCTTGACAATAAAGGAAAGGGGGAGATCGCCCGTCTTATCGCCCTGGACAATCTCGCCCGCTTCCTTATATACAATAATAATGTGATTGTCTTCGTAGAGTGGAAGCATCTTGCCCTACATGTTCATTCCGCCGTCAACCTGAATGACCTGGCCGCTGACGTAGCTTGAAAGGTCAGAGGCAAGGAACAAGCACACGTTGGCAATGTCGTCGGTTAGTCCTCCACGACGAAGGGGAATCTTTGCCATCCAGCCTTTGCGAATCTCCTCCGACAGCTTGGCGGTCATTGGAGTCTCTATGAAACCTGGTGCCACGCAGTTGGCGCGAATTCCTCTTGGGCCGAGTTCCTGGGCAATAGACTTTGCCAAGCCTATCATGCCCGCCTTGGAGGCGGAATAGTTGCACTGACCGGCGTTTCCATGCACACCCACCACACTCGACATATTGATGATGGATCCGCTGCGTTGTCTCAACATAATGGGGGCGCAAGCATGGATAAAGTTGTAGGCAGACTTCAGGTTGACATTGAGTACCAAGTCCCATTGTGCCTCTGACATACGGAGCATCAGTCCGTCCTTGGTGATGCCAGCGTTGTTGACGAGAATGTCAATGGCTCCAAAGTCAGTATGAATCTGCTTCACAACCGCGTCGGTCTCAGCAAAGTTGGATGCATCTCCCGCATAGGCACGGCAAGTGACACCCAATGCCTCAATCTCTTGGCGAGTAGCTTCAAGGCCAGCCGCCATGTCGTCATTAAGCGATAAGTCTGTAAATGCGATGTTGGCACCCTCACAGGCAAACT
Source organism: Prevotella sp. UBA7551 (assembly GCA_002479145.1). GTDB lineage: Bacteria > Bacteroidota > Bacteroidia > Bacteroidales > Bacteroidaceae > Prevotella. The sequence continues at coordinate 27,835 of DLLX01000044.1, read as the reverse complement.
TCTTTGCCACGGCCTTGCCAATTCCACGGGCAGCACCCGTAATTAATGCTGTTTTTCCACTTAGTAATCCCATAAGTATTTTGTATTTATAATTGTTATTTTCCTTGTTTTAGAGCAGTCTTGCCCAATGCGCCATAAACCACCTTCGCAACCATCGGACGGGAGGTTTCTTCGGTTAGTCCATGTCCCAATCGGCCGTAGATGAAAGGTACTTCAAGTCCTTTGATGCAGTAATGTGTGATGTCTGCGACAAGATAGACATCGTCAATGTCAAACTCGCCATCTGCCTTTGCCTCAGAATAAACTTTTCTGAAAAGCTCAATCTCGTCTTCATCGAAGTTCTTTCGTACCTGTTCCACCTTCCAAATGTTTCGGAAAAACTCAGCTCTCAGGTTGCCGTTGCGAATGACGGTTTCCTTAATCATGCTTAAATGGGTGTAAATCAACTCAATAATCTTGTCTTGTGGGCTTATCTTCTTATTGGCCACTTCGTCCAACTTGTCAGACAAGCGTTCCAACTCAGACTCAATAACGGCCGAATATACATCGTCCTTACTTTTGAAATAGGTATACAGAGTGCGGCGTCCCTTGCCCGAAGCTTTGGCAATGTCGTTCATTGTGGTATTGGCAATGCCGTTTTTAGCAAACAACTGACGGGCAACATCAACTAATTTTTGTCTTGTTTTCGATATGGACATAATAAATATACCTGAACATAAACGGGTTGCACATGATATCTTTCGTGTGCAAAATTAACCATAATAATCGACACACCAAAATTATTTTTCACTAATTGTGCACTTTAACATGGTGTAGTTTAGCTATTTTGTTGACTTTTGGCCAATATTTCCTTATGCTTTTCTTGTAGTACCTCATGGAGATATTTACGGTAGTAAATTTGTCGGTTTGAAGAAATAGTTGTATTTTTGCACAAACATTAAATATGGCAGGACGAGCAATAAAGTATTATGCTATTATTCAGGTATTTAACCTCTGGTGCATCTTAGAAAGCAAGGGCCATGAGGTAAGAGTGTCTGCTTGTTCGAGCCTTTGGGAAAAACAAAATAACCATTATTAATTACCATTTTAAATTTATCAGTTATGTGCGGAATTGTAGGATACGTTGGAGGAAAAAGGCAGGCTTACCCTATACTCATCAAGGGATTGAAGCGCTTGGAATATCGTGGCTACGATAGTGCCGGTGTCGCCCTTATCAATCCTGAAGGAGTCCTTAGTGTTTACAAGGAGAAAGGAAAGGTTGCAGATCTCGAAAGCTATTGTGCAGATAAGGACAAAACGGGCGTTGTGGGAATTGCCCATACTCGTTGGGCTACCCATGGTGAGCCCTCAGCTCGCAATGCGCATCCCCATTTCTCACAGTCCAAAAGACTTGCCATAGTGCATAATGGCATTATAGAGAATTATGCTGAAATTAAGGCTCGTTTGCAGGAAAAGGGTGTGAAATTCAGATCAGACACCGATACAGAAGTGCTCGTCCAACTTATTGAGTATATTCAGGAACGGAAAAATATCGATTTGCTGCCAGCTGTGCAGTTGGCGTTGCATCAAGTAATCGGGGCATATGCTTTTGCGTTGCTGGACAGCCGTCATCCCGACACCATAATCGCTGCACGCAAGCAAAGTCCGCTCGTGGTGGGAATTGGTGACGGTGAGTTCTTTCTCGGTTCGGACGTAAGTCCTATCATCGAATATACTGACAAGGTGGTCTATCTCGAAGACGGCAACATCGCGGTGATGAAAGCTGGCGAGAAGTTGCAAATGGTCAATATATACAATGAGGAGTTGCAGCCAGAGGTGAAGACCGTAGACATCAATCTTGGCCAGATAGAAAAGGGCGGTTTTCCTCATTTCATGCTCAAGGAAATTTTTGAGCAGCCCGAGTGCCTTGAGAATTGCATGCGTGGCCGCATCAATATGGATCACAATCACGTGGCCCTGTCTGCTATCATCGATTACCGGAAAGAACTTCTTTCTGCAAAACGCATCCTCATAGTGGCTTGTGGGACGAGCTGGCATGCAGGTCTGATAGGCAAATTGCTTATAGAGTCCTTTTGCCGAGTTCCCGTTGATGTAGAATATGCCTCAGAGTTCCGCTATCGCAACCCCGTTGTGGGACCAGGAGACGTGGTCATTGCCATCTCGCAGAGTGGAGAAACTGCTGATACTTTGGCGGCTGTGGAACTGGCGCGTGAGCGTGGCGCATTTATTTATGGCGTGTGCAATGCCGTAGGGGCAAGTATTCCGCGAGTCACTCACACAGGTTCTTACATTCATGTGGGGCCAGAAATCGGTGTAGCATCTACTAAAGCTTTTACAGGGCAGGTGACAGTGTTGACACTCTTTGCCCTCGCCTTAGGCCAAGCCAAGGGTACGATAGCTAACAGTGAGTATGCAAACACAATAGAGGAGTTGGCACAAATCCCAGATAAAATACGTGAAGTACTAAAGCTTAATGACCAATTAGCTGACCTCGCACGTACTTTCACGTATGCGCAAAACTTCCTTTACCTTGGCCGAGGGTACAATTTCCCAGTAGCCTTGGAGGGTGCTTTGAAGCTCAAGGAAATCTCATATATCCACGCCGAAGGCTACTCTGCAGCCGAAATGAAGCATGGCCCCATCGCTCTTATAGACTCTGCAATGCCCGTAGTGGTCGTGGCTACTCACGATGCCATGTATGAGAAGGTGCGGTCCAATGTGCAAGAAATCAAGGCACGGAATGGAAGGGTCATCGCTTTTGTCTCGAAAGGCGAGCAAGATATCACGCAAATGGCCGACGCAGCAATCGAGTTGCCAGAGACGTTAGAGTGTCTGGAGCCATTGATTGCTACGGTACCTCTTCAGTTGCTGGCTTATCACATTGCCGTGTGCAAGGGAAAGAACGTGGATCAGCCGCGCAACTTGGCCAAGAGTGTCACGGTAGAATAAGACAAATCATCAGCGCATAGTCTCTCATAGGAATGGGAAGGCTTGCATAAATAAATATGGAGAATAACATACACGAGGATTGTGGCGTTGCCATGATTCGATTGTTGAAACCGCTGGAGTACTACCAGCAAAAGTATGGCACATGGATGTACGGCTTAAACAAACTCTATCTTATGATGGAGAAGCAGCACAACCGTGGTCAGGAGGGCGCTGGAATGGCTGTAGTGAAGCTACAGTCTGAGCCAGGCAATGAGTACATGTTCCGCGAAAGGGCTGAGGGAAAGAATGCCGTGACTGAAATCTTCGGCACAGTTCATGAAAAACTGGGAGGCTACACGCCCGATCAGCTTGCCGATGCCACCTTTGCGAGCCGTCACTTGCCTTTTGCCGGCAACTTGTATATGGGTCACCTTCGTTATTCCACGACAGGAAAGAGGGGGCTAACGTACGTCCATCCATTCTTGCGGCGCAACAATTGGAAAGCAAAAAATCTCTGTATGTGTGGTAATTTCAACATGACCAACATCGAAGAGATATTCCAAAAACTCACAAAACAGGGGCAGTGTCCACGCATTTACAGCGACACTTACATCCTTTTGGAGCTGATGGGGCATCGTCTGGATCGTGAAGTAGAGCGCAATTTTGTCATAGCTCGTGACAGTGGGCTGCGTGATCAAGAGATAACCAAGTATATCGAGGATCATGTGGAAATAGCCAATGTGCTCAAGACAACAATGACCGACTTTGATGGTGGTTACGTTGTGTGTGGAATTACTGGCAGTGGCGACTACTTCTCCATGCGGGATCCCTGGGGCATCCGTCCTGGATACTATTATAAAAACGATGAAATAGTAGTTGTGGCATCGGAGCGTCCCGTTCTTCAGACGACATTTGATCTTGAATGTGAGGACGTTCGGGAATTGATGCCAGGCCAAGCCATCATTGTCAATAAGGCAGGGGAGTGTTCTTTGCATCAGATTATCCCGCAGCGTGGTGACAGTGCATGTTCCTTTGAGCATATCTATTTTTCGCGTGGATCAGACCGAGACATCTACAGAGAACGCAAAAAGCTTGGGCAACAGCTAACAGAGCCAGTGCTAAAAGCTGTAGATTTTGACATAAACCATACTGTGCTCTCCTTTATTCCGAATACAGCTGAAGTGGCTTTCTACGGTCTTGTTCAAGGGTGTGAGAACTGGTTGACGGAGCAAAAGCTGGAACAGGTTCGACAATTACAGGACAATAAGAAACTCGATGATGAGGCTTTGAGTCGCATCCTTCATCAGCATGTGCGCTCGGAGAAGGTTGCTTGGAAGGACATCAAGTTGCGCACGTTCATAACCGAGGGCAATTCTCGCAACGATTTGGCCAGCCATGTTTACGATATTACCTATGAGAGCCTCAGGGGTGGTGTGGATAACCTTGTCATCATTGACGACTCCATCGTAAGGGGTACGACACTGAAGGAAAGCATCCTCCGTATCCTCGACCGCCTTCACCCGAAAAAGATTGTCGTGGTGTCAAGTGCGCCACAAATCCGTTACCCGGATTATTACGGTATAGATATGGCGCGTCTGGAGGAGTTTTGCGTTTTTCGTGCAACAGTTGCCTTGTTGCAGGAGCGCGGCATGGAGGATGTACTCGGAGAGGTGTACAGTAATTGCCTCAAGACGTTGCGAAAGCCTAAGGGGGAGAAGGGCGCCAATCCTGTAAAAGATGTGTATAAACCGTTCTCCGTGGATGAAATCAATCGCAAGATTGTTGAAATGTTACGTCCGAATGGTATGACTACACCAGTTGAATTGGTGTATCAGAGTATTGAAGGACTACATGAGGCCATCCCGAACAACAAGGGTGACTGGTACTTCACTGGCGATTATCCTACGGAGGGAGGACTGGTTCAAGTGTGTAGAGCCTATATTGATTTTTATAAGAACATAATACAAAACTCTTGATAATGCGCAATGTAACCTTACGACTCAGTGATGGCACAGAGTTTCATGGTCATAGCTTCGGCTACGAACAGCCCGTAGCGGGTGAGGTGGTGTTTAACACTGCCATGATGGGTTATCCTGAGAGCTTGACTGATCCATCGTATGCTGGGCAGTTGCTTACTATGACTTTCCCATTGGTAGGCAACTATGGTGTTCCACCTTTTACATATAATAGGGAAACTGGGCTTCCCAACTTCATGGAGAGTGACAGAATCTTTGCTTCGGCATTGATAGTTTCCGATTATAGTGAACAGTATTCCCATTGGAATGCCGTAGAGAGTCTTGGCGATTGGCTCAAGCGAGAAAAGGTGCCGGGCGTAACAGGCATTGATACACGCGAGTTGACGAAGGTACTTCGCGAGCATGGCGTGATGATGGGGAAGATCCTTTTCGATGACGAGCCCAACAACGTGCCCGAGGCCAGTTATGAAGGAGTCAATTTTGTGGATCGCGTCTCCGTCAAGGAAATTGTGCGGTACAACGAGGGAGCTGGGAAAAAAGTAGTTTTGGTCGATTGTGGAGTGAAAGCAAACATTATTCGCGAGCTGATACAGCGTGATGTGGAGGTAATTCGGGTGCCATGGAATTATGATTACACCGAAATGGAATTCGATGGTCTTTTTCTTGCCAATGGGCCTGGAGACCCTGATATGTGTATGGAGGCTGTTGACATCATCCGGAAGCAAATGAGCCGTAGTCGAAACCCGATATGTGGTATTTGTATGGGAAACCAATTGCTGGGTAAGGCAGCAGGTGCCACTATTTTTAAGTTGAAGTATGGACACCGTGGGCATAACCAACCTGTGCGCATGGTGGGTACAAACAAGTGCTTTATCACTTCGCAAAATCATGGATATGCCGTTGATGCGCATACGTTGGATAAGGACTGGGAAGAGCTTTTCGTCAATATGAACGACGCATCCAACGAGGGAATACGCCACAAAGAGTATCCTTGGTTTAGTTCGCAGTTTCATCCTGAGGCCTGCTCGGGCCCGGTCGATACAGAGTTTATGTTCGATAAGTTTGTAGAAACACTGAAGCAGTCATGAAAGATAAGCAAATTAAAAAGGTATTGATTCTTGGCTCTGGTGCATTGAAGATAGGCGAGGCAGGTGAGTTCGACTACTCAGGCAGCCAGGCGCTGAAAGCATTGCGTGAGGAAGGTATCACCACTGTGCTCATTAACCCCAACATTGCCACGGTTCAGACTTCTGAGGGTGTTGCCGACCAAATTTATTTCCTGCCCGTGCAGCCCTATTTTGTTGAACGCGTGATTGAGAATGAGCGTCCCGACGGCATCCTCTTGTCTTTTGGCGGACAAACTGCGCTCAACTGTGGTGTGGAACTTTGGCGTAACGGGGTGCTTAAGAAGTATGGCGTGAGGGTCTTGGGAACGCCTGTTGAAGCCATCATGAACACCGAAGATCGAGAGCTTTTTGTCGAGCAACTTGACCAAATTGGTGTCAAGACCATCAAGAGTGAGGCCTGCGAGAACATGGACCAAGCGCACAAGGCTGCCGAGGATTTGGGCTATCCCGTCATTATTCGTGCCGCCTATGCGCTTGGAGGTTTGGGTAGTGGTTTCGCTGACAATGAGAAAGAGTTGACCCGTCTTTGTGAGAAGGCATTTTCCTTCTCGCCTCAGGTTCTCGTAGAGAAGAGTTTGAAGGGTTGGAAAGAAATTGAGTATGAGGTGGTTCGCGATAGTTACGACAACTGTATCACAGTTTGTAACATGGAGAATTTTGACCCATTGGGTATTCATACGGGTGAGAGTATAGTCATCGCACCGTCTCAAACGCTCACCAACAGCGAGTACCACAAGCTCCGTGCGCTGAGTATCAAGATTGTGCGGCACATCGGTATCGTTGGAGAGTGCAACGTGCAGTATGCTTTTGATCCACAGAGTGAAGACTATCGCGTCATCGAGGTTAATGCGCGCCTCTCTCGTTCATCCGCTTTAGCGTCCAAGGCAACGGGCTATCCTTTGGCTTTTGTGGCTGCCAAGCTCGGTTTAGGTTATGGACTTTTTGAGCTGAAGAACTCTGTCACCAAGACAACTTCAGCTTTTTTTGAACCCGCACTCGACTATGTTGTTTGTAAAATTCCCCGTTGGGATTTGAGCAAGTTCCGTGGTGTAGACAAGGAGTTGGGCAGTTCGATGAAGTCTGTCGGAGAGGTGATGGCGATAGGACGCAACTTCGAGGAGGCCATTCAGAAAGGTCTGCGCATGATAGGGCAGGGTATGCACGGTTTCGTGGAGAACAAAGAACTGGAGATAAACGATATTGATGCTGCGTTGCGTGAGCCAACGGACAAGCGTGTGTTCGTTATATCCAAGGCCATGCACAAGGACTATACCGTAGATCAGATCCACGAACTGACAAAAATTGACCGTTGGTTTCTCTACAAGTTGCAACACATCATTGATATTGATGAAAATTTGAAGAAATACAACATCAATACTTTGGGCAAGGAGCAGCTCCGTGAGGCGAAGTTGTATGGTTTCAGCGACTTTCAGATCGCACGTGCCATAGGTCTGGAAGATGAATGTAAAGACATGCACCAGGCCAACCTTGTGGTGAGAAAGCTTCGTAAGAGCTATGGCATTTTGCCTGTTGTGAAGCAAATTGATACCTTAGCCGCTGAATATCCTGCACAGACCAACTATCTTTATGTCACCTATGCTGGCACCAAGTCAGACGTGGAGTTCCCCAACGACCGCAATTCTGTCATTGTTTTGGGTTCGGGTGCCTACCGCATTGGTAGTTCTGTGGAGTTTGACTGGTGTGGTGTGCAGGCTTTGCACACTATCCGCCGCCAAGGCTACCGCTCTATCATGGTCAATTATAATCCGGAGACGGTATCTACGGATTATGATATGTGCGACCGTCTCTATTTTGATGAGTTGACATTTGAGCGGGTGATGGACATATTTGATTTGGAGCATCCCCACGGGACGATAGTCTCAACAGGTGGACAGATACCTAACAACCTTGCCATGTATCTTGACGCGATGAATGTGCCCATTCTTGGAACGGCGGCAAAGGACATTGATAATGCCGAGGATCGCGCAAAATTCTCGCAGATGCTTACTGAGCGGGGCATCAATCAACCAGAATGGAGTGCCCTGACGAGCATGGATGACATTGACGCATTTGTTAACCGTGTTGGTTTCCCCGTACTTGTTCGGCCTTCTTATGTCCTGTCGGGGGCGGCAATGAATGTCTGTTCCAACTACGATGAGTTGAGACGTTTCCTTCAGTTGGCAGCCAATGTGAGTGAGGATCATCCGGTCGTGGTGTCAAAGTTTATAGAGCATGCCAAGGAAATAGAGATGGATGCCGTTGCTCGCAATGGTGAAATCATGGCTTACGCCATATCTGAGCACATCGAGTTTGCAGGCGTTCACTCTGGTGATGCAACGATTCAGTTCCCACCCCAGAAGCTTTATGTAGAGACGGTGCGCCGAATCAAGCGCGTTAGCCGTCAGATTGCTGAGGCGCTGCATATCAACGGTCCGTTCAATATCCAATTTATGGCGCGTGAGAACGACATTCTTGTCATTGAATGCAACCTTCGTGCATCGCGCTCATTCCCGTTTGTGTCTAAGGTGCTGAAGCTGAACTTTATTGATTTGGCAACGAAAATCATGCTTGGTGTCCCTGTAGAGAAGCCAAAGAAAAACCTTTTTGATTTGGACTATGTCGGCATCAAAGCCAGTCAGTTCTCTTTCAACCGTTTGCAAAAAGCAGATCCCGTATTGGGAGTGGACATGAGCTCGACCGGTGAGGTAGGGTGTCTGGGCGATGACACCAACACAGCACTGCTAAAGAGCATGCTTGCGGTTGGACAGCGCATACCTAAGAAAAACATATTGCTATCCACGGGTAGTGCGAAGCAGAAGGCGGAGATGCTGGATGCGGCTAAAATGCTGCTTCAGCATGGATATAAGCTGTTTGCCACAGAAGGTACGTCGCGCTATCTGACAGAGAACGGTGTGGAAAATACGATGGTCTATTGGCCTTCGGAGAAAGACAAGAAACCTCAAGCTCTTGATATGCTCCATGCGAAGCAGATAGACATGGTGGTGAACATACCGAAAGATCTTACCGTCCATGAGCTGTCCAATGGCTATAAGATACGCCGTGCGGCCATTGACCTTAATGTTCCCCTCATCACCAACAGTCGTCTGGCCTCAGCTTTCATTCGTGCTTTCTGCACGGTGAAGCTCGAAGACATTGACATAAAGCCGTGGGGAGCTTATTGAACATATATAGAAATAGTATGAACGAGCGGCACGTGCATTGTCCGTTTGACGTTTTTATCGTCAGACGGACAATGACTGCTGCTCAATAGCAGTCTTGAGCACAAGTCTGTTGGTTGAGCATCCATAACCATCCAAACTCGAATGATGCGACAATTTTTTTACACATCTTTGATTATCCTCGCCACAACGCTCTTCTCCTGTGGCAATAATACTCTGCATGGCGAGCACTACGACACGACTTTAGTCGATACCATGCTCGCTGTTGTGCCAGGCGGAGCTTCCGACAGTTCTTCCGTGCCGTTACAATGGGTGTATAGTAGCGATTCCACGCAAGCTACGCTGACAAGCAAGCCTAACCCAAAATCACAGATTACTGCACAGAACAAAATGTCAATCCATGTACGCTTGCGCAAGGGTATCGGCACGCAAACCTTCCTTGTTCTGCACGATGGGGAGCATTTTGCAGCAAGCAACAATGATACTGCAAATGTAGTCAATGTGTATAGCGAGGGGAAAATGGTCGGGAAGTACCACCATCACCCAGGAACAGGGAATGCCATGGATACCGCTTTTATTTATGATAAAGCATTTCTCTATAACCTCCGTGCTTCATCGACCATCAAATTGGAGTTCGAAACTTTTACCAGCGGCCGAATGACCTATGACTTCAAGTGCGACAAGCCCTTGGAGTGGAGGTGGAAATAGAGTGCTTGATACTGCTAAAGTTGAGGAAATTGAGCAAAAGATAGATATTTACATGATTCTATTGACTTTTAAGTCTTAATGCTTGATATTTTCAAAGAAAAGTTGTAATTTTGTATTAGTATAGCACGAAACCTTTTGAAATGGATGCCTTTTCGCCCTGATGCTTTAGTAGAGGGTTGTGGGCGTTGATAAGAAAATCTAAATTCTAATTATTGGAAATAACCTTTTACAAATGAGAAATGGGGCAAACATCGTCTGAGAAACCACAAAAGGGCATTGATATGAAGGAGACCATGCGCCAGTGGTGTCGCCTACTTGGTACAAAGAAGTTCTGGGTAGAACTACTTGTGATGACCATGGGTATGTTCGTGGCCTCATCAGCAGTACATTTCTTTCAAGTTCCAAGCCAATTGGTCATCGGATCGTTCTCTGGGTTGGCTTTGGTTGTCTATCAGTTGTTCCCTATCATGTCTGTGGGTAGTTATTTGCTGGTCATCAACATCTTCCTGCTCATTCTTTCTTTCATGCTGTTAGGCAACGAGTTCGGGGCAAAAACAGTCTATACCTCCCTCATTGTTGGTCCTATGGTGGATTTTCTTGGATGGCTTTTCCCCATGAAGCAGTCACTTTTCGCCGTCGCCATCGCGGGTACTGGGCACGTAATCCTCGATCCATGGTTCGATTTACTCTGCTTTGTACTCCTGCTTGGTCTTTCTCAGAGCATTCTTTTCAGTATTAACGCATCAACCGGGGGGCTTGATATCGTGGCGAAGATAGTCAATAAGTATTGTCGCCTCAATCTTGGAACGTCCGTCATGGTTTGTGGATGTGTTATTTGCTCCATGGCATTTTTTGTCAATGATGTGAATATGGTGCTGGTTGGGCTGATTGGAACCTGGATCAATGGTTTGGTCATCAATTACTTCATGGAGAAGATCAATCAGAAGACGCGCGTCTTTATCATCACAGAAGAGTATCATAAGATACAGGACTATGTGATCAACACCATGAGGCGTGGCCTTACGCTCCATCCGGTCTATGGAGGATACAGCAACCAACAGCAAATGCAGATAGAGGTTGTGCTCACTCAAGATGAGTTTTCCGACTTAGTGGATTTTATGCACAAGGAGAAAATACGGTCTTTCATGACATCCGATACGGTCAGTCAAGTGCATGGGATTTGGAATAAACGCCATTTGCTTGATTTCTCGGGGGAGTAAAATACAGTCTTAATGAAAGTTGCTTTAAGAAAGCTGCTCATCGTGTGTGCGATGAAATTAAGAATAATTGCCTTGTATGCCTATTCCAAGCCCAATCGGTCTATTGGCCGATTGGGGATGACATTGGTCTTGGCTCTCCTTTATTTTTTCGGTGGTGAGTTCTTCTCAGCGAGATTGATCTACTGTAATCTCTCCCGCGAGACTCTGCTTCATCAGGCGGCGTATGTCATTTGGAGATTTGTATCGTGCCTGCAGGTACATCAACTTGGTCAAGGCGGCTTCCACCGTAGAGTCATATCCGCTGATGACCCCAGCGTCTTTGAGATGAAACCCCGCATCGTAGCGGCTCATCTCCACTTGTCCGCTGACACATTGGCTGATATTTACCACCGTAATGCCATGGTCGTAGGCTTTGCGCAACAGCCGGGTAAGCCATGGATATTGCGGGGCATTGCCAGAGCCATAAGTGCGCATAATGATACTTTTCAGCTCCGGTGCGTCAAGCATGTGACGCACAATGTCTTCCTGAACTCCTGGAAAGAGTGAGAATACAATGATGTCGCTATTCATCTCACGGTGAAAAACCGTTGGCCTGTCATAGTCTGGGCGCAAGATATAGGGGTCGTGAAACGAAAAATTAATACCTGCATCGCAAAGATGGGGGTAGTTAAATGAGTGGAAGGCATTGAATTCTTCCGCACTTTGCTTCGTTGCGCGGTTTCCTCTGATGACGTGTCCGTCGAAATAGATGCAAACCTCTGGGATTTTCGGTTTTCCTTCAGTATCGTAGGCAGATGCAAGTTCGAGACTCGACATGAGATTTTCCTTTCCGTCGGTGCGCAGTTGACCAATGGGAAGTTGCGACCCTGTGAGTACGACTGGTTTCTTGAGATTCTCCAAAAGGAAGGAAAGCGCCGATGCTGTATAGGCCATCGTGTCCGTACCATGCAGGATAACGAAGCCGTCGTAGCTGTTGTAGTTTTCCGAGACCACATCTACCATGCGCACCCAGTAGGCTGGCGACATGTCGGATGAGTCCAGAGGAGGGTCAAACTGTACTGTGTCGACATCTGCTGAAAGTTGCTTGTATTCTGGTATTTTTTCCAACAGGTGTGAAAAGTTAAGTGGCTCAAGCGCACCGGTGCGTGGATTCTGCCCCATTCCAATGGTTCCGCCTGTATAGATTAGCAGTACTTTGTTTGTTCTTTTCGCCATATTTGCTTTCTTCCTATAGTTGATGGATTGTTTTGGTCATAGTTATTATTCGCCCAAAGACATAGCCTATCCTTCTGTGGGCTTGGAGGGGCTCATTGGCGATATAGATTTCGTCTTGCCTCCGTGCCCCCATTCTTGTTATGCTGTTTTTCAGTACGTTGTGGCGGTCAGGCTTCTGGCTCGGGAAGGTGAAAACGATAACGTTTGCTGAAGACTTCCTTGACTTGGTTGATTTCGAGGAATGTCGTGCCGTTGCCCTTGCCCAATGAGCCAGAAAGGTAAGCTATTTTGTCTTCATTGTCAATGAAACCCTTCTGTCGGAGCATACGCAGGGCGGCGGTAAACATGTATTGAGCCGTGACGTGCTGCTGTTGATGGATGGCGATAATGCCATAGCTGAGGTTGAGCCAGCGCTGTAGTTTCTCGCGGTAACAAATGGCCAGCACTGGGTTGGGCCCACGGAAAGAGGCCAGGGTGCGTGCTGTCTCGCCTGTTCCGCTGTCGGTAATGATTCCTTTTACGCCGAGATACTCCGTAGCTTCTATGGCACTTTTGGATAGAAACTCGCGTTGGTTGATGTTCCTGATGGGTATCTTCAGGTAGCCTTCACGGTGTGCATCCAGCTCCGCTTGTTCCGCCACGCGTGCCATGGTCTTTACAGCTTCGAGCGGATATTTGCCATTTGCCGTTTCGCCGCTGAGCATTAACGCATCGGTATGCGAGAAGACGGCGTTGGCAATGTCCGTCACCTCGGCTCGAGTGGGGCGCGGATTGTTGATCATGGTGTGGAGCATCTGTGTCGCAACGATCACCGGCTTGTGCTTTTGAATACACTTTTGTATGATGCGTCGCTGTATGCCAGGTATCTGTTCGATGGGCACCTCGATGCCAAGGTCGCCGCGTGCAACCATGATTCCATAGGAAGCGTCAATAATTTCGTCGATATTGTCAACCCCCTCTTGATTTTCTATCTTTGAAATGATTTTGATGTCCGAGTGATAGTCGTCGAGAATGTGCTGTATGTCATGCACATCATCAGCCGAACGGACAAAGGAGTGAGCAATGAAGTCGATGTCCTGGTCGATGGCCAGTCGGATCATGCGCTTGTCGCGGTCGGTAAGCGAGGGCAGCGCAATGTGAGCACCTGGCACATTCACACTTTTGTGTGCCCCCAGCGTGCCGTTGTTGAGCACCTGGACAGTAAGTGTGTGTCCGTCGTTAGCCGTGACACGCATAGCCAGTGCACCGTCATCGAAGAGCACGTCGTCGCCAACCTTCACGTCATCGGCAAACTTTGTGTAAGAGACGCATATCTGTTCGTGAGTCGTTGTCACTTCAGGATTGCCAATGATGGTCACTTGCTCGCCCGTTCTGAACAATATCGGCTCCTTGGTGTCCGTTGTCCTGACCTCAGGCCCCTTTGTGTCGATGAGCAAGGCAAGGTGCGGGCTGACGGCCCGTGTGTTGCGGATGATTTGTCTGATGCCGTCCGGTGTGGCGTGGGCGGTGTTCATTCGTACGACGTTCATGCCGGCAAAGAACAGATGACGAAGGAAATCCTGCTCACAATGCTGGTCGCTGATGGTGCAAACGATTTTTGTCTGTTTCATGCTCAATCCTTTTATGGTTAATGCAAAGGTACGAAAAAAACACAGAGGCATAGACATTTCTACCGCTTTTTGCTATTTTTTCCACACCTTCTTTTGGTTTAGGATTTGGGTGGGAGGTGGTTGTCCGCTTTTTACATGGCAGCCGCTATCATGTGCAGGCCCTCGGTGGAACAGTGTTGTCAGTTGTACATAACGGTAAACAGTAGACAACGAATAATAAATATATTGTAAGGATATTTTGTGAAAGAAGGAATGCGTGGTCGTTTTACTACAAATCACTGCGAAGGCTTAAAAAATCGAATGCTATCAAGTGTGTTTGTTCTTAACACCTTGATATTCAATGCGTTGTGAAACGTGCTAAAAGACGTTGCAATATCGCCTCTATTACGTTGCAATACTGGCTGTTTTGTGTGCTGATATAGGCTGTATCGTAATGCGAAACCAATGCTATCGTCGCGCCGGATCATTAGCGTTGGGACATGGTGTGTTGATTTGTAAATTCTATTTTGCCATTACTGTCCTCATTTGGGCTGTTCTGCTCGTGATTCTTATCCCAATCGAGCTGCAACACGCTGTCGCCATAGGCAAATTATCATTTGACAGGCGACAGCGTGTCAGTCTTCTCTTGCAGTCTTTTATTCATTTAGTGGTTAACTATTCGTATCTGATGGCCTCAATGGGGTCGAGGCGTGCCGCTTTCTTGGCGGGATACCAGCCAAAAAACACACCCGTAAAAGTGCAGACGGCGAAGCTCATGACGATAGTCCAAGGCTCAATGGCTATAGGCCAGTGAGCAAACATCTTGACGGCATAGGAAGCACTGACGCCCAAGATGACACCGATGATGCCGCCTGTGACACTGAGCAGAACGGCTTCGATGAGAAACTGATTAAGGATGTCAGCTCCCCTTGCGCCTACACTCATACGCAATCCGATTTCCCGAGTGCGCTCAGTCACGCTGACATACATAATATTCATGATGCCAATGCCGCCCACAATCAGAGAGATACCTGCCACACAGCCAAGTAGTATGGTGAGCATGTTGGTAGTAGAATTCATCATGTTGGCCAGCTCTTCTTGCGAACGTATGTTGAAGTCGTCCTCATCGCCTTCCGTATTGCTGGTGGCATCTTTGAGCTTGTGGGTGCGGCGGAGGATGGTGCTCATCTCTTTGGTGGCCTGATCGGTGACGTCCTCAACGACCGCCGAGGCGAGAATCTGATGGAGATAGTCCTGGGCAAGAATGCGTTTCATGACCGATGTGTAAGGAGCGAGTACAAAGTCGTCCTGGTCCATGCCCATGGAGTTGTAGCCCTTTTTCTTCATTACGCCAATGACACGGAAAGGGATGGAGTTGAACCGCACCACTTTGCCGATGGGGTCGGAGCCATCTGGAAAGAGGTTATCCACCACAGTCTGCCCCAGCAGGCACACCTTTGCACTCGATTTCAGCTCCGTCTCGTTGAACATCTCGCCTTCGGCAACAGAAAGTTGCCGTATCTCCAAATAGTCTTGGTTGACTCCGTAGATGGTCGAAGGGGTGTTATTGTTACCGTAGATGAACTGTCCCGAACTTTGAACGAGGGGCGTAATCGCCTTGATATAGTGGCATTCGTCCTTCAGTGTCTGATAGTCGGTGAGCTTGAGCGTCTCCATGGATGACGCGTCCTGGCGCACGCCGCCTCTCATGTCAGCTCCAGGACTGATCATGATCATGTTCGATCCCATTTCCGAGATGTTGCTCTGTATGTTGTTCTTCGCCCCCTGACCGATGGCGAGCATAGTTATCACCGATGCAATACCGATGATGATGCCCAGCGCGGTAAGGAAGGACCGCATCTTGTTGGCCGCTATGGCGCGCAGGGCTATTTTAAAAAGATTATTGAAGTTCATTGCTTGTGAAACTCTTGATGGTGTAAGATCCCTTACTCGTCGGTGTTCTTAGGCAGCGCCGCAAGTCCCTCTGCTGCACTGAGGATGTGCTCGTTGACCTCGTTGCGAATGATCCGGCCATCTCGCAACTCGATATTGCGAGAGGCATAGTGGGCTATGTCTGGATTGTGGGTAACGAAGATGATGGTTCTTCCTTCAGCATGGAGCTTCTGGAAGAGCACGAGGATTTCGAAAGACGTGCGTGTGTCGAGGTTGCCTGTTGCCTCATCAGCCAGGATTACGGCTGGGTTGTTAACCAGAGCCCGTGCGATCGCCACGCGTTGCATCTGCCCACCGGACATCTGGTTGGACTTGTGATATAACCGTTCGCCCAATCCGACAGCCTTCAAGGCAGCCACGGAACGGTCGAAACGCTCTTTTGGCGTGATATCGGGATTGTACATCAGGGGCAGCTCGACATTCTCTACGCTTGTCGTTTTGGCCAGAAGGTTGTAGTTCTGGAAGATGAAGCCTATCTTGCGATTGCGTAGTACGGCGCGTTGAGATTTGGACATCGTGCGCACGGCCACACCATCGAGAAAATATTCGCCGCTCGTTGGGGTGTCGAGACACCCCAACTGGTTGAGCAGCGTTGACTTGCCCGATCCTGATTTTCCCATAATGGTGACAAATTCGCCTTCATATATTTTGAAGGAAACGCCTCGTAAAGCGTGTACCGTCTCGTCACCCACTTGAAAATCGCGTTTGACATCGCACAATTCAATGACTACTTTTTTGTCTTGTTTCTCCTCCATTATGCGTTTTCTTTCTTGTTGTCCCGTTTCGGGCCTGGTGCAAACGGGCTTTGCTCGGTGTCGTCCGTCTCCTCGTCTTCTTCTGGCTTGGTGACGGTGATGCCAGTAATGACTTTCAATCCCGCCTTCACGCCGGATAGAATTTCGGTGTTGGTGCCATCGTTCATGCCTGTGCTGACACGGTGAGCTTTCAACACGTTACCCTCCAAGGTCCACACTTTGGCTTTTGCGTTGGCAATATCTTGTATTTTGTATTGCTTGCCGACAATATCTTGTGACGGAGTGAAATGCAAAGCCTTGCTCGACACTCCCGTCACTCCGCTCAGCTCCTGCGTATAGATGGTGACATTGGCTGTCAATCCTGGTTTCAACTTCAGGTCGGCGTTGTGTGCGCTGATAACCACCTCGTAGGTGACAACGTTGTTGGTGGTCGTGGCTTCCTGCCGAACCTGCTTTACCGAGCCAGTGAACGTGTCGTCCGGATAGGCGTCGACCGTGAACGAGACCCGCTCTCCTGCCTTCACCTCACCGATGTCTGCCTCATCTACATTGGCCACCACCTGCATATTGGTTAAATCTTTGGCAATGGTGAACAACTCAGGGGTAGAGAAGCTGGCAGCAACGGTTTGCCCCTCCTCCACACTTTTGGACAGAACAACACCGTCAATGGGTGAAGTGATGGTGGCGTAGCTGAGGTTGGTCTGTGCCTGCTTCACTTGCTCTTGTTGCTGTTTTACCTGTTCGCGCGCTTGCGCTACACCCTGTTGTGCGGTGGCTATCGTTTGCGAAGAGGCTGCAAGGTTCTGCTGAGCCTGTTGGTAGCTTAACCGTGCGCTCTCAAAATCGTTTGCGCTGATAAGGCCCTTCTTGTAAAGTGTCTGGTAACGGTTGAAGTTACTCTGTTGATAGTGGGTATTTGCGCGCACGCTATTGTAGTCGGCCTGTGCCTTTTGAACGTCACTTTCGGCCGATCTAACTTGCGCTTGTGCGTTTTCGAGCATTGCTTTGGCTTGGTTGAGCGCCGAGATGAGGTTGGTTTTGTCCAACTCCGCAATGACTTGTCCTTTCTTTACCACCGAATTATAATCGACGTAGAGCTTGCTGACGATGCCAGACACTTGGGTACCGACTGTCACTGACGTCACTGGCTCGATGGTTCCCGTGGCGGTAATGCTGTTTTGTATGTTCCTCTTACCCACAGCCTCCGTGTCGAACGTGATGCTTTCCTTAGTGTCGGATTTGGAAAGGAAGTAGGTGACCACACCCAACACAGCAATTGCGGCCACGAGATACCATACTTTAGAAATCTTCTTCATATCTGTCTTTGTTATTTTCCGTTATAAAAATTCAGCATCTGTATATTGTATAAGGTGAGATATTTGCTTTGAAGCTCGTTCTGCTGCGCTACAAGCAAATTCTCTTTCGCTTCGCGAAGCTCTGTTATGTTTTTCAGTCCGAGCCTGAATTGTTCCGATAGCAGCTCGTAACTGGTCTGCTGACTTTCGGTATTGGTTAACGCGCTCTTGTACTTGGCCTGGTTGTTGACGGCCTGAATCCAATAGCTCTCGATGGTGGAATAGAGCTTGGTCTGTTCTTGCTCCAATGCGAGTCGGCTGCTCTCTATAGCAATATTGGCCTTGTTGATAGCAGTCTTGGTCTGGCGACGGTCGAAGATGGGTACGCTAACGGTTACTCCCGCCGAAGTGGTGAGGTTGGTTTTCAACTGAGAACCATAGGCCACATTGCTCAATGTTGACATGTTTGTGGATACTCCACCTTGCATTGAAATCGTAGGCAGCCTTTGCGCCTTGGCCAACTTGACATTCAGTTCGCTATTTTCAATGGCCAAACGTTGTTGGCGCAGTTCAGGACGGTAAGTCAATGCGTGCTCATAAACGCTTTGTAGGCTGGGAATCTCAGCCAGTGCATCGCCAGACAGGTTGTCGGGTATGCTGACCTCAAAGCTCTCTCCATCATCCGTGAGTTGAAGAATCTGCTTGAGCTGGCGAGTGTAGTCGCGGAGATTGCTCTCCTGTGCCACAACATTATACTCATCGTTGGATCGTTGCGCAGTAAGTTGAGCGAGATCAGCCTGACTGAATTGCCCTACATGTACCATTTCCCTGCCTCGTTGTTCATTAGCCTTGCTGTACTCAAGGCTTTGACGATTTACTTTCAGTGCCTCATTGGTGTAGAGTATCTGCACATAGATTTGCGCAATCTGCTCTTGGATGGAGTTGGCAGTAATGGCGGAATCAAGCTCAGCCTGTTGCTCAGAAAGTTGGCTCTGGCTTATTTTTAGATGATTTTGATTGCCGTTCCATATCGTCCAGTCGAAGTTGATGGCATACGATCCATTGTAGTATACTTTGTCGGTGGTCATTTCTACATAGCCGTTGGCCACTTGTTGCCGTCCACTTTCAGGAAAAGGGTTGTAGGAAACGTTCTGTGAGGTAGATGCCGTGAGTGAAGGAAGCAGGTTGGCCTTAGACAGGAGAACATCTTCGTGGGCCGACTTTCGCGTCAGAAGGTTCTGCCTCAGCTGAATGTTGTGTGACAGTGCGTAGTCAATACATTCTTGTAAAGTCCATTTCCGTGCGATGGCAGGATGAATTGCCAGTAGGAGAAGGGCAGAAAAAAGAATGCTTGTCCATCTTGTTTTATTCATATCTATTGTTATTTTGTCGTGTCTTCCCTTTTTGAAAGTTCCGTTAAATTAAAAAAGATACGACAAAGGTAAGCAAAACCAACAAATCAAAATGGGCATTGCATTGAATTTACAATCGGAAATCAATCAAAGTCGCTTTTCTTTCAATGAAAAACGCGAACTTAATGTTTGTTTGCGTAATCAGCCTTCGATTTTTACAAAAAGTAACGCAGATAGGATGATTAAGCAATCTCCGACTTATTTTATCTCAAACCTTTTGTGGAAGTAAATGAGCATAATGAATCCAATGACAACAAATGGAAACCCTACGAGTGCAGGGTAAGCATAGCTATAACCTGCGTTGATAGGCAGCCCTCCGAGGAATGCTCCAGCTGCATTGCCAAAATTGAATGCTACCTGGATGCAGCATCCGCCAAGCATCTCGCCTCCCTTGCTGTGTTCGATGATGAGCATTTGCTCAGGTGTGCCCATGCCGAAAAGGCACGCACAACAGAGAAACATGAGTATGAGGTGAACATAGCCGAACTGGGCGGTAAAGAAAATGAGCAGCAGTGCCAGGCCTGCAATACCCTGTAGTGTGGCCGCCGTAAGACCAGGGTTGTATTTGTCTGACAAGTATCCAGACAGAAGGTTGCCTATTACCATACCAAGCCCGGCGAGCGCCATATACAAAGGCAACAAAGATGCGGGAAGTCCCCCCGTCTCAACGAGCGTGGATGAAATATAGCTGTACCAAGCAAGAATGCCGCCATTGCCAAACATTGTAGCAAGAATAATCAGCCACGGGTCAAAGTGCTTGAGAAAGTGGAACTGCCCTTTGTAGCCTGTATCGGGAAGTGGCGACAAGTTGGGTATGAACTTAGTGACGAGGAATATTTCAATCAGGCTGCCTAATGCTATCACACCAAATGCCAACCGCCATGACAAAGTGCTGGAGAGAAGGGTCGCCAGAGGATTACCTAAAAGGTTGGCAAAAGTCATACCTGCGCACATGATGGCGACAGCTCTCGTCTTGTGGCTTTCGTCAGCAAGGCGATAAGCGATGATAGTACCGACTCCATAATAGGCACCATGAGGCAGTCCACTGATAAAGCGTGCTGCCATAAGCCAATAGAAACTTTTTGCAGTTACGGAAAGAACAGCGCCTATAAACACAAGGCTTACCAACCCAAGAATGATATGTTTGGGGGGCAACTTGTGGAGGGCAATTAGGAATGTTGCTCCTACACAGACACCGAGGGCATAGATGGATATAGCATGCCCAGCTTGTGGAATGGTTATATTAAGGTCGCTGGCAAGATCGGGGAGTATACCTTCCATGACGAACTCTG
>DLLX01000044.1:4048-7151 GCA_002479145.1 Prevotella sp. UBA7551 | reverse complement strand
AAAAAGTACCTACCGCCAGTACAATGAGGCTTTCAAAGGATGATTTCTCTTTCATTTATCACTCGCTATTTACCACAGCTTAGCAAAAATCTTTAATACCTAATCTGCACGCCAGGCATCCATTTTTTTGAATAAGCTGTAATTTCATTTTATCTGAAATTAAGGTATTTATTGAACAACAAGTTGCCCATGCCTACACGGTTTAGAAATATCTACACAGTACTTCCTACAAGTACGATAAAGAATCTCTTGCCATTGCAAAGTTAAACATAACATCTGAAAATATCCATCCCTTTCGCAGAAATTCATTTTGTATACCAACTTTTTAACGTCCTTGTAACACTTACAATGTAAGGAAGGTAATGAGAAACGATGAAAAGGAGTCAATGTAAATCAAAGCAATTAGCCATAGACGGGCATAAATAAAGAAAGAAACTATTTGGGGGTTAAACAATCTTTGGCAGCGTTGCGCTATTGTAGCATTAACAAAAATGGACTAAGTTATGGCTATTTACAGAAAATGCCGTAACTTTGCAGTTAGATTACGATAATAATAAGCATCCGTAAATGAAGATTTCATATAAGTGGTTAAAAGAGTACGTCGATTTCGACCTGACCCCGCAACAAGTCGCCGAGGCACTAACCTCTACCGGTCTCGAAGTAGGAGGACTCGACGAAGTGCAGGCTGTCCCAGGAGGGCTGAAAGGGCTTTTCGTAGGTAAAATCTTGACGTGCGTCGCTCACCCGAACAGCGACCACCTGCATATCACAACAGTAGATTTGGGAAAGGGAGCACCCCAGCAGATAGTCTGCGGGGCGCCAAATGTCGCAGCTGGCCAAAAGGTAATAGTGGCCGATTTGGGTTGTGTGCTCTACGATGGTGACAAAAGTTTCACGATTAAGCGTTCAAAGCTGCGTGGCGTGGAGTCGCTGGGTATGATCTGTGCAGAAGATGAAATTGGAATTGGAAACAATCACGATGGCATCATTGTCCTTCCCGAGGATGCGCCTATTGGAGAGCCTGCGGCAGAATATTACCATTTGGAAAGCGATTGGGTTATTGACATAGACATTACAGCCAACCGCGCAGACGCATTGAGCCATTACGGTGTGGCGCGCGATCTTTATGCATGGCTTTGTGAAAATGGCTTTAAAACTCAAATCCATCGCCCAGGATGCGAAGCGTTTCATGTTGACAATCATGATTTGCCCATCAAAGTTACCATAGAAAATACGGAGGCGTGTCGTCGTTACGCTTGCTTGAGCTTGGAAGACTGCGAGGTGAAAGAAAGTCCGAAATGGTTGCGCGACAAGTTGTCAACTATCGGGCTTCGTCCTATTAACAATATTGTAGACATCACCAACTATGTGATGATGGCTTATGGACAACCGATGCACTGCTTCGATGCTGACATGGTCACAGGTCATCACATTGTCGTCAAAGATGGCAACGAGGGTAAGGAGTTTGTCACTCTTGATGGTGAGAAGCATATTCTGGGTGAGCACGACTTGGCAATCTGCAACGAGCAGGAACCTATGTGTATTGCAGGCGTATTTGGAGGAAAGGGTAGTGGTACGTATGAGACCACGCGCAATGTGGTACTTGAGAGTGCCTACTTTCATCCGACTTGGATTCGTAAGAGTGCCCGTCGCCACGGCCTTTCAACAGATGCCAGCTTCCGTTTTGAGCGAGGTGTAGATCCTAACGGTACGATATATGCTTTGAAGCAAGCTGCCATCCTTTGTCAGCAGTTGGCAGGTGGAAAGGTGAGCATGGAAATTAACGATGTGTATCCTAATAAGATGGAGGATTTCCCTGTTCGTCTAAACTATGAATATTGCGACCGTCTGATAGGAAAACAAATCGGTGCAGAGACAATCAAACGTATTGCCCAAAATTTGGAGATGCGCATTCTCAAAGAGGACAAGGAAGGACTGAACTTATTGGTGCCAGCTTATCGTGTCGATGTCAAACGTCCGTGTGATGTGGTAGAAGACATTCTTCGCATCTATGGTTATAATAATGTGGAAATATCGACAACCTTGAAGTCTTCTCTTACCATTGCAGGGGAAAGAGATAAAGATTACCGTCGCGAGAATCAGGTGAGTGAGCAACTGGTGGGAGAAGGATTCAATGAAATTCTTAACAATTCGCTGAGTAAGCAATCATATTATGAAGGCGACACCTATAATTATTATCCATGGGCACGGACGGTAAAGGTAATGAATCCTTTGTCGTCAGATCTTGGCGTGATGCGTCAGACCCTTCTCTTTGGCGGATTGGAGAGTATAGTACGCAATGTAAACCGCAAGGCGCGCAATCTTCGTTTCTTTGAGGTGGGAAATGTCTATACCTATAATCAGGAACGTTATACGCTAAATAGCCCCATTAAGGCTTACTCCCAGCGTTATCATTTGGCACTTTGGGTAACAGGAAACCATATAGAAGGAAGTTGGGCACATGCAGACGAGAAAACTTCTTTCTTTGAATTGAAAGCTTATGTCGAGAACATCTTGCGTCGCGTGGGTGTTAATAGTAGTCAACTGTTGTCAGAAGACTCTGACAATAATATTTTCGACAAAGGCATTCAGTTAAAGAGTCATGGTGGAAAGTTGCTTGTCGATATGGGTATTGTCAATCATCACGTGCTGCGTAGATTCGATATAGAGCAACCAGTTTATTATGCAGAATTGGATTGGACGGAGCTGATGAAGCTTACGCACAAGAATACACTTCTTTACCATGAGCTGTCTAAGTTCCCTTCGGTGAGCAGAGATTTGGCTTTGCTTGTCGATGCCAATGTGGAGTTTGCTCAGATTGAGCAAATAGCACGTCAGACGGAGAAAAAACTTCTCAAGCAGGTGGTGCTCTTTGATGTTTACGAGGGAAAGAATTTACCCGAAGGCAAGAAAAGCTACGCTGTAAACTTCATTTTGCAGGATGAAAATAGGACACTTACCGATAAGGCCATTGAGGCGATAATGCAGAAGTTAGTGAAAAACTTAACGGAAAAACTCCATGCAGTATTAAGGTAAGGCAAATATATAATAAAACAAGAATACGATAAATACATGGGAAGAGCTTTTGAATATCGCAAAGCGA
>DLLX01000044.1:0-4011 GCA_002479145.1 Prevotella sp. UBA7551 | reverse complement strand
CACATGGCCCGCACGTTCACCAAATTGGGTAAGGAAATTGCCATAGCTGTGAAGGCCGGTGGCCCTGAGCCGGAGAATAATCCTCGTCTTCGCGCTCTGATTGCAACATGCAAACGCGAGAATATGCCAAAGGACAACATCACTCGCGCCATCAAGAATGCCATGGGCAAGGATCAGAGCGATTACAAGGAGGTTCCGTATGAGGGGTATGGTCCGCATGGTATAGCCATTTTCGTCGATACATTGACAGACAATACTACTCGCACTGTAGGTGATGTGCGGTCTGTGTTTAACAAGTTTA
This sequence comes from Prevotella sp. UBA7551, assembly GCA_002479145.1. Lineage (GTDB taxonomy): Bacteria > Bacteroidota > Bacteroidia > Bacteroidales > Bacteroidaceae > Prevotella. The sequence continues at coordinate 3,710 of DLLX01000044.1, read as the reverse complement.
ATGGAAACCTTGGCACGCAGGGATCGCTGTCCTTTCTTTTTGACCATAAGTGTGTATTCACTTTTAAGGCTCCTGCTGATACTAACATGGAAGATTTGATTCTCGACTTGATTGACTATGGGGTCGATGATGAATTTGATGTTGATGAGGAGACAGGTGAAATNNAATTACTATTTATGGTGAGCCGAATCATTTTGGTGAAATCCAGAAGTATTTAGAGGAGAATGGCTATGAGATTACCTCAGCCGAATTCACACGTATCCCAAATGACCTTAAAGATGTCTCGCCTGAGGTGCGTGATGTTATAGACAAGATGGTGGAACGCCTTGAAGAATTTGAGGATGTACAGAATGTCTATACTAATATGAAGCCTGCAGAGGAGTAATAACAGAAAATCAGTTTTTAATATAACCTTTATGAAAATCCCAAGTCAACATTTCGGTAGACTTGGGATTTTACTATATGGGGGCATATAGATTATGTAGATTCTATCATGACAATATGGGAGTACAAGTTCATTGTCGTAAGTGTTATGCAAATTGGTTGAGGCGTGCTATGTATTTTCCCAAAATATCAAACTCAATATTGACTTCCGTCCCAACAGTGATGTCGGAGAAATTGGTGTTTTCTCTCGTATAAGGAATGATGGCGACAGTAAAGCTGTTGTTTGTAGGGTGGATGACAGTGAGTGAAACACCATTCACCGTCACCGATCCTTTGTCCACTGTGAAGTATCCTTTGCGTGCCATCACTGGGTCAAAGGGATACTGAAATGTGAAGTAGGTTGAACCATCAGCGTCTTCTATCTTTGTGCAGACAGCTGTTTTATCGACGTGACCTTGCACAATATGTCCATCCAGCCGTCCGTTTAACAACATCGAACGTTCGACGTTGACACGGTCACCAACGTTTAACTTTCCAAGGTTGGAGCATAGGAGTGTCTCCTTCATTGCCGTGACAGTGTAGCATCTATTCTCTATGTTTACCACAGTGAGGCATACACCATTGTGAGAAACGCTTTGATCAATTTTCAATTCATCGACAAAACTGCATCGGAGCGTCAAGTCGATATTCTCTTGATTGTGTTTTATGGCAACGACGGTCGCCATTTCTTCTACTATACCGCTAAACATTTTTCTGTGAATTAATTGCCAACAAAGGTAATGAATATTTCTCATTAATACAGATTTCGCAACAAGGCTTTTTTAATCAGCTCCTTGCCATCGCATCTTTTAGTGTTGCTATCAGCAGATAGAGGTTAATAATAATCTACTATAAATCGTATTATAGTTAAATAACATGAATAAACGAGCTGCAATTAACGTATTACTGTTAATGAGTTAATGAAATAAAGTATCTTTGCATCAAGATAATTCGAGGAAAATGAAAAAACGAACGATTTGGATAATTGCCATCATCATGGGGCTTTCCTTCTTAGCCCTATTGTTGCTGCAGCTCAATTATATCGAGGAAATGGCGGAGATGAAGCGTGAGCAATTTGACGAGTCGGTCAATCGTGCTTTGTATCAGGCCTCGCGCAATATGGAACTTAATGAAACACTGCGCTATTTGGAAAGAGATGTAGATGAAAAAGAGGATCAAAGGGAGTTAAAGCAAGGTGACAGAATGAATGATCGGGGAAAAAGAGGCTACTCCTCGTTTCAGATGAAGACGATAGTTAGCAAGCCATCCCAAACCCCAAAGGCGATGATACTGCGCAATGATAGCAATTCGATTACAGCTACCAAGAAGAGTTTACAGGAAATAGTCCGCAATCGTTATGTCTATCAGAAAAGTATGTTGGACGAGGTGGTGTACAACATTTTATACTCCGCTTCGGAAAAGCCGCTTAAAGAACGCGTCAATTTCAAACTGTTAGACCAGGACTTGAAGGCGGAAATGATGAACAATGGCATCAACATCCCTTACCACTTTGTAGTTCTTACTCAAGATGGCAGGGAAGTGTACCGTTGCCCAGACTATACCGATGATGGGGTGGAGAATAGCTTCAGTCAAGTACTGTTCCGCAATGACCCGCCCAATAGGCGCGGTGTTGTTAGAATACACTTCCCGGAAATGAACAGCTATATTTTTTCCAGTGTGCGGTTTATGATTCCTTCAGTCATCTTTACGATTGTCCTGCTGTTGACTTTTGTATTCACGATTGTAATTATCTTCCGTCAGAAACGTTACTCGGAGATAAAAAATGATTTCATCAATAATATGACCCACGAGTTGAAAACGCCTATTGCAAGCATATCTTTGGCTTCCCAGATGATGAATGATAAGAGTCTCACGAAGTCTCCACAGATGATAGCGCATTTAGGAGGTGTCATCAATGACGAGTCTAAGCGTTTGCGCTTTTTAGTAGAGAAAGTTCTTCAGATGAGCATGTACGATAATAAAACGGCGGTGCTAAAGAAGAAATACACGGATCTGAATGAGATGGTGGAGAATATTGCGGCAGCGTTCACACTCCGGGTGGAGCATACAGGTGGAAAAGTTTATACAGCCATTGAGGCAGTTGATTCTACGATGTATGTCGATGAGATGCATTTCCAGAACGTTATCTTCAACCTGCTGGACAATGCGGTCAAGTACGCCAAGCCCAATGAGCCGCTCAACGTGTTTTTGAAAACTTGGAACACGGAGCATCATCTCTGTTTGTCGGTGCGTGATACAGGCATGGGCATCAAAAAGGAGAATCTTAAAAAGATTTTCGAGAAGTTTTATCGGGTTCATACGGGCAATGTGCATGATGTCAAAGGGTTTGGCTTAGGGTTGGCCTATGTCAAAAAAATGGTGGACTTGCACGATGGAGAAATCCGGGTGGATAGCGAGTATGGAAAGGGAACGACGTTCACCATTAGGTTGCCGATAATACGCGATGAAGATATGGAATGATATTGTAAGAAAGAAAAATATAATAACCCTTAGCGGAAGTAGGCAGGGCGTTTGTGCTGAGCCAGCCGCTTATCTAAACCAGAATTGAATTATGGAAGAGAAATTAAAAATTTTGTTGTGTGAGGATGATGAGAATCTGGGAATGCTGCTTCGCGAGTATCTTCAAGCAAAGAATTTTGATTGTAAGCTATGTCCAGATGGTGAAGTGGGCTATCGTGAGTTTTTCAAAGAAAAGTATGACATCTGCGTTCTTGATGTCATGATGCCGAAGAAAGACGGATTCACGTTGGCGCAGGAGATTAGACAGAGCAACGCCGAGGTGCCTATCATCTTCCTGACGGCAAAGACACTGAAAGAGGATATACTCGAAGGATTTAAGCTGGGTGCTGACGACTATATCACGAAGCCTTTCTCTATGGAAGAACTTGTGATGCGCATTGAGGCCATATTGCGTCGCGTAAAGGGTAAGAAGAGCAAGGAGAGCACGCTGTATCATATTGGACGCTTCACGTTTGACACCCAAAAGCAGTTGCTAAGCATTGGCGAGAAGCAAACCAAGCTCACCACCAAGGAGAATGAGTTGCTTGCCTTGTTATGCTCACATGCCAACGAAATCTTACAACGCGACTATGCACTGAAGACCATTTGGATTGATGACAACTATTTCAATGCCCGGTCTATGGATGTCTATATCACGAAGTTGCGCAAACATCTGAAAGATGATGATCAAATTGAGATAATCAACATCCATGGTAAAGGATATAAGCTCATTGTCCCTGACCAAGATTAACCCACATTGCAGCCGC
>DLLX01000003.1 GCA_002479145.1 Prevotella sp. UBA7551 | reverse complement strand
ATAGACAAAGGGATGGGGAACGCGTGTTCCCCATCCCTTTGTCTATGTTGGTTGGTTGCTGAAAATTAGCTTTCTGTTCTCTTTGTCAGTACTTTCCGGCTTTGCCGATGCGGCCTTATTTGTCCTCTTGGAAGAGAGGATCCTCGGGCATAACCATCAAAGGCTTCTGCTGAGCTGCCTTGACAACGCGGTCGGAACAATACTTCTTGTCCACCACCAGACGGAACATGAAGTTGTTGAACCAGTCGTTAGTCATAATCAGGCAGCCCGCCTGGCCATAGCTTGGTCCCCAGCTGTTCTCCACTTTCCATTTCACGGGCTGCCCATTGTCGTCGAGATCCACGGCCGTAAGCGTCATGGCGTGGGTCGAACCACTGTCGAATGTGCTGATGCGGTCGGCCTTATCCATCGGGAAGGTCGTGTCATAGAGCATGCCGTAGTCGTAGTTGTCCATGGCGAGGTAGCCGCGCTTGCGGTCGAGTTGCTTGCCAACATCATAGCTGGAGTACATCTTTGTGCTGTCCTTGAGCGACGTAATGGCGAGCTGTGCAATCTCCTCCATCGGCAGATTGAGGTACTTCCAGTTGTGTCCGTCGTAGGTGTGGCGGTCATACTCCACCTCGTAGGTCTTCCAGTAGGGACGGCGCGGGTCGTTCATCACCATCACAAAAGTACCGTTGAGGGGGTGTCCTACGGTCTCATCGTAGAACGATTTGGGTGTAAACTTGCGTGGTTTGCCCACCGCCTTGCCGTACTTGTCGCGGAAAGTGTAGGTAAACTCCTTCACGGGCGTACCCAATGAGACGGTAAGCATGTGATACACCGTGCCCAGCATCTCGGTTTTGCGAGCCTGAATGTCACGTGTCGACTTCTTTGCGGCCACCATCTTGCGCAGTTCCAGACCGAACTCGCGCAACTTTGAGGAGATGAGGGCAGCCATGCGCGACGTGTTCTCAGCCGAATAAGGCTCCGGCATCGCTTCCATAGGTACCACACCGTACTTCTCTGCCAGGTCGGCGGCACCACAGAACGTGCCCCCATCGCTGATGGGATTCTTGAAGAAGAACTGCACGCGCTGGTCATCGATGGGCTTATCGGCGCAGTCTATCACGCCCTGCAGCATGAGGTTGGCCTTCTCCAGCTGGTCGTAGAAGGACAGATAGACCTGGCTATACTCCATGCGGATGCTGTCCTTGTGCTGCCTTGCGAAGTTGGCGCGCAGCACATTAAGGCCAGAAAACAGCCAGCAGCGCCCAGAACTTTTCTGGTCGTGGATGCTCTGACTCGGCGTTTCGACGCTGAAATGGGTGTCCAACGTGTGTTGGTTCTTGAAGTTCATGGCCAAATCGTCGATCTTGTTCATTGCCAGCGCATTGCTGATGACCCGGTCATTGGGCTGGATACCGTTGCGCTCAATCTGTGCGAGCATCTCCTGTGAGATGCCTCCGCCCTTGGTCGGCTTCTGCGCATAGCCTTGCAGCGAGATGCAGAGCAATGCAGCCGCTAAAAAATGATACTTTCTCATAAGGATGATTGGTTGTTTCTCCCCGTTCCGCCCCACTTCAAGGGCGGGATGGGAAATTGATAGATATTAGGTGACTGGTTGATAATAACTCTACTGTTTGGCACGGCCGCCTCCTGTCTACGGTCTATTTCTTCAGGTCGTAGGCGTGTTTCGGGTAGTCGATGGTGTAATGGAGTCCTCGGCTTTCCTTCCGCTCGATGGCCTGACGGGTGATGAGGTAGCCCACGTTGATCATGTTGCGAAGCTCGCAGATGTCCCTCGTCGCCTTCACTCGCTTAAACAAAGCCTCCGTCTCCTCGTAGAGAAGGTCGAGCCTGTCCCATGCTCGCTTGAGTCGAAGGTTGGACCTTACGATGCCCACATAGTTGGACATCACCTCTCCCACTTCCTTAATGCTCTGCGTGATGAGCACTTTTTCCTCGTTGGTCATCGTCCCCTCGTCGTTCCATTCAGGCACTTTGTCATTCCATTCATAGTTATCCACGACCTGAAGGGTGTGCTTGGCCGCCGCATCCGCATAGACCACGGCCTCGATGAGCGAGTTGCTGGCCAGTCGGTTGCCGCCATGCAACCCCGTGCAGGAGCACTCACCAAGGGCATAAAGGCGGTGAATGGAACTCTCTCCATTCAGGTCTACCTTGATGCCACCGCACATATAATGGGCGGCTGGGCGCACGGGAATCATCTCTTTGGTGATGTCTATGCCGATGCTCAGGCACTTCTGATAGATGTTGGGGAAGTGTTTGCGCGTCTCTTCGGGGTTCTTGTGCGTCACGTCGAGGCAGACATGGTCGATGCCGTGCTTCTTCATCTCCTTGTCGATAGCCCGTGCCACTATGTCACGCGGGGCGAGCGACAGCCGCTTGTCATACTTCTCCATGAACGTCTCGCCCGTGGGCAGCCTCAGTATGCCGCCGTATCCGCGCATGGCCTCGGTGATGAGGTAGGCAGGATGGGTCTCTCCGGGATGGTAGAGCGACGTGGGGTGAAACTGAACGAACTCCATATCCTTCACCGTTCCTTTGGCTCGGTAGACCATTGCTTCCCCATCGCCAGTGGCTATGATAGGGTTGGTTGTCGTTTGGTACACCGCTCCGCAGCCGCCCGTGCACATCAGCGTCACGCGACTGAGGTAAGTGTCCACCTTTTTTGTCTCAGGGTTGAGCACATACGCGCCATAGCACTCTATGTCAGGGGTGCGCCGTGTCACTTCGATGCCGAGGTGGTGCTGAGTGATGATTTCCACGGCGAAGTGGTGCTCCTTGATTTCTATGCGTGGATGGCTGCGGCAGGCCGCCATCAGTGCCCGTTGTATCTCGGCTCCAGTGTCGTCGGCGTGGTGGAGAATTCGAAACTCGCTGTGGCCTCCCTCCCGGTGCAGGTCAAAAGATCCGTCCTTTTTGCGGTCGAAGTGGGTGCCCCAGCTGACCAGTTCCTGAATTTGTGCGGGTGCGTTGCGCACTACTTGCTCCACCGCCTTGCGGTCTGAGATGTAGTCGCCGGCTATAATGGTGTCCTGAATGTGCTTGTCGAAGTCGTCAACGGCAAGGTTGGTCACCGAGGCCACGCCACCTTGTGCAAACGCTGTGTTGGCCTCGTCGAGCGTTGTCTTGCATATCATGCAAATCTTTCCCTTGTGAGCCTTGGCTATTTTCAGGGCGTAGCTCATTCCGGCGACTCCTGCGCCGATGATAAGAAAGTCGTATTTATAAATCATTTCTACTGCAAACAATTATTCCCTGTGTGGGGATTCAATTTGTTTTGGTCGCAAAATTACTGAATAATTGGCAGATAGGCGAAAGTTTCCCCCCATTATTTGTGCCTTTTGTCTTGTGAGCGAATAAAAGGCAAGGCGAAAAGTCGGTGTCGTCGGTGCTGTTGAGTGAGCGAGGTGTACCCAAAATAAAGGTATAAGTGCGTTCATTTATGTGGGGTAGGGGCGGGATAGTAACGGAATAAAGGTCTTATTGCTTGAATTTTTAATTTAAAAATCTGAGAAAAATAAATTAAAAATTACTGGTTTTTAAATTAAAAATACGCAAATGATGTAACCTGCTGAAAGACAATGCCATATCCTTAGGTTTCTTCTTTCGGCATTTTGTTGCCGTAAATGTTTCGCCGTCGCTCGCTATGCCTTCAGCACTTCCGTGATAATCTGCACGAAAGAAACAGCAACCTGAAACGAAATCTAATGGTCGATTAGGGATTGTTCGGGAAAATTTACCTAAATTTGTGTGCTATAAAAGGTGTAATGTAAAACATGGAACAGCTCAATAATCCGTTTGTAGTCTATGGCTACAAGGGCTCGGAATACTTCTGCGACCGCAAGAAAGAGACCGAAACCATCATCAATGCATTAGTTAACGAGCGCAATGTGGTGCTGATTTCCCCCCGCCGCATAGGTAAGACGGGGTTGATTCATCATGTTTTTGAGCGGCTCAAGTGCGAAGAACCTAAAGCGAAGTGTTTCCATGTAGATATTAATCCGACACGGAGTCTGAGTCAGTTTATCCAACTTTTGGGCAGGACGGTCATTGGGAAGGTGGATACATTCTCGCAAGCGGCGATGCGGAGGGTGGCAGATCTTTTTGTCAACTACAAGCCCACGCTTTCATTTGACGAGCTGACGGGTGCGCCGACATTCTCGATTACGGTCGCCCCGAGCCAGCGGGAAGAGTCGCTGCGGCATATCTTTGAGTATCTGAAGCAGTCGGAAAAGCGCATCTATATCGCTATCGATGAGTTTCAGCAGGTGACAGAATACACCGAGGGTGGCGCTGAAGCGTTGTTGCGCTCCTACATTCAGTTTCTGCCCAATGTCTATTTTATCTTTGCTGGCAGCAAGCAACACCTCATGACCGATATGTTTCTCTCGGCCAAACGGCCCTTCTATCAGAGTTCGCAGATTGTCAACCTGCCGTTGATAGCCCCTCGTGAGTATTATGCGTTTGCCAACCGATGGCTGAGAAACAAGTCCTTGGAAATGGAAGAGGTCACCTTCTCCTATCTTTATCAGCAAGTGGACGGGCAGACTTGGTACGTCCAAGCCATCCTGAACCGTCTTTATCAGGACGGAAAGGAGATCACAAAGGCGGAGATAGGGCGAGTCATCGACGAGCTGGTCGGGGAGCAGGAAGTGGCGTTCATCACCTACTACGATTCTCTCACGGACAACCAAGCGGCTCTGCTTTCCGCCATCGCACAGGAACGTTGTGCCCGGTCTGTCCTCTCGCAGGAGTTCATCCGCCGCTATTCCCTGCCCGCAAGCAGCAGTGTGGGTATTGCCCTCAAAGCTCTTCTCCGTAGGGAGCTGGTGTATAAAGGCCGTGAGGGGTACATAGTCTACGACCGCTTCTTTGGCATGTGGCTTCGGAAGAACGGGATGAGGTAAGATACAAGCATGTTATGATGGGAAGACGATTGCTCTAAACCAACTTTTTTTGTAACTTTGCAGTTAAAAACTGCTATGACGAGAGTATTCCATCATCGGCTCACGTTGGGTGAGGCTTGCGGCATATTGCTGCTCGCCGCCGCATCGTTCTATTGCTTCTGGTTCGGCACTTGGCCCATGGCCGTGCTCGGTGTGGTGCTTGTGGCAGTCGCCGTGTGCGGCATCGACCGGGGAATCCATACCGACTATGTGCTCGACGACGAGCAGTTGTCCACCAGAAGTGGTCGGACAGGGCGGCAGCGTGGCCGACCTGTTGCATTGCGGAGTATCACCTCGCTGCGGCGTATGCCCCGACGGCTGCTCACGGGCAGCTATGTGATGGTGGAATATGGTGAACACAGCATCGGCATCTTCACTCCAGAGAACGAGCAATCGTTTGTCGAGGCCGTAGAGAAGTGTGCCCTGAAGGCAAAAAGTCATGGTGTACAAAAAACAAATCGAAATGCCCAAGATTCATAAAAGAATATTATTCATCCTCGCCCTTGTCCTCACCTTGCCCCTTCAGGCACAGGTGCGGTCGGTCTATATCGATAGTGCCCGCGTGGCGCGTATCCTTGCCGAGGAGGCGGGAAAGGTGGCTTCCGTAGCCGGCGAGGCCGATACCGACAGCCTTGTGGAGCTGGCAGAGCCTCCCGCCGTGGCCGATGGCGCCAGTTATGACAGCGCTTGGGTGGCGACGTTTGGCAGCCGTATGGCCGATATCACGCAAGACCCGTTGCTGCGCACCACGCAGATGGCGGTCATGGTGTGGGACTTGAGCGCCGACCAATGTGTCTATCAATACAATGAGGCACAGCGAATGCGTCCGGCCTCAGTGCTGAAGTGCGTCACCGCCATCACTGCACTCGACCGTCTGGGCGTGGACTATCAGTTCTCGACGCGCCTTTACGGCAGTGGCGACATAGACTCCACAGGGGTGCTCCATGGCTCGCTATACTGCGTGGGGGGCATGGACCCGATGTTTGGCGATGCCAATATGCGCGCTTTCGTGAGCGCCTTGCGTGACAAGGGAGTCAGTCGTGTGACGGGAGACTTGCTGGCCGACAAGACGATGAAGGACAGCAAGCCGATGGGCGAGGGCTGGTGCTGGGACGATGACGACAGCAATCCGCCGCTGTCGCCACTGCTCTACAACCGCCGCGACCGCTTCCTCGCGGAGCTTTCGAGTCGGCTACGCGCTGCCGGCATTGCTCTGGACGGCACGACCAGTGACGGTCAGCTGCCCAAGGGCTGCACGTTGCTGGCGGAGGAAAACCATTCTTTGACGCAGGTGTTGCGGCGGATGATGAAGTATAGTGACAATCTCCATGCCGAATCGGTGTTCTATCAGCTGGCGAAGAGTACGGGCATCCGCCGTGCCGGCGCACGTCAGGGACGGCAGGTGGTCAACCAAGTGATCAGAGAAGTGGGACTGAACCCCAGCCAGTATTATGTGGCCGATGGATGTGGCTTGTCCTTATACAACTATGTGACGGCTGAGTTGATTGTTCGTCTGCTTCGTCTGAACTACCGAGACACTGCGGCCCATGAGGCGTTGCTCCGCGTCCTGCCCATTGCCGGACGCGATGGCACGTTGCGAAAGCGGCTTCGGGGAACGGCTGCGGCTGGCAATGTGCGCGCCAAGACGGGCACGGTGACGGGCGTGAAGACCCTGGCGGGCTTCTGTACGGCCAGCAATGGGCATCGTTTGGCGTTCTGTATCCTCAACGAGGGGGTCATACATGCCGCACAGGCCAGCGCCATACAGAACAGAATTTGTCGGGCAATGTGCGAATGATGCGCGACGAAGGCTGAGGCAACTGGGGATAGTACCCCGCCATTGTAATCAAAAATATAGATGACAACCTATGAATAAGATCAAAGAACGCATTGCCGCGCTCCGCCGAGTGATGGAGCGCGAGGGGCTGGGAGCTTTCGTCTTCCCCAGCACCGACGCACACAATAGCGAGTATGTGGCCGACCATTGGAAAGGTCGCGAGTGGATATCCGGCTTCAATGGTTCGGCGGGTACGGTGGTAGTAACGACGCATGCTGCCGCATTGTGGACGGACTCCCGCTACTTCATTGCTGCCGAGGAGCAGCTTCAGGGTACGGGCATAGAGCTGATGAGGCTCAAGGTGGCTGGTACGCCCACCATTGTCGATTGGCTTTCTGAACAGATGCGTGAAGAAAAACACCGCGTGTTGGGGCTTGACGGATGGGTGAACAGTGCCGAAGAAGTGCGAGGCTTGCAGATGGAGCTGTCTGGTCGCGGCATCGAGTTACGTACGGATTTTGACCCATTGGCAGAGATTTGGACGGATCGTCCGCAGCTGCCACAGGCCAAGGTGGAGCTGCAGCCCCTGGAGTTTGCTGGTGAGACGACGGAAAGCAAGCTCGGTCGCATACGGAAGTCGCTGGGCAAGCAGCAGGTTGAGGCGATGCTGGTATCGGCACTCGACGACATAGCCTGGACATTGAATCTCCGTGGGGCCGATGTCCACTGCAATCCGATGTTCATCTCCTATCTTCTTATTAGGTCAGACGATGCCATCTTGTTTGTCAATGAGGAAAAGTTGACCGCAGATGTGCGGCAGTATCTCGCCGACTACCGCGTCTCCGTGCAGCCTTATACAGCAGTGGCCGATTATTTGCGTGCCCACCACAGCGAGGGTGGACTGCTGATTGACAGTCAGGAGACGCCTTGTCACCTCGCCTCCAGTGCCCTCGACAGCGGCTCGATGGTCAAGTTTGCCCCGTCTCCCATTCCAGCGATGAAGGCCGTTAAGAACAAGGCCGAGGTGGACGGCTTCCACAAGGCGATGGTAAGGGACGGTGTGGCACTGGTGAAATTCCTCCGATGGCTTCTTCCCGCAGTGGAGGCAGGAGGTCAGACGGAGATGTCCCTCGATCGAAAGCTGACCGCTCTGCGCGCTGAGCAGGAGCTGTTTCGTGGTATTTCCTTCGACACCATTGTGGGCTATGAGGCTCATGGGGCTATCGTCCACTACGAGGCCACGCCCGAGACCGATGCTCCCATTGAGCCGCATGGGCTGGTGCTCATCGACAGCGGAGCACAATACCAAGACGGCACGACCGACATTACGCGCACGATAGCCCTCGGGCCTGTCACGGAGGAGCAGCGCCGGGTCTATACCTTGGTGCTCAAGGCCCATATTCAGCTGGAATTGGCCAAGTTTCCCGACGGGTGCAATGGCACACAGATAGACGCTTTGGCGCGCGAACCGTTGTGGCGCGCGGGGTTGAACTACCTTCATGGCACGGGTCATGGGGTGGGCTCGTACCTCAATGTGCACGAGGGACCGCATCAAGTGCGCATGGAATATAAGCCCGCACCGCTCCATGCGGGTATGACAATTACCGATGAGCCGGGCATATACCTTTCCAATCGCTTTGGCGTGCGCATCGAAAACACGCTGCTGATAAAGGAATATATGGAGACGGAACTGGGAAAATATCTTCAGATGGAACCCCTCACGCTCTGCCCGATAGACCTCACGCCCGTAGATTTTGGGCTGCTCACCGATGAGGAGAAGCTGTGGGTCGACAATTATCATCAGCTGGTTTATGACCGGCTTGCCCCCCACCTCGACGGAAAAGACCTGGAATGGCTGCGTGAGCACTGTCAGCCTGTGGAGAAATAAAACTGCAAGATAGGCTCATGTTGTCTCGTTTGCGAAGAGGAGTGCTGTGGGTAAGCCGCGCGAAGTACTGCCGTGGATTCGGTATACAGTCGCCTTGGGCTTATCGTTTCGTTCGCTATGTGGTCAATGAGCACTATCCCTATTATGCATACGACGACCTTCGGCCGTTGTTCCCAAAGATTTCGCGGCGTGAAAGGAGGCTTTGCGAGTTGTATTTGCGCCTTGCCAACTATCGTCAGGCTGATGAAATGGAGCTTATCGGAGATGTTTCTGCAGCCAAGTGCGCTTATATCCATGCTGGTTGTGCCAAGACCGTGTTGCGAAAGGACGGGATGACACGACAGGAAGGGTTTGCAATGGCTGTCATAGCATATAGCCCAACTCTGGAGCAGGATGTGCTGGCGATGGTGAGCCGTGCCAAGGACGACTCCATGCTGGTCGTGGAGGGCGTGCACAAAAATGCTGCAGCACACCAGAGTTGGGTGCGTATCCTATGCGACCGACGGGTTCGCGTGAGCTTCGACCTCTATTACTGTGGCATTCTCTTCTTCGACCGCAAGAAATACAAGCAAAACTATAAAATCAACTTTTAACGCCGATGGGCATTTATACAAAGACAGGCGATGCGGGGCAGACCTCCTTAGGCAGTGGTGGACGCGTAGAGAAAGATCATCCGATAGTGGAAGCCTGTGGGATGTTGGATGAGCTGAGCAGCCTTGTAGGTCTTTTGGCCACTTATGTAGCTGACAAGACGCTGCTCACCTACGTGCAATGCGAACTGTTTGCGATGGGAAGCTACCTGACGACGGAGGGAACGTATGCCTTTCACGGCGATACTGCCGCACTGGAGGCCGAGATAGACCGGATGACAGGGCTGCTTCCTCCCCTGCATAGTTTCATTCTTCCGGGGGGAGGCCGGCGTGCAGCCGTGGCGCATAGGTGCCGTGCGGTCTGTCGCACAGCTGAACGACGGGTCTGCGCGGCTGCTCACACTGTGGAGGTTTGTGCCGTGTGCATCCCGTTTCTTAACCGATTGTCGGATTATTTCTTTGTTTTTGCCCGCTATCTGAACCATCTGGACGGTGTGAACGAAGAGGTGTGGACTGCGGAGCACACCTCCCTATGAAGCTTTTCTTGTAATCTGGACTGCCATGGGGGACGCAATCGGCTGGTGGTAGAGATGAAAACGAGCGACGTTTCATCTGCATTTAAACTTTGTTGTACATTTGTATGAAAAAACAGAGAATAACACTTGTAGTTCAAATAAAATATAGTATATTTGCACGCAAATTTCTAAAACATACAGATTAAGATTATGTATTGGACTCTTGAATTGGCTTCAAAGCTGGAAGATGCACCCTGGCCAGCAACAAAAGATGAGCTGATAGACTATGCCACACGCTCGGGGTTGCCACTTGAGGTAATTGAGAACCTGCAGGAAATAGAGGATGATGGCGAGGTTTATGAGAGTATTGAGGACATTTGGCCCGATTATCCCACTAAAGAAGATTTCCTCTTTAACGAGGACGAATACTGATTGCTTGTCTAAGACGGCTGTCAGAATCAACTTATAGGAATGAGCCATGTGCGGATTTCTTCGGAACTCCCCACATGGCTTTTTCGTTTATTTTGCCTTTAATAGTTTATAAATGTAACTGTAGGTATCGTTGCTGAGCGTCAAATCGAGGCCTTTTCATGATCGTTTCGGCCGTCAAAGTGCTGGGCAATGTAAGTCTTAGAGGGTGGGCATCTCTCTACAAGAAACTGATTTTTTCTTACTTACACGTTGTTACGACAAAAGCGGATGGAGGACAACAGGATAACCATCTTCCTGATTGCCTGTTGTCTCTGTCCGCTTTTGCCTTTTCCGTCGCAGCGCAATGGTCGTCAATGTGAGTGATTCGTACTTAGAAATCGAGGTTTACGCCGATGCCAAACACCTTGTTGGTGCGGGTAAACTGGTCTGAATTGTGTGCGGTGGCCGTCATTGTGCCTACGCTGTACTGCTGGTCATATTGCTTATCGAACGTCTCGTAATTGGTCCAGAAGTAGCTGGCCTCCACTGAGACCTTTGGAGAAACCCGCACTTTGGCACCGAAACCATAGGAGTAGCTGCTTGTCTGGAAGGACATATCCGACAAGAAACTTCCATCGCCAAGCCCATACTTCGTCCGTTGCATGCCTGCGCTGACGGTTACAGCTTTGGTTAGGTCGTATTCCGTCCCCAATGCCCACTCCCAGGTGTTGCTGGAGAGCAGCTTCTGCTTGTCCTTGTCCATGCGCGCGTCTTTGTCGAAGTAGTAATGGTAGCTCGCCATGACCCGCCAGGCAGGCAGAATCTCGTAGCAACCACCCACGGTGAGGATGCCTGGAATGTCGTTTGGAGTGTTTACGCCGTCGGCAAAGAGCCCCGTGTCGTCCACCTTGGTGTCGTTCTCGATGTTGAGGTGAGTCGTAAACTCCAGCCGTGCACCCAGATTGAGTTTGCCCCAACGGTAGTCTACGCCGATGATAGGGGTGATTCCCCAGCCGCGCTGAATGCAATCGAGATGCCGGTCTGCTACTTGTCCTTGTAGTCCCTCCATCGTTTGTGCTCCGCCTTGAGCCAGTTGTGCGCCCTTCGTCAGTTGGGCGGCAGCGGCGGCATACTGTGCTGCGGCCTGTTCATTGCCCGCCAACTGTGCTTCCTCAGCCATTCGCTTATACTCGTTGGCCTGCTCCTGATAGGAGATGGCTTGGTTGGCAAGACCCTCTGCCTTTGTTCCGAGAAAGTCATGGAGGTTTTCGTTCTGTCCGTTGATGTTCACGCAGATGTTGGATATGCTTCCTTCGTACTTGTTATAGACATAGTTGAAGCGGAAACCGCCATAGACAGCCAGATTTTCATTGACCTTATAGCTCGTGCCAAACTGGAGTCCGAACACGTATTGCTGCCCGTGAATGTAGCTGTCAACGGAATAACTGGGTGTATTGCTTCCCAAACCAAGGTCGATGCCGTATTGTTGCTGGTAGGTGTTGTTGGCCAGTTGCAGGACGGCAGGCAGTAGAGCCACCTGTCGTTCGAACGAGCCAAGGCCACGGTTGAACGTACATTTTCCTCCGCCTCCGACAAGAGCAAAACCGAATTGGAATCCCCACTTGTCATAGTTAAGGGCCGCTTGTATGGAAGGAATGATGGGAGCGGTGGCTTCTCCCTTGAAAGTCTTTACGCCATTGGCATCTCCCCCGTTGAGACTTAGCGGATGATAGTAGGGCGACTGCTGCCATTGCTCGTCGGTCATGGACAGGTTGGAGGGCTTGACGAGGGTCATTCCACTTCGTGCAGTGCGCGTTTGTGAGGCGCTTTGGCTGCCGATGGAGAGGTGGAGACCTTTTCCCAGAAAGGCCACTCCAGCAGGGTTGGAATAGACACCATCTATGGCTATTACGCCATCACGGGCGAAATTGCGCCCAAATATGAAGCTTTGATTGGTGTTGGTCAGGAGACCTCCTGCGACTGCGGCAGTCTGCGAGAGTGTCATTAGGGCAACGCAGGCAAGTTTCTTGTTTCGCATTAGTTATTCTACATTCATTGGTGAAAAACGGCTGCAAAGGTATATAGATTGTTCTATACTTCCAAATTTTTGGTTGTTTTTTCTGTTTTCGTAGTTGTTTAACTCTCTGTTCGTTTCAGAATATTCATAATATTCATGCGCTTGTGGCTATAAAATAAAAAATCCAGTCACTGGTTTGACTGGATTTTTGTACACCCTTAGGGATTC
>DLLX01000046.1 GCA_002479145.1 Prevotella sp. UBA7551 | reverse complement strand
GGTGCTGAACAATGGCTTGCCACTGAGTCGGCTCCATCAGCTGGGCGTGTCGCAGCGCACAATCCATGTGATACAGCGCGCAATGGAGCCGCGGCGGATGGACCGCATGAAGTCGGTGGACGTGTTCTTCGACGAGCTGCAGAGTAACGATGATTCCACCGATGTGGGCGAGTCATCCCCCTACGCCGATGAGGCAACGCGGGCCGCTCCCAAGGCGGAAAGCAAAGCGCAAGACGGCCATGAGAACACGACCGTGAAGCGCAAGGCGAAGCCCAAGGCACAAAGCACATCCCCTAAAACAACAAAGCAGAAAAAAGGAAACAAGTTGACATGGTGGGTTGTGGCAATAGTTATTATCGCTGTAATTTGGTGTGGTCGTTCGCTTCTGAATATGGGCAAGGCCGATGAACAACAGCAAGTGGTGGCTTCAGACAAAGCATCTTTCTCGAATGGGGTGCTGAAGGTGGATGGAGTAACCTATGATATGGTACTGGTCAAGGCAGGAACGTTCACCATGGGGGCGACGCCGGAGATGCAAAACCCCGATGTTGTTGAGAAACCTGCGCACGAGGTGACGTTGACAAAGGACTATTACATCGGTAAGACGGAGGTGACGCAGGCGCTTTGGCGGGCGATAATGGGTACTTCAGAATTTAAGGGCGACAACTTGCCTGTAGATAGCGTCAGCTGGGACGATTGCCAGCAATTCATCAAGAAACTGAACGCCCTTACGGGGAAGAGCTTCCGACTACCGACGGAGGCAGAGTGGGAGTTCGCTGCGCGGGGCGGCAACCAAAGCCGCCACTTCCAGTATAGTGGGAGCAATAGTTTGACAAATGTGGCCTGGTATAAGGACAACAGTAACGTCAAGATCTCTAACCATCAAGATCTAACCGGTTTTCTTGCTCGGCTTCCTAACTTCTACCGGCTCAACAAAAGCTTGGAAGCCATCAGCAAACGCGCGAAAGCCATGAATAATGACATAGAGAAACGCTTTGCCAGCATGACTATCACCGAGATACATCCCGTGCGAATAAAGCAACCGAACGAGATAGGGTTGTATGACATGAGCGGCAACGTGTGGGAGTGGTGCAATGACTGGTATGACAGCTACAGCAGCGACGCCCAAACCGACCCCAAGGGACCTTCTAATGGGTCTGGCCGCGTGCTCCGGGGCGGTAGCTGTGGCGACAAAGCCAGGTACTGCCGGTCGTCGTTTCGTGACCACTGCGCCCCCGACGGCCGCCGCAGCTTCCTCGGGCTGCGCCTTGTTCTCTCCGAGTAACAACTTTTTGTGGAGCTTTCCATCTCATTTTGAAGTGGTAAGCTTATGCGAGCAGGTCGGGCATCGTTCCCAAGAGGGGGCGTTGCGGAGCAGCCCCCGAAAGGAACGAAGCACGTCCTGCGAGCATAAAATACCGGCTCTGCCGGTCGATTTTTGAAGAACTCATCCAAGATGACCTTTACTACAACATCTTGAGGTGAGGCCTTGTCGTGGTTGCGATGAGCTTTATAGGATGCGTACGTTGCTTCTCTGGAATGGCTACGGATGCAACTGCCTTGTTCCTTATTTGAAATCTCTTATGACATGAAGAGTGAGAGTGCGCCGCTGATAGCGATGTAGGCGTAGGAAACCTTCTTCACGATATCTGTGGAAAGATGGTGAAACACTTTGCTACCCACCCATGTGCCCAAGGCTACAGCCACGATGCCATAGAGAAAGGCGTGGCCGACGGCTGCCGTGAGAAAACCGTTGTGGATTCGGAAGCCGAGCATCATGATGTTGCCCAGGAGAAGATAGGTCATCGTCAGCACCACATACTCATCTTTGTCCTTGGAGCAAGCGAGGAAGTAGAGCACTGCTGCAGGGCCGTGCATGGCGAAGAGACCGCCCATAACGCCCGAAATTGTGCCCATGGTGATTTGCACTGGTATCGTTGGACGTACCTTGACGTGCTTGCTGATAACGAGAAACCAAAGGCTGGCGACAATGAGCATGACACCGAGAATGCGCTTGAGCAGATGGTCGTCAGCCACAGAAACGAAGTAGATGGAGGCACACGATGAGACAATGAAGGTGATGAGGATGGGGGTGAGCTTGTGCCAGTTAATCTTTCTCCAGTTCTTGCACGTCACGAAAACCGATCCCACCATGGCAAGAATGCCCGAAAGGGTGGTCGCCTCACCGTAGGATGGGAGCAGATAGGGCAGCCAGGCCATTGTAAACACGCCAAAACCAAAGCCACACACCCGCAGTACGAATGCACCGACAAGGCTCAGAATAAAAATAAGTATATCGTTCATAGTTCTTTTTTATTACAAATCGAGTATAGAAGTATTTTGTATGGCGACAACAACACATCAGCATGGGGGTGTTTTGCTTTTGCGTGGGGATAGTCTCTGGGGTGTTGGCGGGACGCTTCGTAACATTCCGAAGTAGGAAAGAGCTTTGATGGGGTAGGGACATCACTGATTCCCACAAGGAAAGGGAGGCAATGGCAGACCATATAGGTGATGGTTCGTCATTGACTCCCTTTATATGCTGTGGGAATGGACGATGGAATCAGAAGCGATAGCCAATGGTGAGCAGAAGTTGGCTGCGATTGTTCTTCACCTCGCTAACCGTTCCGATATTGTCCTCAGCCGAAGATTCATGGTCGATGTAGTCGGCAAACGGATGGAACTCGCCCTTCTGCGTACTATATTGGTACGCCAAGTCAATGTTCCAGTTGTTCACATTGTAACCCAATCCGCAGGTAAAACGGTTTGTTGCCTTCCAGTTGGTGTAGTCTGCGCTGCTGCTATAATAGATGCCAGGGGAGTGAACCAAGTTGCCGTCAGCATAAACCCCCTTTACGCCCTGCTCGTTATAGTGTGCGCTCTCATAGTTGTAACCTAAGCGGAGAGCAAGGCAACTGATTGGCTTAAACTCTGCGCCGAGCTTCAACAGGCTCACACCCTTGAGTGTTTGACGGGTATGCTCGTTCATGTCCACGTCATTGTGGGAGTAAGTCGTGACATCATCATAGTACCAGTCAATGCTCTGGGCGTCTATGATGCGGCTCTTCACGGTCGAGTAGTCGGAGTATTCGTAGGTAGCTCCGAGGGCAAGCTGCTTTCCGATGGTGTGTCCCAAGGAAAATCCAAACTTCCATGGAGTGAATATCTTGTAGTCGTAGGACTCTTGGTTGCCCCCCTCCGTGGGAGAACCCGTTATGGAAGTGTTGTAGTTGACAGTCAAGTCATACCACGTCGGAGTTTGCACATACGCACCAAATCGGAATGGAGAACTCTCTATGGGGCGAACAATAATTCCCAGCTTGAGGTCTATGCCATCGCCATCTACAGTCCTGGCATCGGTGTAATGGACAGGGTAGTTGCGTTTTTCGCCCACCAAATTCTCGGTGTAGATTCCCTGGTGACGGTAGTTTACGTCCTTGTAGCTGGCCGTAAAGCCAAGATACACCGCATTGGAGAGGTTCGCACTGATGTTGAAGTCGTAATCGCCGATGTAGCCATAGTGCTTACGATTCATCTTATAGTCAGCGGCAGGATAGTTATAGACGTCCTTTCCGTCCATGCCAAAGCCTTTCACGTTGAGGTAGTCAGCCCCAGAGTAAGCGCCGTCATCGTCAGCAAACGCACCGTTGCGTATCTTTTGATACGTCAACTTGTTGGAAGAGGCGTTGCTCAGTTGGTTGGCGGCACCGAGCAAGAAGTCGAAATTTTTGCTTTTGTGGTAATTGAAGCCCATGTTGATGAATGATTTCTCCGATGCGCGTACCACATAGACGAAACCCACTTGGTCAAAACTGGCGTTGGTCTTGTTGCCTGTGACCCATGAAGGGGCGTTGCCCTGCATCACCAGTCCGCCAGAAATGGCGAGCTGGCTGTGTCGGAAGAGACCGATACCTGCAGGATTGGAGGACATGGTACTGATGTCTGCGCCCAACGCTTCCATCGCGCCACCCATACCCACATAGCGCGCCGTACCGTTGAGATCGCTTCCTGTGAGCTTCTCATTCTCGTAAGTCTCCTGAGCGAAGACAGGAAAACTCGTCAGCGCGGAGGCTACTAAAAGATATTTTACTTTCATTGCTCTTTTTGTTGTTCTGAATGATGAATCCGTTAAATAATTTAGCAACCCGCTCTCAAAACCCTGAAGGTGGCGAGTCCTAATAAGCCAAGGTTAGGCTCTCGATACGTAGTCCTTTCCAATCGGCCCCATAAAGTCATGTTTCATCGGCTGTTCGAGCTGCTGTATCCGCACTTTGGCTTTTGGAGACTTTCGATATTGTCCAAGACAACGTCTCGTCTTTAATCATAGCATTTTCCCATAGAGGATGCCAACTTTCTTTTGCTGCTTATCTGCGACCACCAAAGCTGCCGTGACTTCCACCGCCTCCACCACGGTTTCCTCCTCCAAAGGAGCCACCGCCGAAGGAGCCACCGCCACCAAACGAGGAGCGACTACCGCCAAATGAAGAGTTGCTGGGGAAGGACTGTTGTGGAGAAAACGTACGAGAGTTATCGTCCCGATTGGGATTATAGGTGCGAGAGCCGCCAAATCGGCGGTCGTTCTGAACTCCATTGCCATCTTGAGATGTTCCCGATGGTCGAAAATTGGAGTTGGGGCGCGGCTGTCCTCCAAAAGATTCATGGCGCGAAGGACGCTGCCCGAAGTTGCGATCGGCGTGCGCAAAGGAATGGTTACGCGTGCCATAATGGCCTGTCCGCACAGTGACTGGGCGCCCCCAGCCCCAGAATCCCGGGTAATTCCATCCCCAATAGCTTCCGCCCCAGCCATACGGCCAAGTCCATGAGGCATAATAAGGCCAGCTCCACAAACTGTCATAGTACCACGGTGAACGCCATCCCCAGTTCCATCGGTCAGCATACCAAGGGTCGTACCAGTAGCTTGAGAAGTAAGGATCGTACCAGCCATAGAAGTTGTCGAAGCGTCCCATGCGCCGACTGTAGGCGAAATCGTCGTCGTCGTTAAACTCATAAGAGTTGCTGAAGGGATAGATTGTGTCGGTCGAATATGTGCCATCAGCGGCATAGAACTCAATAATGTCGTTGCCGAGGGAGTCCTTACCAATCTTCTGATAATAACTTCCAAGCGTATTGCGACGATTGTATTCGTCGTCGCTCATATCAATTCCACTGTAATATGGCGCATCATATTGGCCTGTCATCGTACTCTTGACCTCATCTTTATCCACGGAGGGATTGAAGTAAAGGTCATCCTGTGCCATCATTCCAAGAGGAATGGCGGCGAAGAGAACTGAAAATAATCTTGCCTGTTTCATATTTTTGTTCCTTTCTTGATGTACATTATACATAAATGAAAGTCCAAAAGCGGCATTTCCCGTCTTTCACTTGCTATGACTGACGGCCGAAAATGCTCTGCTTAGAACTTCTAAATGCGAAAATACCATCTATTTCTTGTGCAAATGTACGGATTTTCCCTAATCCTTGATGGGTTTTTCCCTAAATTTTATAATTTTGCACGCATCTTTTAACAGAAACAAGACCAATTCAATACAACAGCGATGGCATATATAGAGATAACCTTTACGATTTCCCCTGACAGTGAGACGGCCCGCGATCTCGTGTCTGCCCTTTCGGGTGATTGTGGTTTGGACTCTTTTGAGGAACGCGACGGACATTTGGTAGGCTATGCCGTTGCTGATCATTTCAATCCCAACGAGTTGCAATCCATACTTAACGACTTTCCTCTGCATGACGTGAAAGTAACTTACACCATGAAGAAACTTGCAGATCAAGATTGGAACGAAGTGTGGGAAAACAATGGCTTTGCACCCATCGATGTGGATGGCCGCTGCATCATCTATGATGCGAAGCGTGGATTGAGCAAGAAGGAAGGCACCCCAGCCCTACGTATTGGTATTGATGCTGTGCAGGCTTTTGGCAGCGGCACACATGAGACAACCCAGTTGGTAGTCGCCTCACTTCTAAATATGGATCTGAAAGGAAAGCGAGTGCTCGACTGCGGTTGTGGGACGGGCATCCTGGGAATAGTCGCTGCTAAGCTGGGTGCTGAGGAAGTGGTAGGCTTTGACATTGATGAGTGGAGCGTAAGAAATGCCCAACACAATGCCAAGTTGAACGGAGTAAAAATAGATGTCTTCGAGGGCGACAAACAAGTGCTGAGTCATGTGAATGGAATATTTGACGTTATCTTGGCAAATATCAATCGTAATGTGCTGCTTGCCGATATGCACAGCTATGTCGAGGTGCTGGCTCATGGAGGCAGTCTTGTCTTGAGCGGCTTCTACGAGATGGATGTTCCGCTGCTTGAAGAGGTCGCTAATCGATTGGGACTGGTAGTGAGTCAGAAGTCTGATCGCGGCGACTGGTGCTGTCTCTTATTACAACGACCTTCCGCTCAGGAATAGTGAGCTGCCTCAAGTCGTAGTAGCTGCCGTTGTAGATATTGAGGTCAACGTATGTGCTGATGCCGGGAAGACGTCCCGCATCGGTGTGCTGCCAAAATTTCCAAGCTCCCCGATACCCCATCTTGGACACATAATAATGGGCAATCCAGTAAGGGTATCCATCAAAACGAGTGTCGTTGAGGTATTTTTGCTTGAAACCATAATAGGTATAAATGATAGGCTTCACCTGAAAATAGTCTTCTACGATGTGAAGCCAGGTGAGAATATTGCGCTGAAAGTCCTCCGTGCTAAGATTAGTGGGCTTGGTTTCCACATCGAGGACAGGCGGAAGATCGCCTGGTTCGAGTCGTACCATCGCCGTGAAATAATAGGCTTGCCTGCGGGGAGACGACTGGTTACTCCAAAAATGATATGCACCACGGATGAATCCCGCCTCCTTGGCATTGGAAAAGTTTTCAAAAAAGTTTTTGTCGAGGTGACTGTCTCCCTCCGTTGCCTTTACAAAGACAAACCGAATCGGGTCGTGAGTGACGAGCGCGTTGCGCAATCGGTGCCAGTTGATGCTTCCTTGATGATGGCTTATGTCAATGCCGTGTATGGAATACCCCTTTGGATAATCGGGATCACCATAGATGGCGCGCCACCGAAATCCAGTGGGAGCGACAAGAAATGAATAGAAAAACCAACAATAGGCAATCATTGCGAGCAAGCCTACAGTCCATCTTACCCTAACGGAAAGCCGGCAGAATGATCTGGACAATCGGTAGATGAGATGGAGTGGACTCATATTCTCAGGTTAAGGTGGAATGATATGGTGCGGACTTTGCCTTTGTGGCGATGGGGTGGGGTAACAACAGACCTTTCAACCGGCCTCTCTCATCCTCATTGTTCACCTCTGTAATAACGAGGATGAGAGAAGGCAGTCTTAAATTCTTTTACTATTGCGTTAGTATTCTGTCTTCATGCTCCAACATCAATGTGCGGGTGGTTTGGTCGCAGACTTCTGACGGTCCCCAGTATTGCACAGGACCTGGATAAAGATAGCATGTCTTGCGTGCCCATTCCTCTCGCTTGGATGCAAACTCCTGAAATGGTCGACCATTTAGATTGACGAGAGACTTGCGGATTACGGGGTTATGCTTTCCATTTCTGCGTTCTATGTTCATCATCATCGTCATGGGAACACCCCCAGGTTGCCAGTTTTCTGATTTGTCCGTAAGGTTTTTCACAATAGCCATATACCCAGTCTTTCCACAGGCAATAAGCATGGCTGCGCTCGTTCCGAGTGCATAGCAGTAATCGGCATCAAAATTGGAAGGTGCCGCACAGCGTCCTTCATAGCCAAAGAAATGGTGTTGTGCAGCATACTTTCCTACGAACCGCCCTTCCTTTTTCCACTCAGTAAGTTTCGCTCCTACCATCTCTGAAAGTAATTTTTCAGTTTCTATTAGCGACACGGGGACGTTTCCGTGAGGGTCGCGGTCAAGAGAAAGCTGGAGAGCCACGTCTTTTGTCAGGGTGGCAAAGGTAGACCGGTTCTTTCCTGACAGGTGATTGAGTATGTAATCCCATTGTGCTTCTTCGTCAAGGTTACGATACTCGTCACCCTGGGTAGCCAGCAATTCATTGAGTTCCCTAATTAGTCGTCCGATGGCTGGAATAAACTCTATCAGCCCTTCAGGCACCAGTACCACCCCAAAGTTGTTGCCTTGTGCGGCACGATGTGCCACTATCGTGGCGATATATTCCACGATGTCATTCAAGGACAAATCCTTCTGCTTAATCTCTTCTGAAATTAAACAAATATTGGGGTGTGTTTGCAAAGCGCATTCCAGAGCAATATGTGAGGCAGAGCGCCCCATGAGCTTGATAAAGTGCCAGTATTTACGTGCCGAATTGCAGTCGCGCTCAATGTTGCCAATTAACTCCGAATAGGTCTTGGCGGCCGTGTCAAAACCAAATGAAGTCTCAACCTGGTCGTTTTTCATGTCGCCGTCGATGGTTTTGGGGCATCCGATTACCTGCACCCCATAATGCTTGGCGGCATAATACTCGGCCAAAATGCAGGCATTTGTATTGGAGTCGTCGCCTCCGATGATAACAAGTGCATGGATATTAAGTTGTTGGAGAACCTCTATTCCCTTCTCAAACTGCTCCACTTGGTCTAACTTCGTTCGTCCAGATCCTATCATGTCGAAGCCGCCAGTGTTGCGATATTGCTGCAAAAACTCTGCCGTTATCTCCTTGTAATTATGCTCCACCAATCCACTGGGTCCCATGAGGAATCCATAAAGACGGTTTTCGGGATTCAGTTTCTTCAAAGCATCAAAGAGACCGCTGATGACATTGTGCCCGCCAGGAGCCTGTCCTCCTGATAGGATGACACCGACGTTGATCCTTTTCTCAAGCATCTCCGTGCCCGACTCAAAGCTAATAAGCGGCAGGCCGTATGTGTTGGGAAACAATTTTTTGATTTCTTCCTGATTGTCCACGCTATTCGTGGGCTTACCTTCTTTTACCTTGACAGCACCACAGAGAGCCTTTGGCAGCTTTGGCTGGTATGCAGCTCTCCCATTCTGTAAAGCGCTTATTTCCATAGAACGTATCTATTTGTAATGACTAATCCTGCTTCTTGACTCGAAGCTGTATTCTTTTGCAAAGTTATATTTTTTTTGTTGGATACCGGCAAGAAACCAGTTAAAAACCAAATTCAAAAAGTTTTTTCCTTCTATTGTTTGCCGTTCAGCTTTTTTTCTCTATCTTTGAACCATTAAAAGCATTCAAAATTTATTTAGAAACAGAATTATGGCAAAAAGAAGAGAACTCAAACGTGCAATAAACTACATTTGTAGTGATTTGTTTGCGGAATGTATGGCAGCGTCATTATATAATAGTACACCCAACTCTGATGACGTAAAAAACTTGCTTGCCTCCATCCTTGCCATGCACAGCAGTTATGTTTGTCGTGTTTCGCATGTGGAGCCAGGAATGAAGGCCAGCGTTTATTTCAAGGATCTCACAACCCGTTTTCATAAGGATATCAACGCCTTGATAGACCAGATTAACGCTCTTCATTAGTCGAAGATGCCTTTTGGCGGAGGATTGTTTGTCATATAGAAGACCTTACATTATTTGCTTAGGTCTATTTTCCTCCATATTAATATGATTTAAGGAGCAGTAAGTCCTCGCATAGTCAATCATTAGGAGTCTGATTCAGGATTGGCTCTAAAGATGGATTTACAATGTGATGACTCCTCTTGAATCATGTTTGAAAGTTTTAGGGTCAGTAGAAATTATATTTGCAATGTTAAGCAGCATTTGTAGATTTTTGCTTTATCATCTCATGGGATGGAAAAAGGAGATTGTCACCCAACTTCCCAACAAGGGAATTATATGCCTTGCTCCCCATACCAGCAATTGGGACTTTGTTATCGGTATCCTTTTTTCGCATGCCGAGGGCTTCAGAAGCAACTTCCTCATGAAGCGGGAGTGGTTCTTTTGGCCACTGGGGCCTATATTTCGTCACCTCGGAGGCATCCCTGTTTGGCGGGATCGTCACTCTTCGCTTACCGACAAATTAGCGGAAACGGCACTCAAGGCCAATCAGTTCATGATTTGCGTCACACCAGAAGGAACAAGGTCGTTGAATCCTGATTGGAAAAAAGGATTTTACTTTATTGCCTTAAAGGCCAATCTTCCCATCATTTTATATGCCCTCGACTACGAGAAGAAACTCATTGTATCAACGAAAGTGATTGTCCCTACGGGGAATGTAGACAAGGATATGCGTGAAATCAAATTATATTTCAAAGATTTCAAAGGCAAGAACCCCGATAAATTTACTGTGGGAGAGATCTGATGCGATTGCAAGCGTTGCTATTCCATATCCCTTTAATACATCGAAGAAGCTCGCTTATGTCTCTATCTACTTTTGAGGAATTGTCATAAAGAGAACAACTATGAGACTCATCATACATAGAAAGATGTTGGCAACACTGTTAGTCGCCGCCTTGTTTTCCCCATGCTCTGCCCAGATGATGGCTTGGGGAAAGATTCACTACAAAGGAAAGCCTTGGGTTGAGAACATCTCACGTCCTAATACTATAAGCTTAGGACTAAATGGGCGACATCTTTCTTTGTGGGCAAGTCATGGCCGCTACTACGATATAGGTAAGGGAAAGTGGTGTTGGCAACGGCCTTATCTTTTCTGTACAACCGAAGACCTGTTTACTCAGACCATCGTAATTCCCTATCTTATTCCCATGTTGGAAAACGCAGGGGCTGTTGTCTTCACTCCTCGCGAGCGAGATTGGCAACGCAATGAGGTGATCGTGGACAACGATCAGCGCACGAGTGGTTATAAAGAGCTGTCATTAAAGCAGAGTTGGAAGCCTACAGGAAATCCGGGCTTCGCTTTTCATCTTGGCAACTATGCCGATCTTGAGAATCCCTTTGCGGCTGGGACTGCTCGCCAGGTCAAATCCAGGAAACGTAGGAAGGGCCTTTCGGAAGCCAGTTACCAGCCTTATTTCCCCGAGGCTGGACGCTATGCGGTCTATGTAAGTTACCAAACCTTGCCCCAAAGTGTTGAAGATGCAGAATACACCGTCTTCCATAAGGGTCAAGCCACGACATTTCATGTCAATCAACAGATGGGTGGGGGAACTTGGGTTTATCTTGGTACGTTTGATTTCGACAAGGGTTCGAGCGAGTACAATCGTGTGGTACTCACCAATTACAGCCATTCAAAGGGTGTGGTGACTGCCGATGCCGTCCGATTTGGCGGCGGCATGGGCAACATAGTGCGTGGCGGCAGTACCAGTGGTTTCCTGCGTTCGCTTGAAGCAGCCCGCTATTACACCCAATGGGCTGGTGCCCCCAGTTCTGTAGTGAGTCGGTTTAATCAGAGCAACGATTACAATGACGACCTAAATGCCCGCTCAGCCATGTTGAATTGGCTGGCGGGGGGTAGCCCATACGTTCCACATGAAGAGGGAAAGGGGGTGCCTCTCGAGTTACAGCTGGCGGTACACAGCGATGCAGGGTACAAGTTGGACAACTCGTTGGTCGGTACTTTGGGAATTTGTACAACCACGGCTGACGGTAAGACGACCCTTGGGTCGGGCATCTCTCGTGCGGCGTCAAAGGAGTTTGCCACTGAATTGGTGGAAAACGCACAGCGTGATATTGAGGACCGTTTTGGGATATCATGGGCGACGCGCTCCGTATGGGACAAAAATTACAGCGAGACGCGTTGTCCTGAAGTGCCTTCTGCTATCATCGAGACGCTTTCACACCAGAATTTCACAGATATGCGCTATGGTCTTGACCCTAATTTCAAATTCACTATGGCGCGTTCTTTCTACAAGACCATACTCCGCTACACCGCTCGGATGCATAAAACGCAATATGTCGTCTCTCCACTTGCACCTTCACATTTCCGTATCACCATGACGAAAGGTGGAAAAGTGCGTCTGGCTTGGTCTGCGACAAACGATAAGACGGAGCCTTCTGCACGCCCAACGTCCTACAACGTTTACACTGCTGTTGAATCAGGTGACTTTGACAATGGCGTGAACGTGCGTGGCACAAACTATGAAATGAAGCTGACGCCAGGCTTGGTCTATAATTTCAAGGTGACGGCATGTAATGCAGGCGGAGAGAGTTTCCCCACCGAGGTGCTCTCTGCAAGCCATACTTCTCGTGCCAAGAGAACCATTCTGGTAATCAATGGATTTCATAGACTTTCCTCACCAGCTGTAATCA
This sequence comes from Prevotella sp. UBA7551, assembly GCA_002479145.1. Lineage (GTDB taxonomy): Bacteria > Bacteroidota > Bacteroidia > Bacteroidales > Bacteroidaceae > Prevotella. Next base: position 9,772 of record DLLX01000046.1, on the reverse strand, counting down.
ATGGAGACTCTTTACAGGGATTTGACTTAGATGAAGACCCAGGAGTCAGTTATGGCGTTACGGCGGGATGGGCAGGCCATCAACTCAATTTCGACAAGACGAAGTATGGAAAGGATGGTCCGGACGGGTTTGGCTACTGCGGAAGTGACTTGGAGGGGCGGTTCATTGCGGGAAACGAGTTCAACTATGTGCGGACACATGCTGATGCCATTGCTATGGCACAAAAATTCAATGTCGTAAGCTGCTCTGTCGGAGCGGTAGAGCAGGGGTTGGTCAGTCTGTCTGACTATGACTGTGTAGATTTACTCCTTGGATTAGAGAAAGACGATAGCCACAGCTTGCTCCATTATAAGGCAATGTCAGCAAGGCTTCGAAGCCTTATCGCAGATTATCTTTCCTCACATCATGGTTCCTTGCTCGCCAGTGGTGCGTATATTGCATCAGATGCAAGTAACGATGAAGAGCAACAATGGCTTGCCAATTATCTTAAAACAGCCCTCAATGGAACTAACCTTGACCAGTCGGAGGAGCTGATAACAGGGCTGGGGCGCTCTTTCACCATCTATCGCCAGCTCAATGAGCATCACTATGCTGCTTGGCATCCTGATGTCGTGCGTCCGGTAGGGGCGGCTTTTGGCGCAATGCAATATGCTGATGGAAGATTGGCGGCCATTGCTTACAAGGGAAACGAGTATCGAACGTTTACAATGGCATTTCCTTTCGAGTGCATTAAGGATGCCAAAATGCGCGACACTCTTATGCAAGGTATCCTCAACTTCTTGATATCAAATACTAATACTTCTAAAAGATAAAGAATCATGGCATACAAAATCAAGGCTAACGCCTCTGGCACACGCATCATTGAGGTGACGGACGACCACCTCGCAACCCTCCACAAGTATGGTTTGCTCAATCATCTGGTCGATTCCAACGGTATCGTCAACGAGGCAGTTGTAGAAAAATTGAAACTCCATACCCGTTCCTTGCTTGAGTCGGAGCACGGAGCGGATAAAGCACTTCTCGACCTTTGTCTCGATGTGGTGTACAATCAGAACATGAAGGCCATTGGGCTTGAACATCTCATCCAGCTCTACAAGGAACGAGGACGACAGGCAAAAGTTGCTGAGGAAGCAGAAGAGTAATAACCAAGTTCTCCTTTCTGCACATGATACAGGATTCTTGCTTAGCGGAAGCACCATGGGTAAGTTTTCCTATCTCTTATCACGTTATAAATAATGACAGCAAAATTAAGCAACGACGAGACGTCCCATCTACAACTAACCGACTTCCTCCCTACGACGAAGAAAGAATGTGAGCTGCGTGGATGGGACGAACTGGATGTTATTCTCTTTTCTGGTGATGCCTATATTGACCATCCTTCATTTGGTGTAGCTGTAATTGGGCGCACATTGGAGGCTGCAGGCTATCGCGTGGCCATAGTCCCGCAGCCCGATTGGCATGGCGATTATCGAGATTTCAAAAAGCTGGGGCGACCACGCTTGTTCTTTGGCATAGCTCCAGGAGCCATGGATTCTATGGTAAACAAATACACAGCCAACCGCAGGCTTCGCTCCCGTGACGAGTATTCTCCAGATGGAAGGCATGACAAGCGGCCAGAATATCCTACGATTGTTTACACCAAGATTCTGAAAGGAATCTTTCCCGAAGTCCCCGTTGTGCTTGGAGGCATCGAGGCAAGTATGCGTCGCCTTACTCATTATGACTATTGGAAGGATTGTCTTATGAGGTGTATCCTCTGCGATTCAGGAGCTGACCTCCTCATCTATGGCATGGGGGAAAAGCAGGTTGTAGCAATAGCACGTAAGTTGGAGGAAGGATGTACAATCCAAGAAGTGCGAGATGTGCCGCAGACAGTTTTTCTGTCCAAGCCCAGCGAGATCCCTGGAGGAATCAAAGACGATGACATAGTGCTCCATTCCCATTCAGAGTGCCTAAGAAACAAGAAGTGCCAGGCCGAAAACTTCCGGCACATAGAGGAAGAGTCCAACAAACGCCATGCAAGCCGTATGTTACAAGAGGTTGACGGGTTGTACGCCGTTGTCAATCCGCCATACCCACCTATGACAACCGAAGAACTCGATGCTTCATTCGATTTACCCTATACCCGCTATCCTCATCCGAAATATAAGGGCAAGACGATACCAGCTTTCGAGATGATCAAGTTCAGTGTCAACATTCATCGCGGCTGCTTTGGGGGCTGCGCCTTCTGTACCATTTCTGCCCATCAGGGCAAATTCATCTCCTGCCGTTCAAAGGAAAGTATATTGCGCGAAGTACGCAAGGTGGTTGATATGCCAGGTTTCAAAGGCTATCTCTCGGATCTCGGAGGGCCTTCGGCGAATATGTACGGCATGCACGGGCGTAATACAAAGGCGTGTGAGCACTGTAAGCGTCCCTCGTGTATCCATCCACAGGTTTGCCCAAACCTCGATACGAACCACCAAAAACTGCTCGATATCTACCATGCCGTAGATGCATTGCCTGGTATCAAGAAAAGCTTCATTGGGTCAGGCGTACGCTACGACCTGCTGCTCCATCGGGGAAAGGACGAAAAGGCCAATCAGTCAGCAGCGGAATACACGCGTGAACTTATCACCCGTCATGTCAGCGGACGCCTGAAGGTGGCACCCGAGCACACCAATCTCCATGTGCTCAACTTGATGCGCAAGCCGTCCTTTGACCTCTTCTATCGATTCAAAGCTGTCTTCGACCGTATCAATCGTGAGGAGGGGTTAAACCAACAGCTCATCCCTTATTTCATTTCCTCCCACCCTGGATGTCATGCCGAGGACATGGCAGAGCTGGCTGCGATAACCAAAGACTTGGACTTTCATCTCGAACAGGTGCAGGATTTTACACCCACGCCGATGACGGTCTCTACTGAGACATGGTATACAGGGTACAATCCTTATACCCTTGAGCCTGTGTTCTCGGCCAAGACAACAAAAGAGAAACTCGCCCAACGCATGTTCTTCTTTTGGTACAAGCATGAGGAGCGACCTGCCATAGAGCGCGAGTTGCGCCGTCTGGGGCGTTTGGATATTCTTGAACGCCTGTATGGTAGCGTTGCTCCATCGCCAAAATGTCACAAAGGAAATAGGCGACATGGTGATAAAAGACAAAAGAATGCTGCCGATACTTGTCGTCAATCATATAAAGATACTTCCCATTCTCACCAACAGAGTCACCAGTCACGTCGTAACACACCGTCGATGGAGTGGGACAACCAACGACACAATGCTAAGAACAGGCACAGGTAGAAATTCATCCGTCCAAAGTGCAAGTGGTAGGTGTGTTATATTCTGCATATTCAAATATTGCAGAAACGAATTAGAACGGTTTTGACTTTCCTCTCTAAAGTGCACAAATTGAAATATTTCGGTGCCGAGAAGTCGGTTGGCAAGATTCAATCAAAAAGGCAATGTGCCTCTAAAATGAAAATGTGCTGTCGTGTACAAGGCTACAATATATTTGAGGAACGGAAAGTTGTAGAAGGAGGAAACGTATAGTGAGGATGGAGCAGCTCATCCGGTAGCGGAACACTTTTTCGTGGATTGATGGACTTATAGGCAATGCCTGTCTCAAGGTAAGAGCTGATAAATCTATGATTTTCACCTCAAAGACTGCAATTTTTAATTTAAAAACTTAGAAAAATAAATTAAAAACAGGAAGAAAATAAATTAAAAATATGGAGAATTTGGGCTGAAAAGCCATCTCAAAGTTAAAGCATTGTTTTTCAATGGGTTATGGTTGAGATGTTGAGTACTGAAAAGGCGACGTTTATTATTAAATCCAATCGGTCCATTAGATTTGGGATAAAATGAACTTATGGCTAAATTCATGTGTCGTTTTACTTTTTATGATGAGCTCTCTATAATATGAGTGAAAATATTTTCGGGGCCAAACACAATGATATTTCCTGTTAGTAATGTTGCAAAATTCGACAGAAATAATTAATTTTGCATTCGTGAAAGAGATTGAGCGCCATATAGAGTCGTTGCTTTTGTACAATGATTGTGTCATTGTACCCAATTTAGGTGGGTTTGTGGCTCATCATGTGGGTGCACATTATAGCGAGGGGGAGTGCCTTTTCTTACCTCCCACTCGTCAGTTGGGCTTCAATCCCCAATTGACAATGAACGACTCTTTGATGGTTCAATCTTATGTAGATGCCTACGACATCAGCTACCCTGAGGCATTGGCTCGTGTGGAACACGAGGTCACACTGCTCCATAAGGCTCTTGAGGAGAAAGGTCACTGCGAGTTTGATGGTTTGGGCACGCTTTATAAAAATAATGAAGGTAAGTTGAGTTTTGCACCATGTGAGGCTGGCATCCTTACGCCATCACTTTATGCGCTCGATAGCTTTGAAGCTAAACCATTGAGGACCTTGTCTGAACCGCAGTCAACGGCATCCTCTACGTCACAGGCAGTTATCGTTACTCGGGATGAGAAAAGTGGGCAACGCAGGCTGAGCGTCAGCCTACGCTCACTTCGTCATGCGGCCGTAGCAGTGTGTGTGTTGGCCATCTGTGTGTTTGTCATAAGCCCGATGAGCATTCAGAGGTCTGACATGGGCAAAGTACAGAGCGGAATGTTTTCCTGCTTATACGAAAGCAATTCAGGTGAAGCAGCGCCTAAGACGATGAAGCTCTCCGTAGATAAGAAAAAAGAATACAAGGTCAAAGAAGATAAAAAGCAAGTGTGGACCATAGTACTGTGTACTCATGTACCATTGAGCGGCGCAGAAGTTTTTTGCAAGGCTTTGAAAAATCAGGGCTTTAATGATGCGCGCATACTTGACCATGATGGAAGCATCAAGGTGGTCTATGGAAGTTACGCTTCCGAGGCGCAAGCTCGCACGGCTCTTCAAGGTATTCAACCTAACCGCTATTTTAACACGGCTTGGCTGCTCAACGTAGCGAAGTAAACCACTTTTCCGCATTCCAATATAATCATATTCTATGAAACGAGTTAGATGCCCAAAATGTGACGAGTTTATAACGTTTGATGAAACCCAATATAAACCCGGTCAACGCTTAGTATTTGTTTGTCCGAACTGCTCCAAGCAATTTGCAATCAAACTGGGTGTCTCTAAACTTAGAAAGACTCAGAAGGAGGAGAATAATGAGGTCACATTTCCCGCATCGCCCTATGGTAGCATTACGGTAATAGAAAATGTTTTCCACTATAAACAGGTAATCCCCCTTAGCCTTGGTGAAAATACCATCGGACGCTATCAAAAAGGTAATCCCATCAATTGTCCAATTGAAACAGTGGATCCCAGCGTTGATTTGACCCACTGCCATATTGATGTGTCTCGCGATAAGAACGGAAAATTGAAATATGTGCTTCGTGATGGTCCAAGCTATACCGGAACCTTCGTTGGGACAGAGTTGCTTGGTGATCGTGAGCGGCGTGTCATCAGCAATGGTAGCCTATTCACCTTAGGTGCAACTACCATCATCCTTAATGCTGCTGAATAGCGCATTATTGCGAATAGCGCATTATTGCTTCAATCATCATAGCAAGAAGAATCAAAAATACTTTTTGTTATAAATGTAAAGCTAAAATCAGAGACCCAAAAGACTTTTTTCTTCTATTCACTTGATGTTTTTATGCCTATGGCAGTATTTCTTTTGGACTTGATACTAAACAAGTGGCACCATGTTGAAGGAGAAAGTCACGGTCGCGAAATCCCCATAGTACACTGATGCAAGGCAGAAGGCTGTTGTGGGCAGTCTCTATGTCCACATCGCTGTCGCCGATGTAAACAGCACCTTCTGCTCCTACCCCCATTTGCCGCATAGCCTCAAGTACCGTGTCTGGCGCAGGCTTTTTGCGAATACCCTCGCGTTCTCCGATGGCTACCTCAACAGTATACGGGAAAAAGTGGCGTGCCAGCTCCTGTGTTGCTGCATAAAACTTGTTGCTCACGATGGCAATATGCTTTCCCCTATGATTTAATTCTGTAAGTAGTTCATTAATGCCAGGATATGGCGCGGTTGTATCAAGGTTGTGATGAAGGTAGTGTGTGCGGAATGCCTGATAAGTTTCATCAAACTGTGGGTTATCCAGCCCATCTTGTATGGCACGTTCCATCAGCTTCTTTACTCCGTTGCCGACAAACAACCGTACTTCTTCTAAAGTTCGTTCGGGCATCCCCATTGTGCGAAGGGAGTAGTTGACGCTGGCAGCAAGATCGTGGAGCGTGTTGAGAAGGGTTCCGTCCAAATCAAAAATATAGGTTTGATAATCTTTCATTTTATGGTTTTAATTCTTTGAAAATGATATTTTTGTGTGATGATACTGAGAAGTTGGTGTGCCAAATCACTACTAATTATCTTTCTTAACTGATTATTCGATAGTGTGGAGTGGGTAAGCACAAATCATGTTATTCTTATTTTTCATGCTTCTTATTGCTTATCTTTGTGAATTTCAATGTCACGAGGAAGTAGAATCAGCGGCGATGGAAGCCCAAAGATGTAGTAAGGGGAAGGCTTAATTCAATTCTATCAGACAGAGTTCCGAAGTTGAGCACGTTTGACCAAGTTGTTGTGGCAAAAGGCTTTGCCTTCCATTGACTGTCTGCACGTTCCAAATCTATATAGATTTCATCATCGTTGCTCTGTCCTACGAGGTACCCAAAGAACGTATAGGCGTTGCGTTCTGACTCCCATCCAAGGTGATAGCCGTGTTCGGAACTGTTGGCATCCATACGGAATATAGTGTTAGAATCAGTGTATTTCACGTATATGTCTCCGTTTTTAGTGTCAATCCACCAGACAAAGTTAAGTGCTTGAGTGTCCCCTTGTTCGTTTTTATCAACCTCAACACCCTGTCCAGCATAATCTTCATTTGCAGTCTCCCTTCTATAAAATGTCATTTCTACCTTATACTTCTCTGATACACGATTGGGAGAACCTGGTTGTGCATTGTCTGCAGTATAGGTGTAAACCATATCCCCTTTCCAGCGTCCAATCAATACTGCGACCATTTGGTCTGCGTCATTGCCCCCATTGTCAGGATATTCGTCTGGCCAGTAGTTATTACCATCACACCAAGGTCCTTCGTCATCACAACCTGTTACAACAAACGGAAGAACCACTAAGGCCATCATGGCCAACAGTTGGGGTAAGTTTTTGAATTTCATATTCTTTATATTTTGATGAATGTTATCAAAGGTAAGAAGAACTTGTGGAATAAGATCGGGATAAATCCCTATTTCTGAGGGCAGAATCCCTATTTAGCCGTTTCGGTCTTTCTTCCTTGTACAAGCCTTTGCGAGTAGAGATCCCTATCATAGCTGTGGTTGTAACCTTGGTCTTCGATTCGTTGAAGTCTGAAATAGGATTGCTTTCCATCACCTCCGCCAAGGTAACCAGAGAAATAGTTGTCGTCAAGGTAGAAGTTGTAGATGTACTCATCGTCCCATGCACCCTCATAGTGAAGCCTCACTGTACGGCCGTCATCTATCACCCACCAGTCAAATCGTTGCGAATAACGGCTGTAACCAACATAATCAATCTCCCATCCTTTACCCGTGCGGGAGCCTGGCTTGCCCTCAAAGTGCCAAACTGAATAATAAGTTTGGTCATAATTGCCCCAACGGTCTTGGTAAAACGTCGTGGAAAGTTGTCCTTCCCATGTGCCCCAAAGCATCATGGCTGTTTCTTGATCGTCATCACAACTGCTCATCAGCAACCCCAAAATGAAAAGGATAAACACTGGGCATAACGTAAATCTTAAATATTTCATAAAGTCTTTGACTGCTTCTTTCGATTGCAAATTTAGCACTTTTAAGGATATGGGGCAAGCTTTTCAAAAATTAATTTGTACTTTTGCAATTAGTAATTTTAATTTTACACAACGAAACGAAAATGAGAACTGTATATGAATTCTCTGTAAAGGACAGGAAAGGCAAATTAGTTAGTCTAAGAGAGTACTCCAACGAGGTTTTGCTTATCGTCAACACGGCAACCCGTTGTGGGTTTACTCCACAATATGAAGATTTGGAAAAACTTTATGAGAAGTACCATCAGAGCGGTTTTGAAATTCTCGATTTCCCTTGTAACCAATTTGGGCAGCAAGCACCAGGTACAGACGAAAGCATCCATAACTTCTGCAAGCTGACTTATGGCACTGAGTTTCCACGTTTCAAGAAGGTAAAAGTCAATGGTGAGGATGCCGATCCACTTTTCAAGTTTCTCAAAGAGCAGCGCGGATTTTCAGGATGGGACGAGACACACCCAATCTATCCTGCTCTTGAAAAGGCACTTTCAGCTGCTGACCCAGAGTACAGGACAAAGCCTGACATAAAGTGGAACTTCACCAAGTTTCTCATTAATAAGAAAGGACAGGTAGTTGACCGTTTCGAACCTACAGCTAAATTCAGTCTGATAGCCGAGGAAATTGAAAAATGGCTTAAAGAATAATGTCGCTTTGCAGTTAATGGATAGTTACAACAATAATGACAGAACGGACAAATACTATGGAACACGTTAAAGTTCTCATCATCGGAAGCGGGCCTGCTGGCTATACCGCCGCACTCTACACGGGACGTGCCTCACTTCAACCAGTACTCTATTGTGGTCCGCTTACGGGAGGACAACTTACCCAGACCACGGAAATAGAAAACTTCCCAGGCTATCCACAAGGAGTGGATGCTAACCAAATGATGCTCGAATTTAGGGAGCAAGCTGAACGCTTCGGCGCAGATATACGTGATGGTGAAGTCGAAAAATGCGACTTTTCACAACGTCCCTATCATGTGAAGTTAACTGATGGAACTCAACTCACGGCCGATACGGTTATTATCTCCACAGGTGCTTCGGCTAAATACCTTGGTCTTGAAGATGAGAAAAAGTATGCAGGGCAGGGAGTTTCGGCCTGTGCTGTTTGCGATGGTTTCTTCTATCGTAAGAAGGTTACAGCTGTTGTGGGTGGTGGTGACACTGCTTGTGAGGACGCTCTCTATTTGGCTAATCTTTGCAAAAAAGTTTATCTTGTTGTACGAAAACCCTATCTGCGTGCCTCTGAAATAATGCAGGAGCGTGTGAAGAGTAACCCGAACATAGAAATTCTCTTTGAGCATAACGCCATCGGACTATATGGAGAGAATGGTGTCGAGGGTATGCACCTCGTTAAGCGCAAGGGTGAACCAGACGAGACTCGCTATGATTTGCCCATCGATGGTTTCTTCCTTGCTATTGGTCATCAGCCTAACACAGCTTTTTTAGGTGGACAGATAGACTTGGATGAGATGGGCTTTATCAAAACTAAAGGTAAGTCACAAGCTACAAATGTGCCTGGTGTCTATGCGGCAGGCGATGTATGTGATCCCACGTACCGTCAGGCTGTCGTTGCTGCAGGTGCTGGATGTAAAGCTGCTTTGGAAGCGGAGCGTTTTCTTCAGACGCTATAGATAACTTTCTTAGGGACGGTTCATATTAGCGGGGGGCGCAAACCTTAAAGTAATGCGATGCTTCCTTTGCACTGCCAATCTCTGTAGAGAAATAATAGCTGAAGTTCAAACTTTTTTGAGTATATTAATATTAGGGCAGAATTCCTTGTTTGGAGTTCTGCCCTGATTATAAGACCTTAGTCAAACGTTTTACCGATAGCGATTATAAGCGTCATTGGACACGAGAAGTTAGGTCGTGAGCATCATAAGTCATAAGATCAGATGATCTCGCTCCAGTCCTCTTGTGCCTTGCGCAGATAGCTCTGATAACGTCGCTTTGCACTTTTC
>DLLX01000065.1:25387-25831 GCA_002479145.1 Prevotella sp. UBA7551 | reverse complement strand
CGAAGTATAATGCCAGATTGGGATTAAAGGAAGAGGCGGAGGGGAAGCAGGGGGGGGGAGTGGGCAGTCTTCCGGGGCGTTGCCCGCGGCACGTCGCAACGGGCTTTCCATTCGCCACGCTGGACGGGACTCCTCCTTCGCCGGGCATTCCCCCACCATTCCGACGTGCCGCCGCGCCACCGGGCGGGACTGTCCCGCCGCCTGCGTGGCGTGCGGCAGCCCCTTCCACGTCTGGCGGGCCGTCATTCCTACCAGGGACGATCTTCTCCTTATATAAATAACGCAGGGAGAGAATGGGAATGATGGTGAGGAGGACGGGCTCATCACCGGGGGCGGAGGATACTCAAGGGTTCCACCAGTATGAGGGGAAGATGATTTTTATAACTTATTGACACTCAAATTTTTGCATATATGCGTACTTTCTGTCTTGAACGGATTTAGCTT
>DLLX01000065.1:5780-25247 GCA_002479145.1 Prevotella sp. UBA7551 | reverse complement strand
CCAGTCAAGGATTTTGCTCCATTAGCTGTCTATTTCATAGATTGTTTATGGTCATTTCAGACATAACGACACGAAAGGTCGTTGCACTCTTTTTCGGTAAAGTGCAAAATGAATATGGTCTGCCATGTGTTTTTTAAGCGGCTGTTTTTCTCAGAGCAGCCATCAGCTCTTCTATATGCCGGTGATGTGGCGAGAAGCTGATTTTAATGAATGTTTTATACTCCTTGACGTATACGGCACTAAGCATTATTCGCTTGATGAGTGAGTCCATGGTGAACTTCTCTACCGGAGTGTCCTTGAAGACAGTGTGCTTCATTCTGTGAGCCATGACAAAAGCGGCCGCATAGAGAAACAGCCGGAAGTAGTTTGCGCGGTAGGTGTTGCATGACATGCGGTCAGCCTTGAAATACTTCAGGTCCTTTATCCACAATTCCATCTCACCACGTTTGCAGTAACGCTTGTAAATAGTCTCAGCAGAGTTGTTTCTATTACTGGTAACGACAAAACGGATATTGGTCCCTTCGGCTGACACTTCAATCTTTGCTATGACGCGTTGTGTATGCCTCCATGTCTTTGCCTTGTACTCCAACTTGAAATACCTTCTGATGACAATGCGCTCACGCCTGACAACGCTCCCCTGCCTGGCGAGAGCGTCGTGCCGGGCACCCTCCGCTTTCTGAGCCTTGACGTAATCGTTTTCCGCACGTCTTCTCGGTTTGTCGACAAGGCCAAGCAACACATTGTTTCCTGACAGTCCCGTAAGATAACGTACATTCCATTTGTCATATGCCCAATCCATGAGCTCATGGCTTGCGAAATGGCTGTCTCCACGCAGCCCGATGATTGTTCTCGGCCAGTGCTGGTGAAGGTATTCTATCAAGCGCGTCATGATTCTTGCGACGTGGAGCGACTTGTTCCTGTGGCCAGGCCGGAGCAGGGGAAGGATCAACTTGCCGGTCATTCCATCAAACATCAGTAGGGGCATATGGCAATACTCATTGTAATAGGCATTGAACAGAGTAAGCTGCTGTGCCCCATAAGTGTTGGCATTGGTATCGTCGGCGTCGATGATGACCTTGTTGGGAGCCTTGTCAAATGATGCAATATAACCGTCAACGAACAGCTTGCCAATCCTGTACAACGTCTTCATGCCAACGTTGTTTTCCAGACGGGTCATGGTAGGTTGGGACGCCAGATCTGCGTCGGAAGGCTTACGGCCTACCGACATTTTTAGAACACTGTCACTACGAAGCTTATTGCAGTCATTGGCATCCTCGTAACCGCAAAGAATCTGGCCGACGCGCTGGCTCACAATCTCCGTATAAGTATGTTGTATGAAATCTTGTCTACGGGAGTCAGGAATGAGCTGTCCGATTTTCCATGGCAGAGAGCCACGCATGCTTCCCAATAACATCAATCCGCCGTTGGAAGACATGTCAGGGGCGTTGAAGTCAACACGTATTTTCTTGTCTGAAACAATTCCTGGGAGAGAAAAAAGCATTTTCTCTTGTAAATTTGGATTATTTGAAGTATCTTTGCACATATGAAGCGTTTATAAGTACTTGATTTTTAACACTATAAAGGTACAAATATTTGTCGAGATAACAAAATTAAACGCTTCTTTTTTTATGCCCCTATGAATTATATAGGCTAATAAGACATGGTACAAATATGGTACAAAGATATTATAAAAATACGAGGTATACAAATAGCCAACGCAAAGTGTTAAAAAGAGTAAATGGGTGAAACTCATTGAGTTTCACCCATTTACTTATTGTTGTTTATCGATTGTTATCGAATTTTACTTCACCTCCTCAAAATCGGCATCCTGGATGTTGTCATCCTGCTTTGTGCCGTTGTCGGTCTGTGCGCCTGCCCCAGCGTTGGCCTGGCCACCTGCGTTCTGCTGTGCAGCACCCTGATACATCTGTGCGGAAGCAGCCTGCATTACCTGATTGAGGTTGTTGGTAGCGGTATCGATAGCAGCGAGGTCACCCGCCTTGTGGGCATCCTTGAGCTGCTGGAGAGCCTGCTCCACCTTCGACTTCTGGTCGGCCGGAATCTTGTCACCGTTGTCCTTGAGGAAGTTCTCGGTGGTGAAGATCATCGAATCGGCCTGATTCATCTTGTCGACACGCTCACGCTCCTTCTTATCATTCTCAGCATTCTGAGCAGCCTCAGCCTTCATCCGCTTGATCTCATCCTCACTCAAGCCACTCGAAGCCTCGATGCGGATGCTCTGCTCCTTACCAGTAGCCTTATCCTTTGCTGAGACATTGAGGATACCGTTAGCATCTATATCAAAGGTAACCTCTATCTGTGGCACACCACGACGAGCCGGAGCGATACCCGTAAGGTTGAACTGGCCAATGCTCTTGTTCTGCGCAGCCATCGGACGCTCGCCCTGCAGCACGTGGATGGTCACCTCCGTCTGGTTATCAGCAGCGGTAGAGAACACCTCACTCTTCTTGCAAGGAATGGTCGTGTTGGCCTCAATGAGCTTCGTCATCACGCCACCCATCGTCTCAATACCGAGCGTCAGCGGAGTTACATCAAGCAGTACGATGTCGTTCACACCGCTTTCCTTGTTCAGGATGGCACCCTGAATAGCAGCTCCTACAGCCACCACCTCATCGGGGTTCACACCCTTCGAAGGCTCTTTGCCGAAGTAGTTCTTCACCAAAGTCTGCACGGCAGGAATACGACTCGAGCCACCTACCAGAATCACCTCATCAATGTCGGATGTGGTGAGCTTAGCGTCACGGATGGCATTCTGGCACGGAATCAGACACTTCTGAATCAAATCGTGAGCCAACTGCTCAAACTGTGAACGAGTCAGTGTCTTTACCAAATGCTTAGGAACACCGCCCTCTGCTGTAATATAGGGGAGGTTGATCTCCGTTGTGGTCGTGCTCGACAACTCAATCTTTGCCTTCTCAGCAGCCTCCTTCAAGCGCTGCATGGCCATCGGGTCTTTAGAGAGGTCTATGCCCTCTTCGGCCTTGAAGCCATTGACCAGCCAATCGATAATCACCTGGTCGAAGTCATCACCACCCAGATGTGTATCACCATTGGTGGAGAGCACCTCAAACACGCCGCCACCGAACTCCAGGATAGAGATATCAAACGTACCACCACCCAAGTCGAACACGGCAATCTTCATATCTTTGTTGGCTTTGTCCACGCCATAGGCCAAAGCAGCGGCCGTAGGCTCGTTCACGATACGGCGGACATTGAGTCCTGCGATTGTACCTGCCTCCTTTGTGGCCTGACGTTGAGAGTCACTGAAGTAGGCCGGCACCGTAATCACCGCATCGGTCACCTCCTGACCCAGATAGTCCTCGGCAGTCTTCTTCATCTTCTGAAGAATCATGGCAGAAATCTCCTGCGGCGTATATTTGCGGTCATCAATCTGCACACGGGGATAACCACCCTCGTTCACTACCGTAAATGGCACACGCTCAGCCTCCTTACGGCTCTGATCATAGGTCTCACCCATGAAACGCTTTATGCTGTAAACGGTCTTCTTCGGATTGGTGATGGCTTGACGCTTGGCCGGATCACCCACCTTGCGCTCTCCGCCTTCGACGAAACCAACCACTGAAGGAGTTGTCCGCTTACCCTCACTGTTGGCAATCACCACAGGCTCGTTGCCTTCAAACACTGCAACACAACTGTTTGTCGTACCTAAGTCAATACCAATAATCTTTCCCATAATTATCTTATTTTTTATTTTTGTTCTACAATAACTTTTACTTGGACTTGACGTCCAACCGCTTTATGACAAATTTTGTGCCATTTTTCAAGAAGGCTCAATTATCTGACAAGTTGGCAGAAAGAGGCATTTTCCACCCTATTCTGTCCTTCACCGTCTGTGGTTGCAAAAGCTTGTATATGGGAAAATTGAGTTCATAGGGCAACCTTCAGCCATTCTATAAGCGCAATACTGTTCTGTACCCGCTACAATAAAAATAGATGGCTATTCTGGTCTTATCACATGGCAGACCCACCCCGATGATGTGGAAAGGGAACTGCACTACCGACTGCGGACATACTGGCAAGCCTAACGTCCCGGATGGCACGCTGTAGGGAAACCAAAAGTTGGGCAATAAACTTGCCCGTAGTCGTAGGTGGGACTGATTTCGCATAAAGGTTGCACCCCCGCAGGCTTGCATAAAGCGCAAGTCAGCGGTGGGTGCAACCTATATTCGTCGTCAACCTACTTCTGTCTATTCATTCAAGGAACATGACACAAGTGGTCCAGTACAGTCTTTACTGGGAAGACATTCGTATTACGCCAGGCCCTCTATCTCGCCATTGACTATGTCGATGACCTCACTCTGCGGTCGCTTGGGCAGTCCCGGCATGCGCATGATGTCGCCGGCGATGGCCACTATCATTCCCGATCCGGTGTTGATTACGAAGTCGCGCACGGTGAAGGTAAATCCCTCGGGCACGTTGAGCTTCTTGGCATCGTCGCTGAAGGAGTACTGCGTCTTGGCCACACAAACGGGCAGCCGCTCCAAATCCCACTCCTTGATGCGCTTGAGCGCCCGCTTTGCCGCGACGGTGTACTCCACCCGCCCGGCACGGTAGATCTTTTTGGCCAGCGCCTCGACCTTATCGGCGATGCTGTCGGCAAGGTCATAGGGGTAAACTATCTCCTTCGACGGACATTCGGCTATCTCCTTGACGCAGACGCGGGCCAATTCCTCACAGCCCTCGCCTCCATGGACGAAGCATTCGTTGGGCGCATAGCCCACTTTCAGCTCCTTGCAGCGGTCGGCCACCACCTTCAGCTCCTCGTCGGTGTCGCTGGCATAGCGGTTGAGCGTCACGACGACGGTCTGCCCCATGTGCTGCAGGTTCTCGATGTGGCGCTCCATGTTGGCGAGTCCGTTGCGCAAGGCGGCCAATTGCTCCTCGGGAGCAGCGTCGTCAGCCATTCCCCCTTGCAACTTCAGTCCGCGCACAGTCACGACAAGCACACAGAGCTTCGGCCTTATGCCACCCATGCGGCACTTGATGTCGAGGAATTTCTCCGCTCCCAAGTCGGCGGCGAATCCTGCTTCGGTCACCGTGTAGTCGCTATGGCTCATGGCCATCTTGGTCGCAATCAAGCTATTGCAGCCGTGTGCGATGTTGGCGAATGGGCCACCGTGGATGAATGCGGGGGTGTTCTCGGTCGTTTGGACAAGGTTGGGCTGCAGCGCATCCTTCAATATGACCAGGATGGCCCCCACACTACCCAGGTCACGAAGATAGAACGGCTTGCCCTCGCAGGTGATTCCCAGCAAAATGTTCTCCAAGCGGCGGCGCAAGTCCTCGATGTCCTTTGCCAAACAGAGGATGGCCATAATCTCCGAGGCCACAGTAATGTCGAATCCGCTCTCGCGCACCACCCCATTGCCGGCCCCAAGGCCTATCACCACCTTGCGGAGCGCGCGGTCATTGACGTCGAGCACGCGTCCCCAGTACACCGTCTTCAGCTCACACGGCTCACCCTGATGCCGGAATATGTAGTTGTCGAGCAGCGCCGCGATGAGGTTATGGGCGGAGGTGATGGCGTGGAAGTCTCCCGTGAAGTGGAGATTGATCTTGTCCATCGGCAGCACCTGCGAATAACCGCCGCCTGCCGCACCGCCTTTCATGCCGAAGCACGGACCCATGGAGGGCTCACGGAGTGCCAGTCCACACTTGTAACCCAGTCGGTTCATCGCCATGGAGAGGCCCACACTCACCGTGGTCTTGCCAATGCCGGCCTTGGTGGGCGACATGGCGGTCATCAGTATCATGTTGCAGCGGTCCACCTTGCTTTCGTCGATACACTCCAATGGCACCTTGGCTATGTACTTACCGTAATGTTCCAACTTGTCGGCATCGATGCCCACGCTCTTGGCTATCTCCGTAATGGGCTTCAGCACGGTCTCGCGTGCAATCTCAATATCACTTTTCATTCTCAACGTGTTTTGATTAATAGATACAACCCAAAGGTTTTATTGTTTTGTCTTTGCGACGGCAAAAATAGCAAAAATTCACGACACTTGCAAATAATACTGGCAGAAAAGCGACTTTATGGCACATTCTCTGTCAAATGTGCAAGCAATATGGTCATGTCGGGCAGATGTTCTCCTTATTTATATAGGGTCGGTTCCATCCTCTTGATGAAAAACGAGGCGCAGGTCTCGGTACTGCATGCCGGGCACATACCCGCCATCTTGTCGGGGGATGACGCCAGAACACATGGAGAACAGGCACAATTAAAAGAACACCAGCCAACACATTGGACAGCCGTCTTGACGCTTTTGTCGCCTATTCTCCCTTTACACCGAATCGGTCATTTGTCCGAAATCAACAAAAGAAACGAGAAGTGTGCCTTTTTCCGACCAAATCCAATGACCAATTTGGGTTGGCTGCCCACCTCACCCCTACCCCATCACGAGATGGAAGCAGCAAGATAGCACAGATTTTTAAATTAAAAATCAGCAATTTTTAATTTAAAAATAGAAGAAAAATAAATTAAAAACTCAAGCAAAAGCGGCTGAAAAACCGAGCCGCTCATAACACACTGGGATTCAATGTGTTACCTTTCGCACTTCATTCCTTTCGTTTCGGGCTTCAGAGCAAGACGCTTCCCAGTGCCACTGCCGTTTGATGTGGGAAACGGAACAGACAAAAAACATCGCCACAGGGCAGACACCATTTTACCATCACATGGGCTTGTCCAACTGGCATGATTTTTGTACTTTTGCAAACATCAAAACCCCAATCGGCCATTAGCCCGAAACCGGCAATAAAAATGAGAAGCCTTTCATCATTCCATCCATTGCCATTAATTCTTTCGGCAGCTGTTGCCGTCAGCATTTCGCCGTTGCCTACCATGGCTTCAACACCAACGTGGCAACCAGCAGGAAGCCAACAACACACTGCGACGAAATAAAATGGCCTTTTGGTGTTGCGCCGCCGTCGCTCTTGCCGGCAGGCAGGACGGCACGCGGCGGGCTGTTTCCCCACAAGAATGATAAACAAGAGAAAACAACAAAGAGACTTATGGAAACGATAAAGAATCAGAAGTTTGGCGGCGAGCGTCCGCTGTTTGGCCTCCACGACGTGCGTCTGGAGGACATTGAGATTACGGATGGCGAGTCGGGCATCAAGTGTTGCAGCCATGTGGAGTGCCACAACTCCAAGTTCTACGGCAAATACCCGTGGTGGCACGTCGACGGAAGCCTCATCACGGGGTGCTACTTTGCGCCCGGATCGCGCTCTGCCATCTGGTATAGCGACGACATGGTGATGAAAGACTGCGTCATCGACGGCCCAAAGTTCTTCCGCGAGATGAAGAACCTGGATCTGGAGAACGTCAAGATTACCGATGCCGACGAGACGTTCTGGCGCATCGACGGGCTGAAGCTCAAGAATGTGGAGCTGCACCAAGGCACCTACCCTTTCATGTTCTCGAAGAACATCTATGTGGACGGGCTGGTGAGCGACGCAAAGTATGTGTTCCAGTACTGCCGCAACGTGGAGGTACACCATGCGAAGATTACCACCAAGGACAGCTTCTGGGAGTGCGACAACGTCGTGGTCTACGACTCTGAGATAGACGGCGAGTACCTTGCCTGGCACAGCAAGAACATCAAGTTCGTGCGTTGCCACATCGGCGGCGAGCAGCCCCTGTGCTACAGCGACGGCATCGTGCTGGAAGACTGCACCTTCGACGCCGCCTGCGACCGTGCCTTCGAGGACTGTGCGGGTGTGGACGCACGCATCAAGGGCACGATAACGGAGGTGAAAAACCCCATCAGCGGCAAGATCCAAGCCGAGAAGATAGGACGGCTGACGATGAACCAATATGCCAAGGGACACGTGGCCAGCGAGGCCGACGGCGGCAACACACTCACCTTCGAGGCCAACCGATGATAGGACACGACTTTTTTGACCAACCGGTGACACGGCGCGGCACGGGTTGCTACAAGTGGGACACGATGCCGTCGGACGACGTGATACCGATGTGGGTGGCAGACATGGACTTTGCCGTCGCCCCTGCCATCGAGAGGGCCGTCAGGGAGCGTGCCGCCCACCCCGTGTTCGGCTACACCGCCGTGCCGGAGAGCTACTACGACGCGGTCATCAGGTGGTTTAAGCGCCGCCACGACTGGACGATAGCTCGCCAATGGATGCTCTACACCACCGGGGTGGTGCCCGCAGCGTCGGCCACTATCAAGGCCCTGACACTCCCGGGGGAGAAGGTGCTCGTGCAGACTCCCGCCTACAACTGTTTCTTCTCCAGCATACACAACCAGGGATGCGAGGTCTTGGAGACACGACTCCTACGCGACGGCGACCGTTTCGTGATGGACTTCGACGACTTCGAGCGCAAGTGTGCCGACGAGAAGACCACCGTCTTCCTGCTCTGCAACCCACAGAACCCCACCGGAAGGGTGTGGACGCGGGAGGAGCTGGAGCGGATGAACGACATCTGCACCCGCCACCACGTGGTCATCGTGAGCGACGAGATTCACAACGAGCTGGTATTGCCGGGATTCCGCTACACGCCACTGGCCGCAGTGAGCGAGGCGTGTCTGGAAAACAGCGTCACGCTGACCTCGCCGTCGAAGAGTTTCAACATCGCAGGGTTGCAGATGGCCAACATCATCACCAAGAACGCAGCGTGGCGGAGACGCATAGAGCGCGTGGTCAACATCTTTGAGATTTGTGACGTGAACCCCTTCGCCCCGGTTGCCATACAGGCTGCCTATAATGAGAGCGAGGAATGGATCGACGCACTCAACCTTTACATCCGCGACAACTACGAGTTGCTGCGGGCATTCTGCCGGGAGCGGTTGCCGAAATGGCAAGTGATGCACATGGAGGGCACCTATCTGGCATGGGTGGACATCAGCCGAACGGGCATGGGAGCAGACAGGCTGGCGGAGAAAATCATGGAGCAAGCTAAAGTGAAGCTCAACAGCGGCACGCTCTACGGAGCGGAAGCGGGCAAGGACTACCTACGCATCAACCTCGCTTGCCGGCGCGCCCTGCTCGAGACAGCGTTGCAGCGCATCAGCAAGTGCTGCGGATAACGTGCCTCACAAGACAAATGCCTCGGCACGCCACGGCATGATGGTTGACGAAAAATCAAAAAAAGCGCTGCCCTACGCTCCTTATATAATAGGTATAAGCAGCATGGGGCAGCGCCTTTTGCGTTGTATGGAGGGATGACAGTTACTTCTGGCGGAATCGTTCTGCCTGCTCCCGGATGAGCGCGTCGTCCTCGAAGTAGTTGATACGCATCGCGTTGCGCACCTCGTCCATGGTCTGAGCGGCCACCTCGCGGGCCACGTCGGTGCCCTTGCGGAGGATGTTGTAGATCTCGGGGATGTCCTGCTCCAGCTCGTGACGGCGCTGGCGGATGGGGTCGAGTATGCGGTCGAGCACCTTGTTGAGCAGCTTCTTGCACTTCATGTCGCCAATGCCGCCCGCCGTATAGGCCGCCTTCAGTTCATCAAGGTTGCTGAACTCAGGCCAGAAGTCGGCAAAGTCGGCATCGGTGGAGAACGCGTCAAGGTAGGTAAAGACGGCATTTCCCTCCACATGACCGGGGTCGCTGACGTTCAGATGAGTGGGATCGGTGTACATGGCCTTCACCTTTTTCCACACCGTATCCTTGTCATCGGAGAGGTAGATGCAGTTGCCGAGGCTCTTGCTCATCTTCTCCTTGCCGTCGGTGCCGGGCAGACGACGGGCCGTCTGGTTCTCGGGCAGCATGATTTCCGGCTCGGGAAACACGGGGGCATAGACTTGATTGAATCGACGGACAATCTCGCGCGTCAGCTCAAGCATAGGCTCTTGGTCCTCGCCGGCGGGCACCACGGTAGCCTTGAAGGCCGCGATGTCAGCAGCTTGCGACACGGGATAGCAGAAGAAGCCAAGGGGAAGGTTGGCCTCAAAGTTGCGCATCTTGATCTCGGTCTTCACCGTCGGGTTGCGCTGCACGCGCGAAACGCTGACCAGGTTCATCATATAGACCATCAGCTCGGCCAACTCGGGAATGCAGCTCTGGATATAGAGCGTGCACTTCTCGGGATCAAGACCAGCCGAAAGGTAATCGAGTGCCACCTCGATGATGTTCTGCCGAATCTTCTCAGGGTTGTCGGCGTTGTCCGTCAGGGCCTGTACGTCGGCCATAAAGACAAACATCCGCTCGTAGTCTCCAGCGTTCTGAAGCTCCACGCGACGACGCAGGCTGCCTACATAGTGCCCCAAATGGAGCTTGCCGGTGGGCCGGTCGCCCGTCAAAATAATCTTTCCCATTCTATTTTTGTTTTATTTGAATACCAACTACTGGCAGCGGACGACCCGCTTTTAGGTTGCAAAAATACGATTTTTATTTGGAGAAAGGGCGAAATGGCCGTACTTTTGCACGAAAAACGACATTGACACATGGAGAAGAAAGCGTTTCGGTTTGAGGTCTGCGCCAATGGCGTAGAGAGTTGTTTGGCCGCACAAGCAGGCGGTGCTGACCGCGTAGAGCTGTGCGCGGGAATCCCCGAGGGAGGCACTACCCCTTCGTATGGCGAAATCAAGGTGGCACGCAGGCTAATGAAAGCAACGCGGCTGCACGTCATCATCCGCCCACGGGGCGGCGATTTTCTCTACACCCCTCTGGAAATGGAGCGCATGGAAGCCGACATCGAAGCGGCACGGCAGCTCGGAGCCGACGGTGTGGTGTTCGGATGCCTGCGCGAGGACGGGGCGATAGACATGGAGGCCAACCGCCGCCTGGTGGAAAAAGCACGGGGAATGTCGCTCACCTTCCACCGCGCTTTCGACCGATGCCGTGACCCATTCGAAGCATTGGAACAACTTATCGACCTTGGCTTCGACCGCATCCTCACCTCCGGGCAGCAGCCGAAGGCCATCGAGGGTGCGCCACTACTGAGGCAACTCCACGAGAAAGCTGCCGGACGCATCATCATCTTGGCCGGCTGTGGGGTGAACGAGCAGAACATACGCAGCCTATACGAGCAGACAGGCGTGACGGAATACCACTTCTCCGCCCGCGAAGCGGTGAAAAGCAAGATGAGATTCAGTAACCCCGAGGTGTTCATGGGCGACCCCAATACCGACGAGGACACCCTGCTCTACACGACAGAAGCACGGGTGCGCGCCACCATCGCCCAGCTGACAAAGCGGGATTGAGCCGAATCGGCCCTTAGATCGAAATCGACAAAAACCGAGATGTCTTCGGGCTATCCGACGAAACCTAATGACTGATTGGGTGATTGAGTACGGCAGGATGGTCCTGCGCCACCCCGTCAAGCCACAAGCCACGCTGGTAAGAAAAACCAAAGAGGGTGTCAAAGCCGTCAGAACGAATGTTTTTGGCACCCTGCGTGAGCCACAAAACTGCATTTTATTAGAAAATTTATTTGCTTTTCATTTGTAGTTTGCCCAAAATACGCTACCTTTGCAACCGCTTTTGGCACAAGAATAAGGCAAAAACCAAAACTCGACCAAGACAAATGAAAGGTAACAAAACACTCACATTCCATCTGCTGGCACTATTCGTCGTAGCCATCTGGGGAGGCACGCTCGTCAACACCAAGGTGCTTGTCCACGCCGGAATGTCGGCCTTGGAGATTTTCTACGCCCGCTACATCCTCGCCTATGTGGCCATGCTGCTATTTGCCCACAAGCGGATGCTGACCGACTCGTGGCGCGACGAGCTGAAAATGGTGGTGCTCGGCATCACTGGCGCATCGCTTTACTTCGTCAGTGAGAACGTGGCCATCAGCATGACCAACGTCAATAACGTGAGCTTCATCGTCAGTGCGTCGCCCATCTTCACGATGATCTTCAGCATCCTCTTCATCAAAGGGACTCGCCTGACCAGCAACTTCGCCTTGGGGACGCTCTTGGCGATAGCCGGTGTGGCGATGGTCATATTCAACGGGCAGGGAGAATTGTGCTTCAATCCGACCGGAGACCTTATCGCCGTGCTCACTTCGGCTTCCTTCGGGCTCTACTCCTTTCTGCTGAAACCCATCTCGGAGAAGTATGACGCGGCCACCATCACCCGCAAAGTGTTCGGCTACGGTCTGCTGACCGCCTTGCCGCTTTTCCTGATTTGGCCCTGGAAATTTCCAGTAGATCACCTCTTGCACGTCGATGTACTGGGCAATCTGCTCTTCCTCGGTCTCATCGCTTCGTGCTGCTGCTTCTTCCTCTACAGCATCATCATCGAGAAACTCGGTGCCATGACGGCCTCCAACTACAACTACCTTAGCCCACTCTTCACCGTGGTCATCGCGGCAATGTTTCTCAGCGAGCCTATGACGGTGATGGCCTATGTCGGTTGTGCACTGATTCTCATCGGCGTATATGTCGCCAATACGACGGGGAAATTCTTTCCACGGAAGCAACAAGTGACGGAAGAGCAGCAGTAACATTTTCTTAGGCACAACACGGTCTCTTCTTATTGGGAGGGACTTATCGCCCTGCTCCAGAAGATTTTCAGAGCAGGGCGATAAGTTTTTCAACCAGCCGGGGCAAAGCATACTGCCCCAAATCGGCCTCATCCACCCAACGACAGCCTTCAGGAAGGACGGGAGGCGTGGCCGGTTGGTAGAGGTAAAGGTCAGCATAGAGCACCCTATGGGTGAGCACATGCTTGACATGGTGCGCCCGAAGCTCATAGACGGGGCGCACTTCCGTGGGCTGAATGAGGAGAGGTTCCCACAGTCCCTGCCAGATGTCACCCGCTCCCCGCTGGTGAATAGCCGTCCGGCCACCACAACGGAGATAAAGATAGGTGAGCTGACGCTCCTGCACGCCGACCCGTTTCCGCCTGACGGGCAGCACAGAAACCCTTCCCGTCCGCAGCGCATCGCAAGTCTCGGCCATCGGACAGATCTCGCAACGGGGTGAGCGGGGTACACACTGGGTGGCACCAAAGTCCATCATCGCCTGGTTGAAGTCGGCCGCGCGTCCCTCAGGGAGCAGCGACTGTGCCAGAACGGCAAAGGTACGCTTACCCTTCGCGTCGTCGATGGGGGTGTCGATGCCGAAGTAGCGGGCCAGCACACGGTAGGCGTTGCCGTCCACAGCGGCATGGGGAAGCCCGAAGGCAAACGAGGCGATGGCGGCAGCGGTGTAGTCGCCGACACCTTTCAGGGCACGAATGGAAGCATAAGTGTCCGGAAAATGACCCAAGGCGGCTATCTGCTGTGCGGCAGTATGGAGATTGCGTGCCCTTGAATAGTATCCAAGCCCCTGCCAGGCGCGCAACACCTCGTCCTCAGATGCGGCGGCAAGCTGCTCCACGGTGGGCCATTGCGCCAGAAATCGACGCCAGTAGGCCTCGCCTTGGGCTACCCGCGTCTGCTGCAAAATGATTTCACTAAGCCAGATTGCGTACGGGGTGCCCGCCTCGCGCCATGGCAATGAGCGACCGTGGGAGGCAAACCAACTGAGCAATGTGTCGGTAAAGTTCATACAGCAAAGGTACGGCTTTACAACAGGGCGGCATTGACAAAGGGCAATTAAATCGACTTGTTTTAATATTTTTAGGACTCACCCACATAGTAGTTGCCGAAGATTTTGTAAATTTGCACACTTATTATAAAAAGAGCAAGACAAAATGGCAGGCACAAAGCAAATCAAGACTGCGTTAATCTCGGTCTTTCACAAAGATGGACTTGAGCATATCTTGAAGAAACTGAACGAAAATGGCGTGAAATTTCTTAGCACAGGCGGTACCCAGAAGTTCATTGAATCACTGGGCTATGCGTGTCAGAAAGTGGAGGACGTCACCTCTTATCCCTCCATCCTCGGCGGAAGGGTCAAGACTTTGCATCCGAAGGTGTTCGGAGGCATCCTCGCACGACGCGACAACAAGGGCGACCGCAAGCAGATGGAGCAGTATGGTATCGTGCCTATCGACCTGGTGGTGGTCGATCTCTACCCTTTTGAGCAGACGGTGGCCAGAGGAGCAAGCGAGGATGAGATCATTGAGAAAATCGATATCGGCGGTATCTCGCTCATTCGCGCCGGAGCCAAGAACTTCAAGGACGTAGTGATAGTGCCGAGCAAAGCCGAATATGCCATGCTTGACAACATTCTGGAGCGCAAAGGCGCACAGACGGAGCTGGAAGAGCGCAGGAATTTTGCTGAAAAAGCCTTTGCAGTGAGCAGTCACTATGACACCGCCATCCACGAATGGTTTGTCAAATAATGCTTTTTGCCAAGTAGATTAAATAACAACACAAAAGAAAAAAGTAGTAAGAAGGAATGAAACTCTTTTCATTTATCCAAGAAATAGCGATGGATTTGGGCACGGCCAACACCATCATTATCAGCGATGACAAGATTGTAGTGGACGAGCCTTCCGTCGTAGCCCTGGACCGACGGACAGGGAAAATGATTGCTGTGGGTGGTGAAGCAAAGATGATGTATGAGAAGGAGCACGCCAACATCCGCACCATTCGTCCGCTACGCGATGGCGTGATAGCCGACTTCACGGCCTGTGAGCAAATGATCCGCGGCTTGATCAAGATGGTTCACACGGGCAGCCGCATCTTCTCGCCTTCACTGCGCATGGTCATTGGCGTGCCATCGGGCAGCACCGAGGTGGAGCTTCGGGCAGTACGCGACTCTGCGGAGCACGCCGACGGCCGCGATGTCTACTTAATCTTTGAGCCAATGGCAGCCGCCCTGGGCATAGGCATTGACGTTGAGGCACCTGAAGGCAACATGATCGTCGACATAGGCGGCGGAAGCACAGAGATTGCGGTCATCTCTCTGGGTGGAATCGTGAGCAACAACTCCATCCGTGTGGCAGGAGACGACCTCACGGCGGACATACAAGAGTATATGAGCCGGCAGCACAACGTCAAGGTGAGCGAGCGGATGGCCGAGCGAATCAAGGTGCACGTCGGGTCGGCACTGACTGACCTGGGCGATGATGCGCCCGAAGACTATGTCATCCACGGGCCAAACCGCATCACGGCACTGCCCATGGAGGTGCCCGTATGCTACCAAGAGATTGCCCATTGCCTCGACAAAACGGTGGCGAAGATTGAGAACGCCGTGCTCTCAGCATTGGAAAACACCCCGCCCGAGCTTTATGCAGACATCGTAAAGAACGGCATCTGGCTTACAGGCGGCGGCGCACTGCTGCGCGGACTGGACAAACGGCTCACCGATAAAATCAACATCCCATTCCACATCGCAGAGGATCCGCTCCACAGTGTGGCCACGGGGGCAGGTATTGCCTTGAAGAATGTGGACCGCTTCTCATTCTTGATGAGATAAAGGGCAGCAGGGTTGGTATCATCAATGGATGAAGTGTAGGATGGCCATAGCCTCGGCCATTCCATATTTCTCATGTAGAAAGCACCGATGCACAATCTGACGGAGTTTCTGTCGCGCAACTTTCACTGGTTTCTCTTCATCATTCTGGAGGTAATCAGTGGGGTGTTGCTGTTCCGCTTCAACAGCTATCAGGCCAGCGTATGGTTCACTTCGGCCAACTATCTCGCCGGCATCGTCTATGAGCAGGAGTCGAAGCTGCTGTCGTTTCTCAGCATGCGGGAGGCCAACGAGGAGTTGACGAAGCACAATCTGGAGCTGGAGCAACAGCTGAAGACGCTCTCCGACCAGCTTTATGACCAGACCAAGGACTCCACCTACTTGAAACGCGGCCAGTTTAGACAACTGACCAAGTACCGGTTGATTCTGGCCAAGGTGGTGAGCAACTCGCTGGACCGGCCCGATAACTTGATGACCATCGACCGAGGAAGCGCAGATGGGGTGAGGAAAGACATGGGCGTGGCGTGTGGAAATGGCGTTGTGGGCATAGTTTATCTCGTCGGACGACACTACTCGGTGGTCATTCCGGTGCTCAACAACAAGTCAAACATCAGCTGTTCCATTGCCGGCCGCGACTATTTCGGCTACCTTCACTGGGCTGGGAACGCACCCAACATTGCCTATTTGGACGATGTTCCACGCCATGCGCGCTTCAAGATAGGCGACAGGGTGCTCACAAGCGGTTATTCGGCGGTGTTCCCCGCAGGCTTGCTGGTAGGAAAAGTGAAGAAGGTGTTCAACTCCGAGGACGGTCTTTCCTACCGTGTGCAGGTGGCTTTGTCCACAGATTTTGCCAATTTGCGCGATGTTTGCGTCATCGATGCGCCCCAATTAGGTGAGCTGCGACGCTTAATGGAAGCTGCAAAAGACTCCATCAAGCCGCCATCGGATAATTAACCGCACGACACGGCAGCCCCTATCATCCGGCAGTCAGTGTCGCGAAAGGTTATATATGCGCCTCTATCCGCCTGTTGTCAATGGTGTTACATTCCGTAAGGCATTCATACTGTAATGGTAAGGCCGTCAGATTATATTAAGGAGAAAGAAGAAAGATGAACGTTGACTTGCTCCGAAGACTCGCACTCTTCGTCATCCTGTGCCTCGCCCAGGTGCTGGTACTGGGCCAAATCCACCTATTTGGCTGTGCCACCCCGCTGCTCTATGTCTATTTCATTATCAGCATACGCCGCCATTATCCCCGATGGGGACTGTTGTTGTGGGGATTCTGCATGGGTCTATTGCTCGACACTTTCTCCAATACGCCCGGCGTGGCCGCCGGTTCACTTACTTTTCTTGCCTTTGTGCAGCCCTATCTGTTGTCATTCTTTATCCCACGCGAGTCTGCCGAAGACCTTTCCCCACGCATTACCACGCTCGGGCCGGCCAAATACGCCTGGTACAGCCTCATCTCCACACTGATTTTCTGCATCCTTTTCTTCACTTTAGAGCAATTCAGCTTCTTCGATCCTGTGGAATGGCTGCTGAATGTGAGTGGGAGCACGCTGATTACGTTTCTGCTTGTCTTTGTCATCGATAACGTAAGGAGCCGCTAAATGAAGAATTTCGACCTGGAAAAAAGACGCTATGTGCTTAGTGGCATTGCCTCATTCATCATTGTTGTCTATATCATCCGGCTCTTTTCGTTGCAAATTGCCAGCGATGACTACCGCAAAAGCGCCGACTCCAATGCCTTCCTGAAGAAGATAGAATTTCCCTCACGCGGGACTATCACCGACCGAAACGGCAAGCTGCTCGTCTTCAATCAGCCTGCCTACGACATCATGGTGGTCATGAACGAAGAAGCGGGACGCCTGGACACCATGGACTTTTGCAACTCTTTGGGCATCACCCGGGACTTTTTCAACAAGCGGATGGCCGAGATAAAGGACCGGAGGAAGAATCCGGGCTACTCAAGGTTCACCCAACAGCTCTTCATGGGGCAGCTTCCAGACAAGGAATTCAGCGCATTCCAAGAAAAAATCTTCCGTTTTCCGGGCTTTTACATCCAGCGACGCAGCATCCGTCAGTACAAAGAGCCCGTAGCGGCACACCTGTTGGGCGACGTGGCAGAGGTGTCACAGAGCGACATTGAGGAGGATGACTACTACCAGCCAGGCGACTACATCGGCAAGCAGGGCATAGAACGCCAGTATGAGAAAGAGCTTCGCGGCAGGAAAGGGGTGCAAATACTGCTCCGAGATGCCCGCGGACGCATCCAAGGCCGCTATAAAAACGGGAAATTCGACCAGAAGCCTCTGCCAGGAAAGGACATACAGCTCGGTCTGGACTTGGAATTGCAGAAGCTCGGCGAACGACTCATGGAGGGAAAGCTCGGGGCTATCGTGGCCATTGAGCCGAAAACGGGACAGATTCTGGCCATGGTGTCATCGCCAACCTACGACCCACGGATGATGATTGGCAAACTTCGCGGTAAGAATCAGCTCCGTCTGACTGTCGATCCGGCCAAACCGCTCATCAACAGGGCCATCAGCGGCCAATATCCTCCTGGAAGTACATTCAAGACCACGCAGGCTGTGACGTTCTACACGGAGGGAATCGTCAACGACTCCACCCGTTTCCCCTGCGCACACGGATTCTCATTCAAGGGACTTCACGTGGGATGCCACTCTCATGCGAGCCCTATCGCACTCGTTCCAGCCATCAGCACATCATGTAACAGCTACTTCTGCTGGGGATTGTACTACATGCTATCCAATAGAAAGAAGTACCCCACGCTCGAAGATGCCATGAACGTGTGGCGCGACTACATGGTCTCGCAGGGATTCGGCTACAAACTGGGCATTGACCTGCCCGGCGAACGGCGCGGAATGATCCCCAACGCCAAATTCTACGACAATGCCTTTGGCCGTTGGAACCCGCTGTCGGTCATCTCCATCGCCATCGGGCAAGGCGAAGTCAACGCCACGCCACTGCAAATCGCCAACCTGGGCGCGACGATAGCCAACCGAGGCTACTACATCACGCCCCATGTGGTGCGCCATATCAAAGGCGGAAGCATCGACCGGAAGTATTATGAGCGGCATCGGACAAAGGGAAGCCAAGCCGCCTATGAGGAAGTGGTCAAGGGAATGGTCTCCTCCGCCATCCGCGGAACGTGCGCCCACGCCGTGCATCCAGGCTATCAAATGGCGGGAAAAACAGGTACGGCACAGAACAAGGGCAAAGACCACTCCGTCTTTATGGGATTTGCGCCCGTCGATACGCCTAAGATCGCCATCGCAGTATATGTGGAAAATGGCGGATGGGGAGCTGTCTATGGTGTGCCCATCGGCTCGCTGATGATGGAGCAATACATCAACGGCAAGCTGACAGAGGCCGATGCGCGCAAGGCTACGCAGATACAAAACCAGCATATCTCCTACCCCTTCAAGTCGCCGATGAGCCATGCCGACTCTTTACGGCTCGACTCGCTCAAGCGAATCAACGCCATCAAGGACTCGCTGAAGCTCGAGCGCGACAAACAACAGAAGAAGTTGGCCGAGGAAAAGGAGAGAAAACACCAAGAAAGGAAAAAGAACGAGCCGCAGAACGACCCGGCCATCAAAGTAGAGAACGAGATAAGGCCTCAGAGTGAGGAGCGGCGGCGCGACGACGAGAAAGACCACAAACCGTCGCACAAGGAAAACGACAAGGAAAGCAAGAAGGAATAGCAGCATCATGGTTATGGAAAAGTCGGACAATCAGAAAGGCATTCTCCAGTCGCTTGACTGGTGGACGATAGGCATATACCTTGCTTTGCTCGCCTTCGGGTGGGTAAGCGTCTGCGGGGCAAGCTACACTTACGGCGACACCGAGATATTTTCCCTCTCCACGCGCTCGGGAATGCAGGTCGTTTGGATTGGCACGAGCATCTGTCTGGGCTTCGTCCTGCTGATGCTCGATGACCGATACTTCGATACCTTCGCCTACGTCATTTACGGACTGCTTGTCCTTCTGCTCTTCGCGACGATTTTCAACCCACACGAAATCAAGGGTTCGCGATCATGGATTGTTCTGGGAAGCCTGCGACTTCAGCCCGCCGAGTTCGCCAAGTTCGCCACCGCGCTCGCCATATCAAAGCTCATGAGCACG
>DLLX01000065.1:5433-5704 GCA_002479145.1 Prevotella sp. UBA7551 | reverse complement strand
TGCCGATGCTCTGCATCATCGGACAGCGCGAAACCGGCTCGGCACTCGTTTACTTGTCCTTCTTTCTGATGCTCTACCGCGAAGGAATGCCCGGCGGATTCCTCTTCACCGGCGTGGCAATGATTGTCTATTTCGTCATCGGAATCAAGTTTGAGCAAACCATGCTCTTCGACACGCCTACCTCAGTAGGCAAGTTTTCCGTCCTCCTGCTCGTACAACTGTTCTCCTCGGGGATGGTCTATGCCTACAATGGCGACCGACAACACCCCCT
>DLLX01000065.1:0-5387 GCA_002479145.1 Prevotella sp. UBA7551 | reverse complement strand
TTGGCGTTTCTCTTCTCCGAGTTTGTCATCCCCTTCGACATCGTATGGGTGCAGCTCATACTCTCTGCCCTTCTCATCGGTCACCTGATTTACAACGCCTTGCGCACCCGGTTCGTCACCTATCTCTATGCGGCAATCTTCGCTGTGGGCTCCATCGCTTTTTTCTACTCGGCCGACTATGTGCTCAACGATGTGATGCAGCCCCACCAACGCGTGCGTATCAATGTGCTGCTCGGCCTCGACGACGACCTTGCGGGTGCGGGATACAACGTCCACCAGAGCGAAATTGCCATTGGTTCGGGCGGTCTGCAGGGCAAAGGATTTCTCAACGGCACACAAACCAAGCTAAAGTTCGTGCCCGAGCAGGACACCGACTTCATCTTTTGCACCGTCGGCGAGGAGGAAGGATTTCTTGGTTCGGCGGCCGTACTGCTGCTATTTCTTGCCCTGATTACGCGACTGATGAAGATTGCAGAGCGACAGCCCTTCAAGTTCGGGCGCATCTATGGCTACTGCGTGGCCAGCATCTTCCTTTTCCATGTCTTCATCAACGTGGGCATGGTGCTCGGACTTACCCCTGTCATTGGCATCCCGCTGCCCTTCTTCAGCTATGGCGGCTCGTCGCTGTGGGGCTTCACACTGCTTC
Source organism: Prevotella sp. UBA7551 (assembly GCA_002479145.1). Classification (GTDB taxonomy): domain Bacteria; phylum Bacteroidota; class Bacteroidia; order Bacteroidales; family Bacteroidaceae; genus Prevotella. The sequence continues at coordinate 4,741 of DLLX01000065.1, read as the reverse complement.
TGTTCATCTTCCTGCGCATCGATGCGGGACGCAACCTCATCAGAAGCTGACGCTGCCAAAAGGCCATCCAGCTACCCACAAAGGCTATTGCTGGACATCAAGAAAGACGTTGGTGCAGCACAGGGGCTTAGGCGGCTTACAAAGAGACGCCTATGAATCTGGCATAGTTCTTTTCCTTAGTGGTATTCATGACAAGAAACCAGTCAATGATGGTCCATATCCCACACCCACCACAGGTGATGAGTTTCAGTACACCCAGCAAGGTGTCGCCAAGATAGAAGCGGTCGATGCCAAAACCGCCGACTAAGATGGACAGCAGGAGAGCTATAAGCGGATCTTTATTTTGCGCCATGCAGATGGATGCCTGACTATAGTCCATGTTTTCAAGCGTGCTGTATAGTTGAGGAATAACATAATTGGGAAACTTATCCCCATACATGGCTACCAGCTGGGCTGCCTTATCTTTTTCCATATTCGATTGTTTTTTAGATGCTAAACATATTCCGCACTACAAACCATACGCAGAATGAGATGATGTAAAGCCAAACTGCAGGCTTACTTTCCAACCACCCTCGCACATGCGCCACTGCATTAGAGTGCGGAAGCACGTGGACTGCTATCAAAAGGAGGGTGTAAGGGAGGGCGTAGACCAGATAATAATTATAACCCACAGCCTCCTGAAGGTGTCCATGGAGCAAGGCATGCACAAATCGCTGTATGCCGCAGGCGGGACAACTCAGCCCAGTGAGCAGCTTCACTGGACATTTTGGCCAAAACCAATAGGCAGACGGATTGAAACGAAACAGGAACAATCCGACTACCACAATGGCTGAGCATAGCAAGATGCGCTTATTGTATGTTCTGCAAAGCCGCACCTAAACCCATAAAACAATAGGCAACCGCATATAAGATTTGGACAAGCAATCCTACTCCGATGCCTATAAGAGACCACTTCTTGGCGTCTGATGCCGCCTTGACTGCCGCTTCATACTGCTGTGCCAGATAAAGTCCGTTCACTTTAGCTGCCTTTATGATGGCCACTATGCCAAAGGGGAGGCAGCAGCACACCGTTGTAACGATGGCAAGCACAAGATTGTTGTCAGGTTTGGGAGGAAGCTGTCCTCCCAAATTCGGATTGGTGTAGTTGAAATTCTGTTCCATTATCATAGATTGATTGGTGGCCATTATACGGTTTTGAAGCAATGGGGGGATGGTCTATATCCCCAGTTGCCACATGACAGAGAGCGATAAGCAGCATGATGACGCCTACTCTCCACTGCAAATTTATCAAAAATTTACATAACAAGCAAAATATTTCACCGTTTATTTTACCATCAGGAGAATATTTGCCTTGCCCACACAGGGAAGTATCGTCATTTTTTCACCAGCTGCACCCCCACGTCGTTGATTCCTGGCAGTTGATCACGACGCATATTGTGATGAACGGTGACGTAGATAGAGTCGCCGTTGTGAAGGCTCAACTCCTTGATTCTGGCCGTGAGGGTGGCTGAAGTCACCCCCACCTTGCCGAAAGGTCGCCCCTCCTCGTTGACGAGATGCACCAACACGGTATCGGACACCACGCTGCCGGGGGGATAGGTGGCATAGCTTACTATCAAGCTAAGGTCGCGATAGGGATAGAGATGATTGAACCGCAGGCCCAGATTGACCTCATAGTGGCCCTTGAGCTGCCGTGGAATGGTGAATCGCAGCGTGTCGTTGCGCTCCCATCCACCATCGCTCACCGGCTCATAGTGGTCATAGACGCGCGCGTCTTGACATCCCGTCAATAGCACGGCAGCCGTCACCAGAGCGACGACAGCTGCCATGAAAGTTCTACTTCCCCTCATTATTTCCTTTCTTCTCCTTTGCCCCGCCATTCTGTGTCGGCGCATCCGGACGTTGCTGCTGGCTGCCACCAGATTCCGCACGCCCTGCCTCTTGGGGGCGGCGTGGTGGTTGCGGGTGCTGCCCCGACTGAGGTTGCTGGCGTTCCTTTCCCTGTCGGCTTCCCTCACGGGGCGCTTTCTCTCCACGGGCCTTGCCCTGTGGACGAGGACGGCTCGCAGCGTCACCCTGACGGGAAGGCTGTGGGGATGCTTGTTTCTTCTTCTTTTTCTTCTTTTTCTGAAACCTGTCGAAGCGGCTGAGGTCGCCGTCGGCCAGCAAGTCGGCCGACTTCTCCTCCACTTTCGCATTTACGTTTTCCGTCAGCGACATCGGCTTCTCGCCCTGACGGTTCAACTCAATCACCTCACGGGCACGGCGCGCAGGGATGACCTCCACGTTGACCATTTTTTTGCGGTCGGTGGAATAGGTGCACTCGCCGCTGAGGATGTCGGTTTTGACCAGGAAATACTCAGCATCTTGCGTATGGAGCGACACTTCACGGCTCGGCAAGCGGCGGGCGGCCTCCATATAGTCGTCCACCTCATAGTTGAGGCAGCACTTTAGCTTCGCACACATCCCGGCAAGTTTGGTGGGATTGAGGCTCACTCCTTGAAAACGGGCTGAGTTGGTACTCACACTGGAGAAGTTTCTCACCCACGTGGCGCAACACAACTCGCGACCACAAGGCCCCGTACCGCCAATGCGCCCGGCCTCTTGGCGCGCCCCAATCTGCTTCATCTCGATACGAACGTGGAAGGCGGCAGCGAGATCCTTAATCAACTGGCGGAAATCGACACGCTCATCGGCGATGTAATAGAAAATGGCTTTGTTGCCGTCGCCCTGATACTCCACGTCGCCTATCTTCATTTTCAGCCCCAGCCCTTTGGCGATGACACGGCTCCGAATCATCGTGTCGTGCTCGCGGGCCTTCGCTGCCTTATATTTCTCCATGTCCGACTCCTTGGCTATGCGGTAGATACGGCGGATGTCGGCGGGCGACTTGATGTCGGCCTTCTTGAGTTGAAGCCGGACGAGCTGCCCGGTGAGCGTCACCACGCCAATGTCGTGGCCGGGATTGGCCTCAACGGCGACGATATCGCCTTTCTTCAAGTCAAGATGGTTCACATTGTGGTAATATCCCTTGCGGGTGTTCTTGAATTGCACCTCGACAAGATCGGTCGTAGCGTTGTTGCCTGGCACGTCGGCCAACCAGTCATAGGTGTTCAACTGGTGGTCCTGACGGCCACAACCACGGCTGCACAAGCCACGGTCGGTGCCGCGCCACAACTGATATTTCATATTCTTAAAGTCCATAAACTGCTGTCTGATTCGTTATTTTCTCAGGATAAGCACAATAAGTTTCAGTGCCATGTCGAAGAAGACGATCTTCCCGTTGGCGTTCTGGCCGACATCACGGATTGCCATCTCAAACAATTCGCTCATCTCTATCACGTTGCGCTCGTTGATGAAGCGGGCAAAGTTGCGAGAGAAATCAGCCTCGGCGCGTGTCTGATAGCACAACTCTGGGATGCGGAAATTGTACATGAAGTTCTCCCTCACCTGCTCGAGGAAGTAGCTCAGCATGCGCTTTTCCTTCTCGCGGCCCAGCTCGGCGGCCTGCTGACTCCATGTCTTCAGCCCGCCTATGTCCCGCATATAGCACAACCGCATGAGCTTCTGGAACATTTCGAGGAAGTCGGCGTTCTCGTTGTTGGGCGAAAGGATCTGCATGGCCTCCAACCAACTGCCTTGTGCCACGCGTGCCACCTGCCTTGCGGTAGCCTCGTCAAGCCCCCTGCGGGTCTGAAGAGCCTCTGCCAGACTGGTTTCTCCGATGGGTTTCACGTCGATACGCTGGGTTCGGCTGCGGATGGTGTCAAGTAATAGGTCAGGTTCTTCGCTGACCAGCATGAAGACGGTGTGCTGAGGCGGCTCCTCAAGGAGCTTGAGGATGCCGTTGGAGAACTCCTCGCCGGCACGCTCGGGCAACCAAATGATGCTCACCTTGTAGCCGCCGAGACTCGATTTGAGCGACAACTTGCGCAGAAGCTCGTCGCCCTCGCGGGCAGTGATGATGCCTTGCTGCGTCGTCGCGCCCATCTGGCGGAGCCACTGCTCAATCGAGAAGTAGGGGCCGCGCATGATCAGCTCATGCCAAGGCTTGGCAAAGTCGTCGCTCACGGGCTTGTAGCCGCTCGAAGTACCGGCTTTCTTGATTGTGGGAAAGCTGAAGTGGAGGTCGGGATGCTCCCAAAGACGCAGCATCGCCCGCGCATTGGGGGCAGTGACGGGCATCGAAGGGGTACCCTCGCTGAGCAGATAGGCCGCAAAACCCATCGCCAACGCCAGCTTGCCCACACCGGGCATGCCGCAAAACAGCAGTGCCTGGGGCACACGGTCTTCGCGCGCTGTCTGCACCAGGCGGCTGATTACGTCGGCCTGGCCTATCACTTCGCTGAAAGCACTTTCCATCTTTCCAGTTCCCACAAGATTATTATTGGGGTACAAAGTTAATAAAAAAGCCGCAATTGTGGGGTGGGCTGCACCGGTTTTTTGTCGTTGTTGAACACGCCATCGGCTGCTTGGATGCTTTCCGTTCGGATGCGATGACTTGTCAACTACCCCATTTATTCGGTTGGGAAAGGCAATCACAAGAATTGTTTCCTTCTCCACTCGGTACACAATGAAAGTTTCTACATCAGCAAGACAGCACCATCTCTGCATGAGATTGCACTGGAGACACCACGCTTCATATCCTATTGATTTCCAACAGATTGGACAAAGCTGTGTAATAGCAGCTCAAAAGCATGGATTTTTAATTTATTTTTCTGAAATTTTTAATTTAAAAACC